>DASSDB010000002.1:0-300000 GCA_035697325.1 Candidatus Saccharimonadales bacterium
AGGTACAAGATGAATACATACTGGATATCTCTATCGTCATGGTCTATATATGTTAATACATCAAAAAGCTGAGCTGTTTGGATAACCAAGCCGGCATCTTTTTGTAAATATCTGGCAAGTGCATCTTCAGGTTGCTCGCCATAGTCTAAGCGCCCCCCCGGAAGCTCAAACTTACCTAAAATTGAGGGACGTCCCGTAGAACGTCGCAACAAAAGTGTCTTCTCATCTTTCCGGATAATAGCTCGGACAGCAATTCGTTGGTTCATGTTTATTTCCGCCTGACTTGAAAAATAATACTGATGGTCGGGATGACAAGACTTGAACTTGCGACCTCACGGCCCCCAGCCGTGCGCGCTACCAGGCTGCGCCACATCCCGTCATAAAATCCCAGAACACCACTGTTGGCGCTTGATATTCCTCGCGACATTGCAAGGTGGGTGCTCTCAACGTATTTCCACGGAAATACATCATATTAAGCTCCCTATCAATATGATATTCAGGAAAATCATATACGCCTAGGTATGTCCTGGGACTCTTTTATTATAGCACTTCTCTTCTTACGAAATGCTGAAGATATGACTAAATACTGTCACAAAAAAGTCTATAGCAGAGCTCATAAAGGCTCCTATTAGCGGGCTTAGGAGAAGAACGAGGAGAAAAACAAAGATAATCCCATATCGTTCAATCGCCTCCATTCCCCTTCGAACAAACTCGGGCGCAAGCGCATACAATACGCGTGAGCCATCCAGAGGCGGAATAGGAATAATGTTAAAAACGAAAAAGCCGAGGTTCACATATACAGCAGCATGGAGAATTAATGCGCCAACTCCATCTTGAGGTAGCCCACAGATAACAAAAATGCCGAACGAGATGAATGCAAGCAGAAGGTTGGTAAGAGGTCCCGCAATCGCAATAAGAGCAGCTCCCCATTCGTCATATCGTACCCGCGCAGGATTAAACGGAACCGGCTTGGCGCCACCAAAGATAGGGAGTCCCGCTATCGCAAGCGTCAGAGGAAGCACAAGGGTTAAGAAAGGATCTATGTGTTTTAAAGGGTTAAGAGTAAGACGTCCTTCCAGCTTAGCTGTGTCATCTCCGAGCCAATATCCCGTAAAGGCATGCATTGCCTCATGAAGCGTCATCGACACCAAAATAACTCCAAAAACGATGAGAATATGCACAAAATCCATGTATATCCATTATACAGGACTAATACTCAGATTCGTCGTAATAGAATTGTCTCTCTGCGTAATGAATGTCCCTTTGCATCAGATCAGTGAAATCATCCACACTGACGAACCTCTTAGGTTGCTGGTGAAATTCTTCTATCGTCATCCACTTATTAACTCCTCCCTCAAATTGCTCAATGAGGGCCCCGCTATATTCGGTCGCATAGACACACAGAAAGATCTTATCCTCAAGAAGCTTCCCTGTTTGCTTATTGAAATCTCGTTTATGGTAAAGTGTTTTATACTCAAACTTTGCAGTCAGCCCCGTTTCTTCTAGCAGCTCCCTATTTGCCGCCTCTATAATCGTCTCGCCCCAGCGCATTTTCCCGCCTATACGACCCCAAAAGTCGAAATATGGATTCTTTTTGCGCTGCTGAAAAAGAAATTCGGCCTCTCCCTTATTATTTTTACGTTCAATTGTAATGGCGATTGAGACCTTGGGCTGTTTTTCAATCTCTTTCTCGTCAGTATCCATACGATTAGCGTATTCTTTCCCTTTGTGCGTCAGACGATATATCTTATCTATTTTTTCGACATACCCCTCTTCGACGAGCTTTTTTACGTGGAAGTTAAAGTGATCACTCGTTAGCTTAGTGCCTTTTTGTAGTTCAGCAAAACCCGCATGAGGGGTAAATAACAGATGTCGCAATATAGCTACCTGTGCTTCGTGGGCTTGGGGTTCATAACTCATATGTCTCTCCTTCATATCTAGTTACCTCTAGAATATACCTCGACCTACTATTTTATCTAGTAAAGTCAGCTTCACCTTGACGAAAACCATCAAAAGAGGTAAACTGGTACAGATTGTAAAAATAAGTGGAAATTAATTATGGCATCTCGATGTGAACTTACAGGAAAAGGCGCTTTGACTGGCAACAACGTCAGTTTCTCTTTGCGACGCACAAAACGCCGCTTTAAGCCAAATCTACAAAAGAAAACCTTCGAAGTCGATGGCCAAAAAGTAACTATGATCCTTAGTACTCAGGCTATTCGCACTCTTAAGAAAAAAGGCATTTTAGCAAAAGCCGCTTAGGTTATATCTACAAAAAATTAGCCTCTTTCGAGGCTAATTTTTGTTATGGTAGCAACTTCTACGAAATGCTTAGCGCAAGCGTCGTAAGTGTAGCCGGAAGCGAAGCGACGCCCTTTACCTTGAATTTACCTTCGATCTTTTCCACGGGAGCAGCCAATTCTTTTGTAAACACCTCGAGACTCTCCTGAGGCACCTCGTAAGTAAGCGTACTATCCGCATAATGTACAGGAATAACTACCTTGGGATCCACACTACGGACGATAGCAGCGGCGCTCGTGGCATCAAGGGTAAGTCCGCCACCACCTACAGGAAGGATCAACACATCTACGACACCTATCTCTTCCAATTGATCTTCACTCAACTTAGGGGCAACATTACCTAAAAGTGCAATTCTTACATCACCTACTTCTATTCGATAAATTGTAGACTTCTTCTCATCAGTTTCGTTATCGATATGGCGATGAGCACTTATCCCCTGAATAGAAAAGTCCCCTACCTCATATTCGCCCGGACCCTCCGCATTCAAAATAGCCTCGGGATCATTAATAGCAAACCGCTCCTCTGTAGCAAGCTCTATTTTCCCTTTTGTAACAAGCGGCTTAAGGCCAACGACGGTCAGATTCGGGTCAATTACCAATTCGCTTTTTTTAGTGGCGATAACCACGCCGTTTCCACCTTTATACTCGATATCAAACATATAGCTCCTCTCTTACGGTTTCAGCACTTTATCGGTATCTAGCAATACAGCATGCTTACCATTCAATATCTCTGTAATAAACTTATCACGAACGCTAAGCCTATAATAGAACTCATCGTAGCTTATCACGCTGTAATTTATTTCCCTACCCTCGATTTTCTCTATTTGCTTAACCACATTCTTTACTTTCACAGCCGAAACGTTTCCTACGACCAGGAGATCAATACCAACTCCTGAGCCCCTAACTAACACGCCTGCAAGAAGAACGATACGAACACCACTGAGCCCCTCAAGAAGATTGTGCCAACTATCCTGACGGTTAGTCGGACTCACCTCACTTATTTTTTCGTCTGCAAAAATGGCCCGAAACGGCACATAGTATTCATACCTCTGATTCACCTCATAGTACAATTTATTGTCCGCCGTATCACTCGTAATAATCCCTACATTAAGCATATTTGCCAATTCTCTACGAACCGAATTTATTTGTTCATCGATAAGTCGGGTAATCTCACGAACGTAAAAAGACTTGCCTGGGTTATTCAGGAAAAGGTGGAGTAGCTTTACTCTCGTTTTTGAACCAAATAGTGCATCAATCATCTCTCTACCTCGAGTAACTTTCGTGTTCTATAATAGCATGCTTCGTACTACTTGGCGAGTAGACCAGAAATATAGTGCTCGGCATCTCCTAAGTTAGCCCAATAGATGGATCGGTTTCGCCGCAGCCATGTCATTTGGCGCTTAGCAAGTTGACGATCCAATGTTGTAAATTTATCTTTCATTTCTTCTTCCTTCAGTTCTCCCGATAGATAAAGTCGAACGATTTTGTAGATATTTCCCGTAAAAGCTTCGCTCTCCCAGCCATACTTTTTGCCTAACTTTATTGCTTCTTCCACAACACCGTTTTGAAATAATTGTTCAGTTCGCAGTGCAATCCTTTTATCAAGAATGGGCTTTCCCGTAGAAATTCCTACAATAATACTATTGCTTATTGGTTCACTTTTTCTCCTTAAATTGACACCTTTCTGCTCAATAGCACGAATAAGATACCGTTTGTTTTGAACATTTTGCGGCAACACTATGCTGTTTTTGCGACAATATTCTTGTAATTCCAGAAGAGACAGTCCTTCAAGCATTTGGCGCTGGCTTGGGTCAGTATTGGGACCAAACTGATAATCAAAAAGAATCGCATCAATATAAAGCCCTGTTCCGCCTACAAGAAACGGTATACGTCCCCGTGCCCGTATCTCCCCTATCTTTGCCTCGGCATAGCTCTTAAAGTCTGCCGCCGTAAAGCGTTCACCTGGCTCTACTAAATCAATACCCCAGTGAGGCACTTCCGCCTGTTCCTCTGCCGTCGGCTTAGCCGTTCCAATGTCCATTCCACGGTAGATCGTTCTTGAGTCGGCACAAATAATCTCACCGTTGTACTTTTTAGCAAGTTTTATCGCGAGCGCAGTCTTGCCGCTCGCTGTCGGCCCGGCTATTACAACCAAGGGAAGCTGGTCTGGGGATCGAGATTCCATCGTACATCCTTAAAGTTATCAATGATAAAATCCGTACACATAACACCCTCTTGGGCCAAGAGCTGTTCCTGCGCTTCTCGACCACCGTGAAAACCTGACGCCAGTCCACCAAACCGATTCACTAATCTATGCCACGGCAACTCTATAGGGCCATGATGAGCAACGCCACCTACAATTCGGGCTGCATTCGCCCTACCCGCAAGACCAGCAACATCTCCATAAGTTATAACGCGTCCATAGGGCACCTGCGCCATAATTTCGTACACTTTTTCGCGAAAGCCAACAGGAACTTCCTCTTTCACTTTAAAGCCCTTTCAAGTAGTCCTGAAGCCTATCGAGAGAAACTTTCTCTTCACTGTCACGAGTACGCACACTTACCTCTCGCGCCTCTTTGTCCTTAGGCCCGATGATTAGCTGAACAGGAATTTTCCAAGAGGTCGCCTCGCGAATCTTCTTGCCAAGGCTTTCATTGCGATCATCGCGTGTAAATCGAATTTCATTGTACTTAACAGGCTGCATCAACACGGTATTCTGAAGAACCTTTTCAATTTCATCGACATAATCCAGCACCGTATCATTAATAGTAAGGATACGAACCTGCTCCGGTGCTACCCATAACGGGAACCAGCCTCCAGTGTGTTCGATATAGATACTAAGGAAGCGCTCGATAGATCCCAGCAAAGCGCAGTGCACCATAACAGGTCGGCGTTTTTCACCAGCTTCATCTGTATATTCAAGACCGAACCGTTCAGGCATAGCATAGTCAAGTTGGACGGTAGCAAGCTGGAATTTGCGCCCAAGAGCATCGGTTGCCATAAAGTCCATCTTCGGACCATAAATCGCAGCCTCACCAATTCCAACTTCGTACTCAAGCTCAAACTTTTCTGCCAAGTGCTTAATCGATCCTTGTGCCCGTTCCCACACCTCAGGATCGCCAAGATAGTTGTCGGCGTCATCCCGAAATGAAAGACGAAGAGAAAGTTTCAATCCAAGTAATTCATACATCTCTTGGGCGCTGGCTATCAGCTCAGAAAATACACTTTCTACCTGTTCTTCCGCACAGAAAACATGCGAATCATCTTGAGTGATTGCGCGGACACGGTTCAAGCCTCCGAGCTCACCGCTTTTCTCGTCGCGAAACACAGTTGTTGTTTCCAGGTACTTGATAGGAAGTTCACGATAACTTCGTGGCCGGCCTGCAAATATCTGAGTATGATGCGGACAGTTTACAGGCTTAAGGGCAAGCTCGTCACCTGATTCCATTGAGGTGAATCTCAGTAATTCTGGAAACTTTTCAAAATGGCCGGAGGTCTTATATGTGTCTAACTTTGCGATATGGGGGATCCAGACTTTCTCATAGCCATTTTTACTACGATATGACTGTGCAAGTTCATTAATTTTATCCCGAAGAATAGTCCCTCTTGGGGTAAACAGGGGGAGGCCAGCACCTATGAGTGTTGAACTTGTATAGATATCCAGGTCTTTCCCTAGCTTACGGTGATCACGTTGCTTAGCCTGCTCAAGGCGCTCCAAATAGTCGTCCAATTCTACTTTTGTTGTAAAAGCAACACCATATAACCGCTGCATTTGGGGGTTGTTTTCTTTACCACGCCAGTATGCGCCGGCTACTCGCATCAGTTTAAAGGCCCCTACTTCTTTCGTATTTGCCACATGAGGGCCCCTACAAAGATCGGTGAAGTCTCCGTTTTTAAAGAAGGATACTTCATCCAGAGCCGCATCGCCCTCAGCGATTGTGCCCATAGCTTCACTATCGATATCTTTTGCGACTGTTGTTCCCGCGCGCTTCAAATCATTAAGAAGCTCTTCTTTATAAGGCTGGTTATTTTCTTTAGCCCAGGCGATTGCCTCGTCAATCGGCATCGTAAACCGCTCAAAGGGCTGTCCTTCATTAATGATCTGCCGCATCACTTTCTCAATTTTAGCGAAGTCAGCCTCGGAGACCTTCTGCGCCCCCAGATCAATGTCATAGTAAAAGCCATTTTCAACAACAGGTCCCACGCCAAACTTCGCCTCTGGCCAAAGTTTTTTGACCGCAGAAGCGGTAATATGCGCCAAACTGTGCCGCATTGCATGTAATTGTTCGTTACTCATAATGCCTCCTCTTTTAGTTTAAATAATAAAAACATGCGATAACTGGTTTTAATAGCGTTAAATCCATATATCGCATGTCTCGGACCCTTTTATGGGCGGTTCCACCGGACTTCCTGAAAAACTCAGGCACTTATGAAGCAACGTTTACGTACGTCACTCCTCCCACGGAGTTCAGCGGATGGTTGGGCCGCGTCGTCACTCTATCACATAATAATCACTTACCCTTGTTATTGCAAGTCCCTCCTCTGTTTGCTATGCTATTTAAGGCTGAACGGGCGATTAGCTCAGCTGGCTAGAGCGCCACATTGACGTTGTGGAGGTCAGAGGTTCGACTCCTCTATCGCCCACCAAAAAGATTAGAGGTCCTTCTCCCAGGAGGGCTTTTATTATCTTATGCTATAGTTTGGTATATGATTCGCGGATTTCTTTTTGACTATGATGGTGTTATGACTCGAAGCAACGATGCCAAATACACCCCTCCTGAAAAACTTGCAACTACGCTCAATATGCCTAAGGATAAAGTAAATGATATTTTTATGTCAGTCTGGCCCGACTATCTACGAGGCCGCATCACCGATGAGACTCTCTGGAAAACTATTGAGAGACGAACGGGCCAAGTTATCCCATCGGGCTTCTTACGAATGTTACGCCTACGACTGAACGTGAGGTACGGGAAGGTGGTGGCTACGAAAGCTTTGATTTCACTATAAAATCGTGCGAGGTAGGCTACGCTAAACCAGATGGTGAAATATACACCATAGCGCTCGAACACTTTGCGGATCTCTCACCGGAAGAGATAGTCTATATTGATGATCGCGAACGGTTTTTGGTCCCCGCTCGAGCTCTAGGAATGACAGCAATTCTCTCCACGAATAGTCAGCAGGTTATCTCTGATATCCACCAGCTTCTTGGTAAATAATCACGGGAAAAGTGCTAAAATCTCAGGCATCACCTGAATGTACTTCTCTGGATTATGGCGGAGCTCTTCTAATAGTTGACTCCGAGGTATCCAAGCAATTTGTTCCACTTCTTCTCGTTGAATTGTAAATGCTTCGATTGGCAGATCTACCGTAGCACTATACCACTGAACAAAGTAATCACAAGGAGAAGTGATAAATTGCTTAGGACCTTCTTTAACAATAACACCAGAAAGACCCAGTTCTTCTTCGGCTTCGCGAAGAACCGTATCTACATACGAGTCTTCGCCCTCAACAGTCCCACCAACTGCTTCCGCCCATTTTCCTGGATCTACTTTCTTATCAAACTTGCGCTGAGCTAGAAGGATATCGCCCCTATTGTTGGTAATCCATAAGGAAGCTGTTCGAAAGATATCCGAACTATAATCAACTTCTTCGCGCTCTTTATAGACAATGATATGGTCGTCCTTATCGACGATAGGAATTTTCATGATGAGCTTAAGTATAACAAAGGAGACTTTTTTCTCACAAGTTTTCCACGAAAAAAATAGCTTTTATATCTCTGTTTTCATTTCATATATGATATATTTTCTCCATCCTGCATGATTGACATTTTTATATGCTTATGCTAATATTAAAGTATGGCTAAAGATACCATACGGCACAAACCATCTGCGCTAGAAAAAGTCCCTATCTCATTTGAATATGATATGACTTGGCGTGATGCAAAAAAAGCTATTCGCGTTCGTACCCATAAGCAATAGTTTACAGTTAAGTAAATACCGGAGACACTCCTTACCTGGGAGTGTCTCTTTTCATCCACATTCTTTTTTATGGTTTTCCACTAGCTTTTTATATAGCTGTATGTCAATATATAGACATGTTTTGCATAAATTGTTTTCACCCAAAGACGCAGGTCGTTAACTCTCGGCCCAAGAAAAAACAGCCACTCATATGGCGCCGACGTTTTTGTTCTAACTGTAAGGTTGTCTTTACAACCCATGAATCACCTTCTTTGGCTGAGAATGCTATGGTACATCGTCCAGACAAAGCTGAGCCCTTCAATTTGGGGCGACTCACGCTTAGCCTTGCAAAAGCATTCACTCACTCCGAAACATCCGCAAAGCTCCACACGCTAGAGCTTGCCCGAACTATCGAGACTACCCTTTCTACTCAGGTAGAGGTCCTCACCCCTGAAGAAATAGCAGCCTGCGCACACGGAGTTTTAAAGCGATTTGACGAACTGGCAGCCCTTCAATATGCTGCGCAACATCAGCTTATCGTTTCAACCCGGCAGCGCCGTGGACGCCCTTCGACCGCCTGGCGCGGGCAACCGACTGATGAGTCGCCTTCTCGGTGACATCGAATTTGTCGAGATATTTGCCGAGGAGAAGGTGTGTTTGTGCATTGAACGCTGCAAATGCACTGTAAGCGATCGCCGTGACAGGCATGAGCCCCCATTGAAGAAGCATCCAGATGGTCCGATGCCGCTTATATCTTTCTGGACGAGGCGGTAGCATTTTAAACGCCAAGAAGATAGTAATAACCAGGCCTATCATCGCCACCCTCTGCACTCCACTTACCACCTCTGGAAGTTGATGCGCGGCAATATCACGAGCAGCCTGACTGTTAACAAGAAGCGGTATCCAGCCCCCTACAGCTACAAGGATTGGTACGCTGGCTAGCGTAACATGCCCATCAACAAGGCGAAGGAGCCGGGCTAAGCCCGCAAAGAAAGGAACGTTCCTTTGCTTTGAGAACAAGCGCGTTGCAACGTAAGGTATATCTGAAGCGCCATATGCCCACCTTCGAAGCTGAATAAATTGGGCTTTAAGGGTGCGAGGGTAAGTGTCCGCAAGAACGGCGTCTTGATAAATTGGAACATACACTGGTATAACAGAGTAGTTTCCACCAAAATAGAAATAACTTCGCCAATACTGGTGGCCATCTTCTACGATACTTCGCTTACTCCAGAAGTCCATCTCAACCAATGCATCCATGGGCTGAGAATGGGAGGCGAAATTCCTTAGCGTATGAGGCCGCATTGAACTGATAATATTCCAAAATGAGTTGCCCGTCGCCAACACCCGCATCGGTGCCGGAGCATCCCAAATATTATTCAAAAAAAGGGCTATCGGCTGGTATGAGAGATGCTTGCGATCTTCGTGCACGATATACTCGTACGTTACATAGTCAAAATAGGTCGCGTGGGGACGGTTATCGCTATCGAGAGTAGTGACAATGACATTTTTGTATTCAATGTTTTCCTTTTTGAGCCAGTCTTTTAAGAAATGTCCGGCAAACGTAATGTTGCTTCCTTTACCTCGAATCTCGTCTGGAAGGCCGTCAGGGTGCTCAATAACGTGAAACGCTTTGAATGAATGAGCAAACTTTTCTTTCAGCCTTGCCGCCGTAGCTGCGATAGCTTCGCCTCCCCTGCTTTCATATGTAAAAACAACGATCAGCTTATCATTATCAAACGTTGTATCAGAGACGGACTGGATGGTCGGCTCGATGACTTCGTAGGACTCGTTATATGCGGCAACTATAACGGCGTTATATACCTCCGAGGGCTTTGGAAACGCCGCCGGGTCGGCAGCCATAAGACGAAGATTTTCTTTGTGAACTTCGAATCCGAACCCTTTGGAGCGAGCAAGTTTCTCCTGCTTGTAGCTCTTCACCGGATCCTCAAGCTGGAGAAGCCTTGCACGCCAGTCAACGTTCTGAGCTCTATCAAGCCTGTTGCGGCCGCCAACCGTATGGATTGCGATACCTATAGCTTTTACAAGTACCGTAATGATAATGAGGAGTAGATAGACAGCTGCCGCTAGTGGGCTAAAGAAAGATAGTATAACAAGCAACAAAAGCATACCGTAGCTTAAGATAGCAGGAAGCATTTCAAAAAAACGGTAGAACCGCGTACGTTTTTTTAGAGGTAGCTCTAGATCTAGCATAGATTAAAGGAATGCCACCCTTAGGACTGCCCAAGTTGTAAACCAGACAATAACCGCAAGGAGGATACTAAACCAAACAAATGCCAGTGCAAGCGTACGACGACCCTGAGTGAAAAGTTTCACCGTTAAGACAGTGTGCGCGATTGCCATCAGAGCACCAACAACGATGAAGTTAATAAAATAATACCATTTATCGCGATAGAAACTTGTTTCGCCGAACGAGCTATAGTGCACCGCCACTTGAAGGTCACTTGGCCTCAAGGAAACACCCACATAGATAGAGTAAGCTACGATAATGAGAATAAACAGCAAAAGCAGCAACGCAAGCGCCCTATCGGCGATAATGAGTTTAATGTAATTAATGCCTGCTGTTTTCATATTTTTCCTATAAGAGATCGACCATGGAGCCGCTGACCGGATTTGAACCGGTGACCTACGCTTTACGAAAGCGCCGCTCTACCAGCTGAGCTACAGCGGCATCTATGTAAGTCTCTTGGTTATTATAGCACCGCCCGGACATCCAACAAATAGTCTCTTTCCCTGTTGCGCCTCAAGGCAAAAACTGCTATCATGTGTGGAGCTAAGATAGCATCATGGGCTCGTAGTGAAGGGGTTATCACGCCTCCCTGTCACGGAGGAGATCGCCGGTTCAAATCCGGTCGGGCCCGCCAAGATATGATTCAAATTCACCTCATCGTCTTATGACACCTTGATGGGGTGAATTTTTTATAAAGACAATCGAGCCTATGATAGGTTTATACTTTGTTGAAAGGACCTCGACGCAAAGGCCGAATGGCCGTCCCGGTGAATACCTGTATGTACTGACGAGTGGACATTGATTCTGCCTTCTTTCCATGTCATCATATTCGTAGATGCAAGCAATTCACTATACTGAACTGACTCCAGATGCCGTCACGGCTTCTACTATTAGCAGCCTTAATCGTCTTCTTCCCCAGTTATCTCCAGATATTAAGCCGCTCAATCGTGAGTGGCTTGAATATATTTTGGCCAACAACACCCGAATCTTCATTGCCCTGGATGGTGATCGTATAGTCGGCACCGCCCTTCTCTGCTCCATGGTCATCTTGGTTGGGCAGAAGGACTGGATAGAAGACGTTGTGGTTGATAGGGCTTATCGAGGGAAAGGTATTGCTTCAAGGCTAATGGATATAGCGGAGAGTGCTAGTAGACAAAGCCCAGCTAAGAACATCAACCTCACTTCGAGTTCCCACCGAGAAGGCGCTCGGGGTATGTACGTGAAGCGTGGATACAAACTTCGAGATACAAGTGTCTTTCGCTTAGAGAGATAGACTTTCTGATATGACATCACGGAGATGCTGGATGAGCTATCCGATAATTTTCAAGGTGAGTCGTAAGCCACCGGGAAGATAGTGTTAATCTTCACCTATATTGACGATGAGCACCTTGCCGTGGGTATTGTTGCACTCGACAAGCGTATGGGTCAACGCACGCTTTTTATGATTTTTCAAGAGCGTTACCCTTCGGGAACGGCAGTCACGAGAAAAGCGAAGTTATCCTTGACCAAGGATGGTTCACTTTTGGCCAAGCCGAAGAGCTAATGCTCGACGGCCAAATAAGCGCTGGACATACGCTTGCGAGCATCGCGCTCGTCAACGCTTTCATTTACCAGAATCCGGACCACTCTATTGTTCGCGTGACTCGATAGTTCTACTTCGACTCGTAACGACTTTGGACGAAGTCCCAATTTACTACACTCCACCATGCTTTAATATAATCATCACGTTTGTTTTTGTAATCAAGATAGTAAGCATGCTCCCAAACATCGAGGCCCAAAAGAGGCGCTTCTAACCCCTGGCTAAGGGGCGTGTCTTGGTTTGGTGTTGTAATAATATCAAGATTCGGCTGAAGCCACGCCCATCCACTTCCAAATACACCAAGAGACTTTGCTGTAAATTCATCTACAAATGCCTGGAAATTTCCGTAACGATCTGTGATCGCCTTTGCCAGATCACCAGTCGGCTCTCCGCCTCCGTCCGGTGACATCCATTGCCAAAATAGGCTGTGGTTATAATGACCACCACCTTGGTTTCGAATAGCCGCCTGAACCGACTCGGGTAGACTGCCTAGGTCCGAAAGGAGCGTCTCGAGAGGACGTTCTTTTAAAGCCGGTGCGGCTTCAAGAGCCGCGTTAAGCTTGTCAACATATGCCTGATGATGCTTATCATGATGGAGTTGCATGATTTCTTTACTGATATACTTACCCAACTGATCGTATTCGTATGGTAAATCCGGTAGTGTGTACATTTCACCCCTCCTTATTGTGTTTGACTATTGTTATCAGTAACCCCTTGAGCCTGCACTTCAGGGATCTGAATAAATTCTTTCACCTTGCCTGCCTTTTTTAATTCCGTAAGGCGTTTGTTAAATTCCGTAAGGGGTATTTTTAGAAAAGCATAGCTTACTTGAGTATCGGTTTTTTCAAGCAGACGGATAAAGTAATAGCCATCACCTGTTGTTGTTTTTATAACGCCAGATACTTCGTCTTTATTTAGCTTCACCGCAGCAGCACTCAAGCCACCATCACGGTTGGTATACGAAACGAGTCCCGAAATTCCCGATTCAACCTTGCTCTCACCACTAAGCTCGGCCGCAATTTTATCGAAGTCGGGACCAGCCGTTTTAATGAGCTCGGCCGCCTTTTCTTCTTTTTGCTTGGCCTGTGTGTCAATTGAGTAAGACACATCTTGGCGTGTGAGCTTCGCTTTTACATCCTCTCTGTACTCATCGGGACTCCAACCAAGCACGTTAAGGGCAGATGCGTCGTATGTCTCCTGAGAGATGCGACCATTTGCCGTATTTCTATCATCATCAATGACTTTATCAATCCGATCGTTTGATATTGTAATACCAAGATCGTGTGCAAGTTTAGCAGCGTAGGCATCGGCAAGAACGGTGTTCATAGACTTTCGCTTTACGAAATCTAGTTGCCGCTTGCCATCTTCGCTGCTAAGATTGAGCTGCTCGCTTCGCTGTAAGTAGTGAGCCGAGCTATTATAGTACATGAGGTAGTCGCCATAACGAACCGACTCTCCGTCAATAGATGCAACCGGTAGCGGTAATACACGTGTTACCCGATAAAAAAAGGTGCTGGTATTTTGAACGATATAAAGCTGCCACCACCCTACAAGCACAACGAGAAGCAGTGCGACGATTGTGACCAAAATCGTATTAAAAACAAGACGGTGTTTGGCATATTGCATCGGGTACTTGAAGCGACGACCGCCAGCCAAGATTCGCTCACGATGCTCTGCGACGGTTTCGTTGGTTATACGAGCAGGTGCTTGTTTGCTTGCTTTATCGCGTCGTTTAAGTCGTAATTTTTTCATAATCCCCTTGCTTCTCGTTACCCACCGCTACAGATACTGCGTCCTGGAGCTTGTTATAAATTTCTTCGGGATGATCAACCTTCTTGATAATGAGGTCGCCAACAACGGTTTGGATGATGATTGTCCCAAATCCAAATATCTCTCCCGTGAATCCAGGTATATTATAGCTTATGTTTTGGATTTTTGATAGATTGAGCTCCACCACATCCTTTCCAAAGAAACCATGTTGCGTCACTTGTCTTATGCGCTGGTCGGTCACGATGTAGATGGTAAAATACCACATGATAAAATGGTACGCAAACAGCAGAATACCAATGATCAAACCAGCAATCGGAAGAAGAAAGAGTTCAATCGTATTTTGCCAGATAAGCGGCGGGATGGCCGAAAGAGCGAACGGAATAAGAAGAAGATAAAATCCCTTTCGCATAGATATCATATGACGACGAAAGATAAATAATAATTGCTCGTCCGCGCGTTGACCGTCAAACTCTGGTTGAAAATCGTCTTTTTTAGTCATAATTCCCCTTTGGTACCCCGGGCAGGAGTCGAACCTGCAACCTTTTCCTTAGGACGGAACTGCTCTATCCAATTGAGCTACCGAGGCGTATTAGGGTTAGTATAGCATAAAAACAGCGGCCGCCTGACCGCTGTTTTTTCATAAAGGATGCCCCTATTTGCGGGCGCTGCCAGGACGTGGCTGAGTAAAGTACTCGTGAACAGTCTGGTATTCGTCATAAATTTCATCTTCAGAGAACCAGTGTTCAATTTCTTGCTTTGCTTCATCAGGATCACCTGACGCGTGAAGGATAGTAGGCAGTGCTACGTTATGAGCGTTGACATGATCAAGGCTAGCGTGGGCGTAGTCACCACGGATTGTCCCCGGTGCCGCTTCTTTGGTATTGGTCGCGCCAACCATTTTGCGTACTAAAACAACAGCTTCAACTCCCTCTAGGATCATTGCGATAACCGGACCCTCTTGCATTGCGCCAAGCTGAACCTTAAACTGGTCTTCGCCTCGCCTCGAAACCATCTTGCCAATTGTTTCGTAGTGATGGAAATAGTGATCCTCATCCGGATTAGCCATTTTCATCGCTACGATTTTTAATCCAACTTTTTCAAATCTGCTTAAGACTTCCCCGACAATGCCGCGCTGTACAGCATCTGGCTTAAAAACAACCAGTGTTCGTTCCATAAGTTATTCTCCTACTTGCTTGTAACGTCTCTTATTTTAGCAAAAGTACAACCGTTAAGATACCCGCGAGGCCAAGCCGATACCAGCCAAATAACGCCAGGCCATGTTTGGATAAGTATTTCATAAGGAAACCTACGGCAATAAGTCCTGAAATAAACGCGACAGCATTACTTAAAAGCAACATTGGTAAGTGATCGAACAGGTAGGCACGGTCGCTTGATTTGACGAGCAGCTTTACTGAAACGCCAATCATAATAGGAAGTGACACTAAAAAACTATATTCTGCTGCCGCCGCTGCATTAAGCCCTGCCAAGCGTCCAGCAATAATTGTCGAGCCGGAACGCGAAACACCTGGGATAAGTGCAAACACTTGCGCAATACCAATCCAGAATGCACGCGATGGTCCTAAATGCTGGCCATGTTCTTTAGGGCTGGCCTTGGGTAACTTGTCGGCCAAAACCATAATTGCCCCTACCGTCGCTAGTGCGACTGTGACGACAATTAAGCTACTAAAGAAAGGTGATGTTTCAATAAAATTAGAAAGGAAAAAGCCAATTGCACCGGCCGGAATGGCTGTAATAAGGATGTTGCGTGCCAGGATGAAGTTACGATTAACAAATACGTCCTTGCAAATTTCAATGATGCGCTTACGGAAGTAAATAACCAGCGCGAAAAGTGTTCCGAAGTTAATAAATTCAATGAATAAGTGGTCGGGTGCCATACCGAATAGCTGCTGCGCAATAACGAGGTGCCCCGAACTACTTACTGGTATGAATTCAGTGAGCCCCTGTACCAGTCCAAGGACAATAGCTTCAATAACATTCATCTCCACTATTATACCCAAGAGCTCTTATCTAGGCTATGCTAATACTATGTATTTAAGCGAACTGATCCTCGATTATATTGAACACCTTGAAGTAGAGGGTGGACGATCTGCTAAGACCGCAGAGAACTATCGTCTCTATTTGGAGCGCCTGGTTGAATTTACGAATGATATAACTGTAGATAAAATAACATCAGAGGTCTTGAGAAAATATAGATTATGGCTTAACAGATACAAAAATAACAACGAGGATGAGTTGGCAACAATTACTCAAAGTTACCATCTTATCGCACTGCGAGGGTTCTTGAATTATCTCGCTAAACGTGACATTCCAAGCCTCAGTCCCGAAAAAGTGGAGCTTCCCAAGATATCGAGAAAGCAGGTCACCTTTCTTCACTTTGACGAGGTAGCCCGTATGCTTGACGCTATCCCTCTTGATGACGAGCAGGGTTTGCGCGATAGAGCCATTGTTGAGCTTCTTTTCTCTAGCGGCCTCCGTGTATCAGAACTAGTTAACCTCAACCGCGACCATGTAAACACAAGACGCCGTGAATTTATGGTTCGCGGTAAAGGTCAGAAAGACCGTCCGGTATTTATTGGTGAGACAGCAGCCCTACGAGTTGAAGACTACCTAAAGGCTCGTCTCGATAACCTTCCTCCTCTTTTTTTAAGCTACAGCCGCAATAACATATCGGGTACTACTGGCGACTACCGCAGGTTAACCGCTCGTAGTATTCAGCGTATTATCTCAAAGTATGCACGGCTTGCGGGGATTACGAAACATGTCAGCCCTCATACTATGCGTCACAGTTTCGCGACCGATCTTCTTATGAATGGTGCCGACCTGCGAAGCGTACAGTCGATGCTTGGCCATAGCAACATTAGCACAACCCAAGCATATACCCACGTTACCGACGAACATCTTCGCGAAGTCTACGAAAAATTCCATAGTGACACCGAATAATTACGGTGTACAGGTACCACCGTTAGAGTAACCATCTTCGGCGTCAGTAACGGTAAAGTTTTTACAAAGATCGCCATTCATATCCACCGCGGCTTCAGGATACGTAAAGTCACCTTGTAGCTCAACCCGAGCCTTTACGCGGCGAAAAAGATCATTGGCACGACCAGTTGAGTCGACCTGTGGCTGTACACGGTTGAAGTAAACGTCGTCCGATCCATTTTTCAACTTGACGCTGACATGCGCGCCATTGTAGAGCGCGGTAAGGCGCAGGAATGCATTGCGATTTGCCGTATTGCCGTCGATAGGGGTCGGCAACATTATGGTCGCCTTACAAACATACTCTGCGCTTAAGAAATCGTTGTTGCAAAGTACCTGCTGCGGCGTGCCGGTAGGTGCCTTTCGCGCATCGAGTGCAAAATCCTTATTCGGCACTCCTGTAGCCGATGGATACAAGAAGAGTGTGTTAGCATTGCTTCTATTGCCCGGCTGGCTATCGTCGAAGTCACTGAGCAAGAAACTTGAACCTGTTTGAATAAGTTGCGTGCGCAGGAGCGGTGGATAGTTTAGCTGCCACTTGCTTCCAATTCGTGGAAGGCTCACATCTGCTCCTGTTGTTGGAAATCCAACGACAGTACTATTGGTAGATGCTGAGACGTCGCTTCGACTGAACCAGCTTACCTCTACCCTGTCGAACGTTCCGACACCGGCAATAGGAACGAGGATCGACTGATTCGTCCCGATTTTATTCGTATAGTCCGCAGTATTGACACCTATTTTGACGCATGTGTAGGCCTCATCGAGTTTGGCAGCGTTATCCCCTATAGACTGCTGAACGATCGTCTCGTTATTTGTCTGGCCGACAAGTCCAGCTTTTACCAATGCATCACAATCTGTCTCATTTTGCCCAGGAGGCGGCGTAAGAGCGCTTGCTATTGCTGCGCAATTAACAGTTGAGGCGGCCGTTCCGTTACGACACGATTCGTCTAGCACAAGGAGGCGCTTGGCGTCTTCAATACCCGCAAGTGCCGCGTCGTTAGCGCTTTGAGATAGATCGTTCATGGTTGCCTGACGTTGATCTCGAAGCATAAGTTGTACAAACCCAACCGTGACGATCGTAAGGAGAAGTGCAGCAAAGATGACCACGAAAAGCGACACCGCTCCCTGCTGGTTCATATGTATTCGTTTCATTACTGACCTCCCGCCGCGTTCCCGGCTCGCGCAATTATATCAAACTGATTCACTGAACAATACGCTTCATCTCCAACTCCTTCAGACGGCGGCTTGCACGATGCATCATTGGTCGTCAGTTGTTCTCTATCGTTGGTGCCGATAGTAAATGACAAGGCATAAAGGGATTGGCCTACTCCGGTATCGTCGGCGGTTTTTTTGATGTCAAAAGCATGGATAACAAGATCTCGATCGCCACTCGAAAGCAAATCACTGCTATCCGCCCTCTTAATTAGCTTCGTAGTATCTTCACACAAAGCGCTCCCCGGATCAAGAACCTTCGCGAATCGTACAGTACTTCCATCGTCATATTTGTTGAATATATCTGATCCGCTAGCGATCACCTTTCCGTAGTTCCAGACGTAACTGTAGTTGCCCAAACATAGGCGTCCGCCACCAGGACGCACTACATACTTAGAGGTCGCCGTTGCAGGAGAGCTATCGACCTTCGGCGTTACATCAAATGGAACCGCGTTTGCAATACTCCGCTGAAACTCGTCACTAAGACTTCGACCGGCCTGATTTACCTCACGCAACGTTATTCCTTTATTATAGATATTACTCACCTGAATCGTTGTCATCGCTATAGCGATCAGTAATACTGCGATAAATGTCATCGCAAGCATCAGCTCGATAAGGGTGAATCCTTTATTATCGCGGCTCATACAACCTCACAATCGTCCCTAATGTCACGGGATTCGAGCTCCCAATGGTGTCCCAGCATGCACGAATATGGAAATCAACGAACCCCGGCCCATCAACGTTGGTAGATGGAACCGCTTCAACCCACAGACCGTAGGCACTATTGATGCTGGAGTCTGGATTATAAATAATTTGCGCAAATGGCGGAAATGATCCACCGGGAGGCGCGGACATTGAAGGAGCACCATTCCACAGCTGAGCCGTACGGGCATTAACAAGGAATGGTTTTTCACCGGGCACTGTAGAAGGACAGGCCGAACCATTAGTCGCCCCAAAGTCAGAAGCGCCATTCGCACCTTTGCCCGTTGCTTTGTTGGTAAGTTTGGGCCATTCTGCCGCAATGCCCGTAGGCGGCGTGCCATCCTTTTGATACGACGCAATGTATGCCTGATGGATATATCGGATAGCTTGAGCTTCACTATCGATCTGTTGCCGCACAAGTGTAATTTCAAGCGCCCGCTGAGCCGACGCCGTTCCCTGATTCATAATAGCCATACTGCCAACTGCTACCATAGCAAATACTGTTACGGCAAAAAGCACCTCTATGATGGTGTCGCCCCGCTGCTTTAGTCGCATACGCTCTCACTTTCGGGAGGAATCAGTACCCCACCCTGGTTGGTTGCATACGCATCGATGCGAACTTCCATACGTCTTCCCACGAATGAGCCTATGTCCGCGTTAACACATAGATCGCGAGGTTGACTGGTGTTGCTCACTGTCACCATCGCATTCGGATTCGTAGTCGCTCCTTCGGTCGTGAAAGTGAATAGTGATCCACTCAGAGGAGAGCGAACAATAAGTATGGAGAGCGAAAACGGTTGCGTCGTCTTTTGGCGAACGATCTGTGCGCCCCAAGAAACATCTTGGGTGACTTGGTCTATCGGCGAGATACTCATGCGATAGTTGGTTGCGATTTCCGCGATATCTCCTGGAAGCACAGCAGCCCCCGGAGTACGATATGCGACCACATTTGAAGCCGTTAGCTTCGTCCCCGAGGCATCGACGGTTATCACTCTTCCAATAATGACGCAGTCGCTTGTTCCACGTGGCTGCCCGCTCGTTACCTCAGTAACAACAGCACCTGTGTCACAGGTCCACCCTGCGGATCGGCTATTATCAACGCTCGTCACTTCACTATATTGATCTTGAATAAAAGATTTAAGGCTATTTACACTATCTCGGTACCGTTGCTGCCCGATTGCCACGCCTGACCCTACTAAAATACCTATCGCAAGCAAGCCCGTGACGGACAGGAAGAGCATTATCTCTATAATTGTAAATCCTGTTTGTGTGTGCTTGCCCATTTGGGCTTCATTATAGCATAAGTAGTTTGGCCTAAGCGAATGTCATGAAATACCATTGGATGAGACTCGGACCCCAGAGCATGGTAAGTATCGTGCCAAGGATAAGCAAGGGTCCGAACGGAATACGCGAGGTACGTTTTATCTTGCCCGTAAACATTCCCGGCAAGACGATGAGGCAGCCAATAAGATTTGCCGCAAACAGGGCCAGAAAAGCCAGTTGCCATTGCCCGAGCAGAAGAGCCAGTCCTAAGCCCAGCTTTACATCTCCAAATCCAACCCAAGCCCCTTTTGAGGCAACCCATAATACAAAATAGAGCCCGCTCAAAATAGCCACCGAGAGACAGAGACTGAGCAGTGCAGCTGGAATATCATGTTTGGACATAATACCTAAAAGGGCAACTACTCCGGCTACGGTTATAAATGGAAAAACGATTCGATTCGGAAGCAGATACCACTTCGTGTCATAAGCAAAAAGCGTTACAAGTAAGACACCAGCCGCAAGCCAAAGCAAGAAATGGACTATTTCGAATGGATCGTGAAGTGTAATCGGCCAGAACGCATAGGACACCACAAAAAAGGCAGCCATCCCCAATTCCATAAGAGGTTCAAATATTCCGATCGGTTTATGACAGTACCGGCATCTCCCTCCTGTGCTTACCCAGCTCACGAGTGGCAGTAAATCATACCAAGCAAGTTCGTGACCACAGTGTAAACACCTGGAACGATCTTGAAGCCCCGTCGTCTCACGAAGAGGCACGAGCTTTTCGTATTCTTTTTTATTCACCTTCTCGCCAGCCGCTTTATCCTCAACAAGCTGGCGTGCTCGGAGGCGCCATACGAGCGCCCCTGAATAACTCCCCATAATAAGGCCGATAACGACAAGTAGCGTATAGACAAGTGGCTGATCCATAAGCACTATCATACATGAGATACTCGTGCTATGCGAGTTCACTTCTAAATATCGTACAGATACTAAGCTTCGTGGTTTTTAGATAATAAACAAATCCCGCTACTCATTAGCGGGATTTTGTATTATTTTTCCAGACTAGTTGTTTTCGCAGGCGATACCACCACCTTCAAGTTTAATTCGAAGAGCAACTTTACGAGTGCCTGCATCTGAAAGCCCCTCACCATTACATGTTTTATTGGTTGCTACAGTAATCACTGCGGTGTCTGTGCCAAACGTTGGATCGGCTGTTGTCACATTGAAGGTATAGTCACCTCGGCTCGGATCGGCAAACGAATCGCCTCCTGCTCGAAGATATGTCGTTGCAAAACTATTCCAGGCAGCATTGTTTTCAGCTGGTAGTGCATTTCGGTTATTCGACTGGTAATCGTTTACCTTTGTTAGTGCACGGCTCAGATCTTGCTTTCGCTGTGTGTCACGCTGACTTCGCTGAAGTGCCGGGAGTGCAATGAAGACCATCAAAAAGATCAGTCCAGCAATGGCGAGCACCAAAACCACCTCGATAATGGTGAAGCCTTTTTCTTTATTTTTTTGTTGTACGTTCATAAAATCTTTTCCACCTTTCTATGAACCGTTTATACCTTGCGTAAAACGCTTACGTTTATAGTACTCTACCTGTGCTGGCTTGTCTATACGTTAATGCCGTTCACGAGGCTGTAGATAGGCAAAAGGATGGCGCCTACCATACCTCCAGCCACAACCGCAAGGATAACCATGAGAATCGGCTCAATTGCTGTTGAGATGGCCTTGATCTCCTCATCGAGCTCGTCTTCATATACTTGTGCGGTCTTCCCCATCATACTGTCGATCTGGCCGGATTGTTCACCGATCTTGATCATCTGAGGGACAAGAGGAAGAATATAATCTTCAGGTTGCAAAGCGGCAGAAAGTGATTTTCCCCCTTTTACTTTCTCGGCTGCACGATCGATACTCTTTGCGACAACAACGTTATTGACCGCTCCGCTACTAATACGAAGCATGTCGAGCATCGCGACACCGGTGGCAAGAAGGGTCTGGCCAGTGCGCGCGAATCGGGCCATGTAAAGCTTACGAAACATCGGGCCGAAAAGAGGCACATTGAGTTTAAGTGTATCTTTGAATTTAATCCCGTCCTCTGTTTTAAGGTATTGTACAAGAAAGTAAACTCCTACCCCGACGATAATAATAATGAGCCACCAAAACCTGGCGCTAAAATCAGCGACTGATACCATAACCTGCGTAAGAAATGGTAGCTCTTTTTTAAGGTCATGGTAGAGCTTCTCTACCTGAGGTACCACGGTAAAGAGCATGAACGCCATGACACCGAAGATAACGACAAGCACGATCACCGGATATGTGAGAGCTCCGCGAATTTTACTGAGAGTCGCGGCATCTTTTTCTTGCTGTGCCGCAATGCGAATTAGGGCATCATCGAGCGTACCGGAGGCCTCACCCGCGGAGATGAGCGCCAGGAACACCTTATCAAAGACCTCAGTATGCTGAGCAAACGCATCGGAAAGTGATTTCCCCCCCTCAACAGCAGCGATGATGTCCTCTATTACCCCTTGGAGTCGCTTATTTTCAGTTTGCTCCAGAACGGTATGAAGACTTTGCGTAAGCGGTAACCCGGCTCCGATAAGCGTGGCAAGCTGGCGCGTAAATACGATTTTATCCTTCGCTGTAATCCGCCCGGTGAGGCGCGAAAGGAATGTTCCCTCTTCGTTAACTTCAGAGATATTAAGCGGCGTAAACCCTTGGGTAATAAGCAGTTTCGCCGCCGCGTTTTCAGAATCCGCCTGGACGGTTGCTTTGACGATTTTGTTCGTCGAGGTGTCGCGCGCTTCGTAATTAAATTTTTTCATCCACTAGCCTCGCATCAAGCGTTCGAACTCCGTTAAATCAACAGCAAAGTCACGTGCATCATCGTAAGTAACCGTTCCGTTTTGGATAAGACTGACGAGTGTACGGTCCATCGTTTGCATACCCTGGTCAGCACCGGTCTGGATGACAGCATCAAGCTGATGCGATTTGCCTTCACGAATAATGTTGCGCACTGCGGGGTTGGCAATAAGCACTTCGGCTGCGGCCACACGACCGCCACCAATGGCCGGCACGAGACGCTGTGAACAGATAGCCATAAGGATATTGGAAAGCTGAGCCCGAATTTGCGGCTGTTGGTGCGGCGGGAATACATCAATCATACGGTCGATACTCTGAGCCGCACTGTTGGTGTGGAGTGTCGCAAATACCAAGTGACCTGTTTCAGCGATAGTAATAGCTGCTGAGATGGTTTCGAGGTCACGCATCTCACCAATCAACACGACATCCGGGTCCTGACGGAGGCTGGAACGAAGCGCCGCAGAGAAGCTGTAGGTGTCGTAGTGAACTTCACGCTGTACCACCACTGATTTCTTTGACTTATGAGTAAACTCGATCGGATCCTCAATTGTAATAATATGATCAGCACGTTCGCTGTTGATCTTATCGACAAGCGCCGCAAGCGTCGTTGATTTACCCGAACCGGTTGGCCCAGTTACAAGCACCAATCCGCGCGGGTAATCCGCGAAGCTCATTACCACTGGCGGCATACCGAGCTCCGTCACTGACTTGATCTCATTTGGAATAAGGCGAAGCGCCGCAGCAAGGTTACCGCGTTCATGGAAGGCATTGACGCGAAAACGACCAAGCGTGCCGAAGGCAAAACTGAAATCAAATTCTTTATCTTTAAGAAGGATTTGCTGCTGGTCTTGATCAAGGATTGCAAAGATAAGTCCCTCTACGGCCGGCTCATCGAGCGGCCCATAACCCGGAATCGGCGAAAGGCTACCGTCAACACGGAGCATGGGTGGCAACCCAACTTGTAAGTGGAGATCCGAGGCACGCTTTTTAATTACTTCTTCTAGTAATACCTCTATACGTAATTCTTGACTATTCATTTTTCTCCACCCTTCTTATGCTGTATCGGCCGTCACGCGGTTTACTTCTTCAAGTGTTGTAATCCCTTGGAGCGCCTTGAGATATCCATCTTGACGCATGGTAATCATACCTTGCTCTACCGCTTTGCGCTCGATTTCTCGGCTCGTTGCCCGCGATACGATAAGGTTTTGGATTTCTTCGGAGACATCCATCACTTCGTAGAGCCCGGCACGACCCGAGTAACCCCGAGGCGTTTGCGGTGTATCCCGCCCCTTCACTAAAGTATAAGCGCTTTGGCCCGCCAGGGGCAAGTCTTTATAGCCTAAATCTTCTGAAACTCGAGCCACATCTGCTTTAGTCCTCGGCAAAAGATGGCCTACGGTTGTCATAATGTTCTGCGTTTCAATCGGTGAAGATTGGTATGCATCGCGTTTTGCGGCCACACGACGCACCAATCGCTGTCCGATAATCGTATTCACCGTACTCGCTATCAGAAACGGCTCCACGTTCATATCAAGAAGTCGAGGTAGCACACCAGCTGCCGAATTAGTGTGAAGTGTACTGAACACCAAGTGGCCGGTAAGCGCCGCCTGCACAGCCAACTGCGCAGTTTCAGCGTCACGGATCTCACCCACCATCACAATATCGGGGTCTTGCCGAAGAATTGAGCGAAGCCCGTTGGCAAAGGTAAGCCCCACTTCGGCATTTACCTGGATTTGGTTTACCCCATCCATCTTGTATTCAACTGGATCTTCAAGCGTCACGATATTAACTGTATCGTTTTTGATTTCCTTGATGAGCGCGTAGAGGCTAGTGGACTTACCCGAACCAGTTGGACCAGAGGTGAGGATCATTCCATTCGGGCGCTTGATCCCCTTTCGGATCGCTCGAAGCGCGCGCCCAGCGTAGCCCATTTGTTCGATATCGAAAGAATTACCTGATTTATCGAGTAATCGGATAACCACTTGCTCGCCCCAAACAACTGGGCTGATAGCGATTCGAAGGTCAACCTCTTTTCCCGCAACCTTGACAGTAAATTGACCATCCTGTGGAATACGGTGTTCATCAATTTTGAGGTTCGAGAGGATTTTAATGCGGCTTACGAGCGCAGGCTCGATGGATTTAGGTAGCTGCATCACTTCGCGCAGTACACCATCAACACGGCAACGGATTTTAAGCGACCCTTCAAGCGGTTCGATATGAACGTCACTTGAGCGAGTTTTCACCGCATATTCCAAGATAGTGCTGAGTGCCCGGCTGATCGGCGAATCTTGAACGATCGTCTTGATATCGCTTTCACTTGCCTTATTTGCTTCTTCTTGAGAAGCTTTGGCTGCCTCACCCACACTGGAAAGGTCCGTGCGATACTGATCGAGCACATGACGGACGCCTGCCTCTGACGCCATGAATACTTTGATCGGGCGCTGAATACGATTAGCTAAGTAATCCACAGCCTGGACGTTATTCGCATCGATCATAGCCACGGCCAAACGATTCTGCACTTCTGCCAGCGGAACGGCCATAAAGCGCTCGGCGATATCCTCAGGCAAGAGCTGTAATACGTCTTGATTGATAAGACTATTGCTCAAATTAACATACGGTACGCCCGAAACCTGAGCAATGGCGTGTGTCAGCAGTTCATCATCGACAACACCCTGCTCGGTAAGAGCGGCGAAAAGTGGCTTATTTGTTTTAGCGGCGTCATCCTCAGCTGCACGCAGTACATTTTCTGCGACAAGCCCCTCATCAACCAGAAGAGTGATGAGTTTTTCTTGAATGTCACTCGTCAGTAGTGCCATATCGCTCGCTTACTGACCCTGTGATTGATTATTGCCGATGATAACCTCAACCGTTGGATTGATGGCATCTTTATTAAATACCGTTGGGTCAGGCTCATCGATATTAGTCGTTATTTTATCTGTCGTCTTCACCTTTGCTGTCTGACTGCCTACATCTCCAATAATTGCCTTGGCGACAAAATAAGCAATCAGAACACTTACTGAGGCGATGAGAATTATCATTGCAATGTCGGATTTTTTCATTGTTTTACCGTCTTGTCCTTTAGCTCAACTGTTTTAGCTGGTTCATAAAATGCACGGCCATTCACTGCGAGTATAATGCGGTTGCCCTGCGTTTCTACGGAAAGATTGGTAATATCGATCGCGCGAATCGAGCGTTCGAGCTTCCGAAGGAGCTCTTTAAATGCACTCGCATTCTTTACATCCGCACTGACCGAAAACCTAAACGTGATCTGGTGTTCGTTTTCTGTCGTGCTTGTCTTCGAGGCGTCTTGTACGTTCTGCGTATCCTGTGACTCAACGCCTTGCACAGGATCAACATTCAACGATTCGATAGTGAGTCCGCTGCCATTAAGGAATTTTTCCTGTAAGGACGAACCAAAGGCCGATGAGTTCGCGTCGGATGGAAGCGCATCAAGCACAACCTGCACCGGCTGACTGTCTGCTGGCGTCATCACTGACCGCAAGGCATCATTGGTATTAAGAACACGCACTTGGTCTTTTAGTTCGCCAATAACTTTGTTGTTATTTGTCAGCGTTGCTGCTGTGTTACCTTTTTCGGCTAATACCTTTTCGTTGAACCATGCCTTTTGCAACAGGAAGAGTGAGGCAACGATCGAGATTCCTACTACTACCGATACGCCGGCCACCCATAAGAACATCATGCGGTTTGCCTTCGCAATCTGTTGTCGTTTTCGAATTGCCGTACCTTGTTCAACCATACCTAATTCCCCGATCCCGTGTCACTAGCACGCTGTGTGAATAAGCTCTGCGGAACTCCTAAGAAAGAATCGGTCACATTCGTCTTTTCAGGGGCAACGACCGTCGCGTTCTGGGCTGTTCGCGCAAACAATTCCGCCGGATACTCAAATGTCAAAGTGAATCGAAGCACCTTTGCACCGCTTGCGTCTTCACCATAACTGCGATCGCTATCACTCATACTTGTCGCGAGTGCGACAGACTGCTTCTTCCCGTCCTTCGTATATTCAAACTTGGTAGCATTAATTGTCTTTTTGAAGACCTCGAGTGCCGGATACCCATTAACTGCCTGGGCCTCGATTTTAATCGTCGAATCGGCAGAATCCAAAGTAAGTTTAGTAATTGAAACATTATTCGGAGCCGAAGGATTAATAGTATTGAGGATGTCAAAAATTCGCGAATCAATGTGCTTTCCATCGTGCATGGCAACTAATTTAGAGAGTTGATTCTGAATAGTTAGAGTACTTGAGACATCTTCAACGCCTGATAACTTTTGGCTCTCGCTTTTGATCGTATTATCCGTAATAACATCTCGCGCTGCCTGAACAGCAAATACCCACATGGCAAGCGCCACAACAATACCAACTGCCACAATACCAACGACAATTGCCATTGAAATGACGCTCGTGCGAACACGCTGAGCCTTCAGTAGCTCTTGCTTGACATCAGGAATAAGATTGATTTCAATCATTACTTCTCACCTCGCTGTGCAAGGCCTATGGCCGTTGCGAATTCGCTTGCGATAGGTGTCAGCTGTTGCTGGTCGCCCTGAGAAACACGTACTTTTTGCCATGGGTTAGCTTGAGTTGACTGAACACCGGTTTTAGCAGTAACATAATCGCCAAACTTCGGCACGACACTTGCGTACCCAGAGAGGAGAATGCCTCCTACGGGAGTATTGGGGTATCTGGTTTGGAAGAACTTGATAGATTTTACAAGTTCAGCCGCAAAACCATCAAGTACACTCTCTACTGCGTGAAATACCTGACCCTCAAGCCGGTCGGGAGCTAGGCCAAATTTTACGATAAACTGACGAGCCTGATCTTCCTGTACATTAAGGTTTTGCACAGCAGCTTTCACAAGTGACTGAAGGCCAGTTGGAATGGTCCGCACAAGTCGCGGCGCATCCGCATATGTAACCACCAAATTCGTAGCCAACTCACCCACGTCAATGATTAATCGCGCATCCTGAACACCGGTCGGAAGTAGGGAGCGCACAATTGCGATAGGATCAGGTTCAGCGGCAATAACGTTAAGCCCCAGTCCTTCAATGAATTCAAGCCGCTCTTCAGCATAACTATTAGCCGTACTTGCCAAAAGTACCTCTTGCTGCTGTGGATTATGTGCCGATTGGCCGAGGAGTACCCAATCTACCTTGGCCTCATCGATCGACATCGGTATGTATTGGTCGATCTGATACTTGATAGTGGTACGAAGCTCGGCTTCGCTCATCATCGGAACATCAATAACCGTTGTGAATGTTTTTTGAGAAGGCAAACCGATAGCGACATTTTTGGTTTTAATACCGCTCTGCCCTACCGCCGTCATGATCACCTCGCCAAGACGTCGCTCTGATTCTTTGGTGTTGGCCGCAGTCGTTTTCATATCTACTGTAGCGTATCCGTAGTGTTGCAATGTCCAGTTATCCTGGCCATTGTGAGCAAGTTGCACTACACGTACCGCATTGGTACCTATATCAAGTGCAAAGAAGTCGCCCACGCCTTTGAGTAATGCCATATTGGCTTTTATTATACATAAGCATCATGCTATCTGGCAAGTGCTATCACTAAGATAACTAGAAACGAGGAGGAAGTTCTGTAGTATAGACCGTCTGGGCCTTACTGCCACCCTTGGCTTGCAAGTTAGCCCACAAGAAAGCATCAGCACGAAGATTAAATCGCTCAGCAGGAGCACCCGAATCAGGTCCTGTGCCTGAACCCGCCGTACGGTTAAGGAGCAGCCTGTCGGTCACTACCGGTCCGTTTACTTCAAGGAGCGCACCACACTTATTTGAAGTAGGATTTCCTACCAAGTTATAGCAGGTGTTTATCGTATTGCTCGCTATAAGCCATGCATCCACGCGGCCTACCGTATCACGGATCTGAATATTTTGCGCAATAATGACAACTTGTGGAACATCTTGAATACTCGAGAAGGGACCGTTCGCATAGCTAATATTACCGTCGATCGTTACCGTACCTGAAGCGATGATAATTATAGAGCGCTTCGCAGGGATGTTGCTTGTTCCTATCGTAAAGTCGTTTGCTGTATTCACGACGATCGGACTGCCGTTCGTATATCCGAACCCAGGTCCACTGATGTCGTTCCCTGCTCCTACAGGCTGTTTATTGGAAAGTGAACTGAAGAAACTTGCGATATTAGGTACTGGCGGGAAGCCCGGGCCTGTCGTGTATTGACCGAACGAATCTGCCCCCGTATCATCTTTGTTCGCAAAGGTCAGCTTGCTCCATGCCGTTTGGCTGTTATCCGTTTGACCGTTCAACCCCGAGCCTGAAGCAAATCGTGAGTTTGTACCTACCGAAAACGCACCATATTCCACCCAGCTTCCAAAGGTTTGCTGCGTACCGCCTACGTCTTTTGTTGAGGTGCTCGTATCTATTTTACCGCGGACATTTACATCACCACCCCATATCTGCACTTTTGGCTTTTTACCCACTACCGTACAAATGGGTTTTGAATGGCCCCACTGAGCATCCGTGTTGGAGCGCGGCTGGATAGAAAGCGCAAAACAAATTCTTGTTCCTACCGGAACATCACCTATATCCCATCCTGTTACGCCTGGCTT
Organism: Candidatus Saccharimonadales bacterium; assembly: GCA_035697325.1. Lineage (NCBI taxonomy): Bacteria > Candidatus Saccharimonadota > Candidatus Saccharimonadia > Saccharimonadales (SeqCode) > Saccharimonadales bacterium (SeqCode). The sequence goes on from DASSDB010000002.1 coordinate 29,494, forward strand.
AAGGTTTTGCGATGGCGAGCCCAAGTTAAACGAGCCTGAGCCCTTGGCTGCATTGCGACAGGTTGCATCGGCACTCGTAAAGTAGTTACCTACCGGCGCACCTCCGTTACTTTGGCATGGTGCTTGTCCAGAAGCTGTCGGACCTTCATCTTCATGCGGTGCCTTTTTGCCAGGTTTTACGGTGATTTGCGTGATCTCCCACTGAGTTGACGCACTCGCCACATCACCGACATTATTAACACTAGAAGTAACTGTCATTTTAGCACCTGATTCGACCTCAGTCGGCGTAATCGCATTTACCTGAGGCGTCAGTGTATAGTTTTGTGGCGCAGGTATACCAATAGAATCACCGATCGGGTTGGCACAGCGGCGAAGGAGCCTATACACCACGTTGTTATTGTAGTCTCGAATTTGGATACCAGCTTCATTTTTGAATTCGCCATAATAGGCATCGTCATCCGTGTCGGGGCCTTGCCAGTAGCTATTGACATCTGCACTAACGTTTCCATACCAGTCAACCTTGCCCGCCTGATCAAGAGCTTTTAGGTACGTATATAGAGTATTCCACTGGGCTTCGCTCACATTCTTCCCTATACCGGGAGCGTCATTACCCATCATTGTATTGTAAATGAAAGCCGCACCAGTACGTCGCTGCGCATTTCCGCTAAAATAAGCGGCACGGAGGGCACCATAAAGCGTGTCGGCGTTATACACATCAACCGTTGGCAATGCCTGACCATTTTTTATCTCGGGCAGCACGTTATCACCCCAAGGGTCATAGGTGTTGGAGAAATAACCGCGATAACATGTTCTGTTTGTGACCGACCCCGGATAACAGGCTGCGGTCGATGTAAGAGCATACACCCCACTGAACGTAAGGATGGCAATAACTGCCAAAATAAAGAAATGCCTCTTCCCTAGCCAACTCAGATCAAGGCGCTTCGTTTTCATTACCTGCCAGCCTCCAGATCTGTAACGATACTCGTATAATACTTCTTATCTTTCTCTCCCATAGGGCTACTACTGGTATCAACAAGATTGATGGCTTTTTTGTAGTAATCAATCGCCGTCGCCCGATCGCCAAGCTGCCGTGCGATCTGACCCACAAAGGCCGCACCATCTTTCGTCTGCTCTTGTTCGAATGCCTGTTTGGCCGCCACAAGAGCCTCACTCAGTTTATTGTTATTGAATAATAAAAGTGCTTTTTGCGAATAATACTGAAATTTCGCATGAGAATCGGCGCTATTTTTGATTGCGTTATCGAGCACCTCCACTCCGCCTTGAACATCACCACCGTAGGCTAGCTTATCAGCCTCCGTAGTATTGTTTTCTACCTGCTTTGACTCCTGAGTAGCTTCTTGCTGTTTCGCACTCTGCTGATTTGACTCTGAACTATTGCGGAAACTAAGCCATACCGCGATCGCAGAACTTGCGCACACAACGACGACAATGATGCCGCCAAGGATAATGTATCGAAGGTACTTTTTCATTTTTATGAGTGCCCTAGCCCTTAGTTACTTTTGAGCTAATAGTAGCATAAGCATAATGGCAATAGCAACTTACCTATCTCAGTTCTTGACGATAGCAACCACTTGGGCGCCCGATAGCTCTCCCAGGACTTTTGCTGTCGTTAGGATTTTCGAACCACGAATACCGCTCCCCAAGATAAGTTTTTCCTGCTTCATAGCATGATCGTCGATAAATATCGGCCACTCCGGCGGAAGCCCAATAGGAGTAATCCCGCCATACTCCATACCAGTTAATTTAATCGCGGAATCCATTGGTGCAAACGAAACTTTGCGAGCTTCAAGTAGCTTTCGCACAGCGCCATTCACATCGATTCGGTTCGTTGCCAAAACAACACAGGCAGCATACCACGCCCGCTCGCCTCGTTTTGCTTCTACGACCACGCAGTTTGCGGATACTCCCAGGCTGACCTCGTACGCATCACAAAACGCAGCCGTATCTGCCAGCGACGGATCGATCCCACTCACCCACACATCGCGGAGCTGATAAGCCTTTAAATAATCTAGGGTCGGCCCAGCTAAAAGTTCGGGCTTATCCAGTGCCTCTTCAAACGTCAACGTTCCATATCTCATATTTTCATCTTAACAGTTTTATTCTACCTGTTATACGGCTCATATAAGCTCACTTTCTATCGGCATGCTATGTTTTAGAATAAGCCGACGGCACTATTGTAGTGCAACGTGACCCATTGGCTTGGCTGCTGCTTGACGCCGAGTAAAGTAATCTTTCGAGTCGCTGGGTATCAGACGAAAACAGACGCGCGCTCACTTCTTCAAATGCACCAGATATAAGCACTTCGCTCTGGTTTCTCATTTCTTCATGCGCAGTAGTGCTATTACTACCCTGCCTGGCTGTATCAGAGTACATGCCCATGCGCTCTGCCATAATTGCATGGTCGGATTTGTTTTGGCGTATAAAATATCCGGTCGCTCCAAAAGACCTGCCTCTACGAGAAGCGCGTAATTTCTGCATACCTCTTATGCCCATAAGTGTGATTTCTGTTGCGTGCTCAGGACCAGCATAGGTAGCTCCGCTTACAAAGTCATCGTCGTCCATGTCAAGCATAGGGGTAAAATCGACACCTGAAACAGTACCTTCAAATCCCTTTACCTGTTCGGGCTTTTGAATACGAATACCATTAAACCCATCCTCGAACTGAAATTTTGAAACTACACCCTTAGATTCTAACTCACGTCGGTACTCCGCCTGTGCCACAAGCTGCCTTAACCGTTGCGGCTCCAGCGACACACCTCGAGTCTAAGCAACGCGGGAAATAGCTTTATCGGCAGATGTTTCTGATTTTTGTTCGTAAGTGGATGTAGCAAGTTGTTCTACGGGCATATTTGTTTTTCTTTACTTTAATAAAATCATATCACAAAAAGCTAAGATAGTCAACTAGTGCTTCTCTCCTACCTCTGTTGATGCTATAATTGTTTTTATGAGTTTAGAAATCGGCATCGTCGGCCTTCCAAACGTGGGGAAATCCACGCTTTTTAACGCCCTTACAAACAATGATATTCTTGCTGCCAACTATCCATTTGCAACCATTGAGCCTAATACGGGCATTGTTCCTGTACCGGATAAGCGCCTGGAGAAGCTCGCAGAGATGTACAATGCCGCCAAGGTCGTGCCTGCAACCGTCACCTTTGTTGATATCGCTGGGCTCGTGTCGGGCGCGTCAAAGGGAGAAGGATTGGGCAATAAATTCCTTTCCAATATCCGTGAGTGCGATGCCATCATTCACATCGTCCGAGCTTTTGTGAATACCGATATTGTTCACGTTGCCAACCGTATTCATCCCTCTGATGATATTGATATCATTAATACCGAGCTTATTCTCGCCGATATCCAAAGCATCGAAAACCGCCTGCCGAAACTTCAAAAAGAAGCTAAGGCAAATCCCGCGGCTCGGGCTGGCGTTGATTATCTTCTCACCTTAAAGGGCACGCTAGAAAAAGGCATTCCGCTATCGCAGGCGGGCGAACTCAACCAAGAGTATATCAATGACCTTCATCTCTTAACTGCCAAACCAGTCATCTACGCCTTTAATGTTGATGAAGAGACGCTCACCGACGACGACCGCAAGACAGAGCTGATCAATCTTGTCGCACCAAACAAAGCAGTTTTTGTCTGCGCTAAGCTTGAAGAAGAACTAAAAGGTCTCAACGAAAGTGATGCCGAAGAGCTGCTTGAAAGTTATGGCGTAAATGAGACTGGGCTTGTGCAAATGATCCAGTCTGCCTACGACATTCTTGGGCTTCAAAGTTACCTTACAGCCGGACCAAAGGAAGTTCGCGCTTGGACTATCAAAAAAGGCTTTACCGCGCCTCAGGCCGCCGGTGTTATTCATACGGATTTTGAACGTGGCTTTATTGCCGCTCAAATCGTTGATTATGACGATCTTATCGAAGCAGGCTCAGAAGCAGCAGCAAAAAGCGCCGGAAAGGTTCGCACCGAAGGCAAAGATTACGTCATGCGGCCGAACGACGTCGTAGAATTTCGCTTCAACGTATAAGGTGTAGGGACTTTTAATTCCTATGGAGCTCCATTTCGTAGTCCTACATTTCCTAAACTTCGAACTACCCTTTTTCCCGTGCCTAGAGCTTCTCCCACTTCCTCACGTAAATCGTTAAGGTTATTATTTGGATCATTCATTATACCCAACCGTCCATCTGGCAGTTTGCCTTTTTCTGTGTCATCGAGTGTAAAGACGGCCGCAACCGCCTCCTCAGTTTCCCGCGGAATAACACCGCTATGTTCATCCTTGTTAAACTTCAGGGGAAGACCAGGGATAACAACCATCTCTTTTAGAGCACTGGAATGGATCAGCCTCCCTTGATTGGCGTGGCGGTTCCCTTCGCGCAACGATTTAGATGAACGCACCTCGAAATACTGATAATTTGCGCTGAGATCAGGATCTATACCCCTCGCCCTGGCTTGTTCTTGTGCTTGGATAACTGACTTGGGAAGTCGGGGGTCACCCGCTTTTAAGCGGCGCATGGCGATAGCATCACCGTTTTCCATTGCAAAAATAGCAATATTGGCACTTCCGCCAATTTTTTCACCAAACCAATTGGCCATATGCTGAGCGCCATTTCTTTTGCTTGGATCTTCAGCCACTTCCGAGAAGTTACTGCCAAGATAGCCATATGGTGCAAACACCTCAGGGTGGACAAACGCCGCATAAGGAGTTTCTACTCCACTGGCATCCCTTTTGGTGAAGAAACGCCGATTATTACGTACTCCTTCATGATTCGCTGTAAACCTTTGCGCATCCTCGAATCGTTCACGCCGCTCATGAATTGATAACTCATTCGGGTTCGTGCGCAACTCTCTAATACCGTGTAGTCGTCTTTGATGCTCTAACGCAAGTTGACGATGGTTTTCCTGTGCTTTCTGCCTATTTGCAGCGAGTTGTTCGGGCGATATATGTGTCATTATTTTTGTTTTTATGGGTGTCTTAAATTTACAATAGCACAATAAACACGAGAAGTCAATCACCGTTTATCTAACGACTTTTAAAAGATAGAAGCGCTCGCGATTGCCCTTGCTGCCCGCTATTTCACTGTCGCGCTTATCAAGTATGACAAAGTATCGTTTTGCCCACGTTTCAAACTCTTTTAAGATTTGACGACGAACCGCATCATTCTTAATCACTCCCTTGTTCGTCTGGTCCTTCCCCGCCTCAAACTGAGGCTTCAGCATAGCTGCGATTCGTGTATTTGGACCACATAAGTTTTTGGCAAGATGAGGTAAGATTTCGCGAAGACTGATAAACGAAACATCGATCACAATGATATCCGGCTTTTCTTCGCTGAAGAACTCTCGAATATCCGTTTTTTCATGGAGTTCGATCTTAGAATTATCACGCAAACTCGGATGGAGCTGCTCGGTCCCGACATCAATGGCAAGTACTTTGCGAGCACCGTGCTGCAAAGCGTAATCGGTAAAGCCACCTGTGCTGCTCCCTACATCGAGAACAAGTGCATCATCAAACCGGAGGCCCAGCAGCTTAGCAACGCTTGCCAGCTTCAATCCCGCCCGGCTCACATACTGTTCGTCGGCTTCGAGTTTCAAGCGAGCGGTATCGCTTACAAAAAAACCTGGCTTTGTAACCGATTTGCCATCGACTGTCACTTTGCCAAGGCGAATCCAGCTCTCGGCCTGCGAACGAGTTGATGCAATTCCCTGCTTAGTCAGTGCTATATCTAATCGGATCTTGGTCATGGATACATAATTCTTTCTACTTCACGGGTAATGGCAGCAATCGTCGCATACGAATATCCCTTTGTCATAACTGTCATAATATACGTGCCTTTAGGATGTTGCACAATAGCTGTGTCGTGGATGTAGTCCCATAAAAATCCCACTTTATCGTGCACTACACCCTGACTACCGGTAGGAATGCCGTAGCGGTACGGATGGCGACCAAGCGAATCGAGCAAACGGTCACGGTGGACACCACTCAGCAAACTGCTATCAAACAAGCCTGTCATATATTTTGTAAGATCAGCTGCGGTGCTTCGATTTGCATCATTCGCTGTAAATGTAGTACTGCTACTAAAGCCGCGTGCATGAACAAAATCATTGATATACTGACGGCCGAACTGCGCGATCCAGGCTTCCGCACATGGATTGGTTGACGCGACGGTCATCCGCTCGAAACAGCCCGCCACAGTCGTATCGAGCATCGGGTCATCCCAATGGATCTCACCTTTATCCATCTTATCGAATAGCACCAGTGCGACATAGAGCTTGTAGGTACTTCCGCTAGGCGTGCTTTCGTTGGCGCGGGCAGCTGCCGACCACCTTGGGCCGTCGATTTGCTGAATAGAGATACGAATATTCTTGGTAGCAGCTACGTCGGCAACGTATGCCCTTAAGCCAGCCTCCGATGTCGTATATTTACTATTGAAAATGACGCTTGGCAGAACGTCGACAAACGGCGCAGATAATGCGATCGTGGCCGGTGGTACTAAAATTTTCATGGCGAGCTGATCCGCAACCGACTGAATATCGATCGCACGGCCAGTTTCACCTGTCACGCGCCCCGTTTCGCGGCCATCAACGATAGAAATATTCGTCTGACCTGCTGGCACACCTACCTCTTTATTAATCGTGGTGAGGTACGCCTTTATTTTTTCTTTATCAACAGAAAGTGTCACCTTGCCACCGTTGTCGTCGAGAAGAATCCATGATGCGATTTCATTTTTAGAAGGCGTGAATGTTTTGCTCCCTGCGGTAAGTGATACATTATGCCCGAGCGCTGCCTCGGCATCTTTTTGCACTGAAGCAAGATCTTTTGAATAACGCTCGGCTTTCAATCGCTTTGAGGGTGCCTCAATCGTAGTCGTTGTGCCAAGGGTGATCTGCGCCCGGCTTACCGTATCAAGCAGTGCGCTCCATGTCACATCACTCCCCTCTACCGCTTCATTGGCTGTAAGCCTGCCGTCCTTTATGGCCAATCTTGCATTTTGAGGAGGAAAACTAAGTTCTTTAGCTTTCGTTTCAATAAAATCTTTGAACGGTTTATTCGTAAAGTAAACGTCCGCTAGTGTGACCGCACTAGGCTGCCAAAAGATAGAACCTGGGATAAACCGCTGCCACAGAGGATAATCGCTCAATCGAGCCACCATGGTTTCGGTGTTAGGCTCGGCCCCTGCTTGTTTCAGATCAAACTCTACGGAGATATCTTTTCCTACCGTCAACTTCACACGTGACGCTGCAAATGCGTCAACGACTGCCTTTGTCATCTCATCGTGCGTCGCTAATCTTACAGACTTGCCTGCAACACTGGCGAATGGCAACCCCTTCCCCTGTGGATACAGTAGTTGAGCGCCAACGACAAATAAAACAAAGACGGCACCAATAATAACAAGCGCGCGTTTTGAAGGTTTTAAGCGTGTATACCATAAATCAGCTGTTTGTTTTTTGTGGATCATACCCGTAGATCCATTGTACCACCAGCCGTGAGTTATTTTTTGCGTTCGCGGTACTCGCCGGTGGCGGTATCGACTGAGATGATATCCCCTACCTTGATAAAGGCCGGTACCTTTACGGTAATGCCTGTTTCAAGCGTGGCATCTTTTAGTACGCTGCTGGTCGTATCACCTTTTACTACATCCTCTGCGTAAGTTACTTCAAGGTAGAGATTCTTTGGAAGTTCCACATTGATAACAAGATCGCCAAAGAACTGAAGGGAAAGCATGTCACCTTCTTTAAGGTATCCAGCAGCCGTATCAACGATATCGCTTGAAAGCTCAAATTGCTCAAATGTCTCCGGATCCATAAAGTAGAATGTTTCGCCATCCCGGTAAAGATACTGGACAGATTTGTTACTCACTTCTGCCGGTTCGATCTTATCTTGCCCTTTGAATGTTTTTGGAATAACGCTTCCATCAATCAAGTTTTTCAGGCGGACATTGACAATGCTTCCCCCGCGGCCCATTACCTTTTGCCCATACTCAATCACACGATATGGCTTTCCTTCAAGCTGGACGACCGTCCCTTTTTTCAAATCTGTTGGCTGATACATATCTTTAATCCTTTCCTATACTATAAGTCGTTCAAAACATACTTTCGTTGCTGGCGTTAATCGATCACGCTGCTCAAGCGCTTCAGCTTTCGTCATGGCCACTATGTCACCTTCCTTGGGATGCACTTTAACACTCGCGTCAATCTGAAGACAAAATACCGTTGCATGAACTTGCACATCCTCAAGACGATGGTCAGAGATGATATCGAGTTCTCCAAGATACGTCAAATCTTCGATAGCGGGAAGCAGCGTTGTTTCTTCGGCGAGTTCTCTACATACCGCCTCGGCGGCCGTCTCACCTTGTTCAAGCTTTCCACCGAAGGCGCCTATTCGTCCCGCAGCGCCAATCATAGGATCATCCCCACGAAGCTGCAACAAATAGTTAGTACCCTGGCAAATAATCCCAAGCGCAATATTAAGCCGACGCATCCTGCGATTCTCTTTCTGTAATGATCCCTTTTAGTGTTTTGTATGCAAAGGGCGTTAACTCACGAGCACTCGCCTCAAGACCTTCTCTATTTTTTGGAATATCGACGATTTCGCCAGCTTCTTTCAAAACCATAGTCTCTCGGCCCAGTGCCGTTAAGCCAAGATGATACACGGCCACATGGCGAAGCACAGGCTCACCCTGTTTGCCGGTTCCTTCAAATTCACCTCTCCAATGTTCAGTAAACGCTTCGGGTGATAGATTTATTGTTGCCTCTTCCTCAAGCTCACGCGCTACGACGACGGCTTCATCTTGCTTTTCTTCATGCTTTTCGACATGACCGCCAAAAAACTGAAGCATACCCGGATACGCTAGTTTTCCGGGTAGATCAGGGCGCCGCTGCAATACAAAACTTTCTGTCGTTTCAATAACGGCAACTGCGCTTCTTGTCACACGTTCTGCCACGCGTACCTACAACCTAGTTAGAAGTTACGAATGGAAGTAGCGCCAAGTGACGCGCACGCTTAATTGCGGTTGCAAGTTGGCGTTGTTGTTTCGTACTTAGACCTGTCTTGGTAATCGGCTCGATCTGGCCGTATGCATCGATGTAACGCTGTAGTGTTTTTACGTCTTTGTAGTCAAAGTACTCAGGCGTGTCTTTCTTAAATCGCTTCGTTAAAGCCATATAGGTTCTCCTTAGAATGGAATTTCACTTAAATCAATAGGTTTGTCATCGATGTCTTCAATGACGACATCGTCAGACTTTTTTGGTGCGCTTGAAGCGCGAGGTGCTGATGGAGCATTTCCGCCATCACCGCTTGGGCCATCGAGAAAGGTAACATCAGTTGCGACCACTTCTATCCTGCTGCGTTTCTTGCCGGTTTCTTTGTCGTCCCAGCTATCTTGGCGAAGACGGCCCTGCACAAGGCAGCGGCGGCCCTTTGAAAGATACTGGCTCACAAGTTCACCGAGTTTTTCCCAAGCTGTTACTTCGAAGAAGTCAGTTGCATCATCCTGGCCGCCTCGATCAACCGCAAGACTGAAGCTTGCAATAGTTTTACCGCTTGTTGTTGTACGGGTTTCTGGGTCACGCGTTAGGCGCCCCATCAAAATTACTTGATTGATACTTTTGGCCATGGATTTCCCCTTCTATTCTTCGTCTTTTGCTTCGTTATCATCGCTGTTTGCTTGTTCGAGAGCTTTTTTAGCCTTCTCGTCTACCGTTACAAGCAGATAGCGGAGTACTTCGTCGGTAATATTGAGTACGTTGCTGATTTTTAGTGGTGCATCAGCGGGGAGCTGAACGTCAAAGTAGATGTATACAGCGAAGTCCTCGCGGTTGATGCGGTACGCCAACTTCTTCTTACCCCAGTTATCCTCGCGAGTGATCTCACCACCTGCGTTTTTAATGATACTGCGCACTTTTTCGAGCGGCGCGTTCAGATTAGCCTCTAAATCGGGATGAATCAGAACGGTCAGTTCATATTCTTTCATGATTTCCTCCTCTGGAATCCATTTGGATGCTTGCTCTTTTAAAGCAAGCCGAGTTATTAACACCTTTATTTTACCAGATTTATGCCATTATTACCAGAGAGTAAAGCTGGAGTTAGACTTTAATACCCTGTTCAACTCAGATTTAGGCTTCGGCGCTTGGAGAGAGGTCGTCAAGATTGGTAATAAGTACTTCGCGTGGACGAGCGCCGTCAGCTGGGCCAATGACGCCTTGTTCTTCCATCTGCTCGATAATACGGGCTGCTCGAGCGTAGCCGACACGAAGACGTCGTTGCAATAGTGAGGTTGAGGCTTTACCACTCTCAACCACAACACGAAGGGCGTCTTTGTACATATCGTCATCACCGCCGCCGTCGAAGTCCATAACAACGCCACCTTTACCATTAAGCTGAACGGGCTGAGAAATGATCTCATCGTTATATTGTGGTGCGGATTGCATACGAAGATGGTCGGTAATTTTTACGACTTCTTCGTCCATTACCCATGCACCCTGAATACGTTTCGGCTTGCTCATGCTTGGCGTTAATAGCAGCATGTCACCCTGGCCAAGCAGCTTCTCGGCACCAATTTGGTCGAGAATGGTGCGGCTATCGATTTGGCTTGCTACCGTAAAGGCAATACGCGCCGGTACGTTCGCCTTAATAAGGCCGGTGATAACATCCACGCTTGGACGCTGCGTCGCAAGTACAAGGTGAATACCCACCGCACGGGCTTTTTGCGCCAAGCGCACGATCAAGGCTTCTACATCACGTGCTGCAACCATCATCAGATCGGCGAGCTCGTCGATCACAATCACGATGTATGGCATAGCGCCTTCATCAACACGCTGCTCGTTGCCGTCCTCATCTGGGACCGAAATCTTTTTCGTACCGGATTGGATTTTTTGGTTGTAGCTTTTAATATCGCGGATCTTTTCTTCAGCCAGCAGCTTATAGCGCCGTTCCATTTCGTTTACCGCCCACTTTAAGGCGCTAATCGTTTTTTCAGGCTCGGTAATCACCGGCGTAAGAAGGTGTGGAATATCCTCGTAGGGTGCCATTTCAACCTGCTTAGGGTCAACCAAAATCAGCTTCATTTCGCTTGGGCTATTACGATATAAAAGGCTCGTGAGAAGCGTATTAATCATGACTGACTTACCACTACCCGTCTGACCGGCAATAAGGAGATGTGGCATTTTATTAAGCTCACCTACGACCGCTTCACCAGAAATGTCTTTGCCAATTGCAAATGCCAGTGGTTCATGCTCATTCTTCCATTGTTTTGCTGTCAGAATTCCGTGCAAGCGGACATCTGCCGCTTTACGGTTTGGTACTTCAATACCAACTGCGCGCTGACCAGGAATCGGCGCTTCAATACGAAGGCTTTGAGCAGCCAGGTTAAGCGCGATGTTCGTCTCAAGCGCGGTAATACGCGTCAGCTTGACGCCGCTTGGCGGCTTTAGGGTGTATTGGGTTACCTTCGGACCAATGTTCGCGCCTTCCATTTCAACATCAATATTGAACTCACTTAACGTATCGCGGATCGTTTGGGCGTTCTGCTGAACGTCACCGGCATCTGCCGGAGACTGCTTTTTTTCAAGCAGATCGATGCTCGGCGGCTGCCAGTTGGGATCGCTCACCGCCACGAGTGCGGCTTGCTCTTCTGCAACTTTGTCCTGTTTTACACTCCCACGAAGACTTGAGAGATGACTTGTTTTTTTGTCGCTCTCAGAGTCAAGTGTCGGCACACCGGCGTTCAACTTGAGCTCCCCTATAGTGCGTGACTTTGGGGCGTCCGCTGTGGCGGCTTTACGCATAACCTGAACGTTTTCGCTGTCTTCACCTACGTCGCGGCGCATAAGCTCCCAGAGATGACGAATGACCGTAATTGGGGAGACTCTCAGCATAAATAGCGCTGTTACGACGATAAGAAGTACGTAAATGAATGCGGCAATACCGGCATCGACCAGAGAAAGGATCGCATTATTGATAGTATTGCCAACGAACCCGCCCGTTGCTTCGCCCGCTCCGTTCTTCATAAGACCAAATAGACCAGAAAACCACACGACAATAAGCGCGGCTGCAAGTTTTACTACAAACGATAAGCGGTTTTCTTCGGCTCTGAAGATTTCAACAGCGATATAAATGAATATCAGAGGGATAACGTACACAGCATAGCCAACAGCTAAAACAGCGGTGTTCTGAAACCATTCCAGCACGGGGCCGCCGGCACCAAACCATGCCACAATAAAAAGAAGTGAGATAGCAATAAGGAACACTGCCCCTACTTGCGACCAAAACCCTACTGGCAAACTATGCTTTGGAGCTATTTTTTTAGCTCTGCTGTGTTTTGCGGTTCGTTTTCTCTTTGCCATACCTGTTTATTATAAGCGCTTTTACTGTTGTTTAGTAATTTATATTATAGCAAAAATTACTACATAATGCAAGTGCTTAAAAGCCTCATCTTAGGCATATTGGGTGAGGCTTTTGCATTTCAAAGTAATCTGTTAGTAATCGCGAGCTTCGACCTTGGTCATGGGCTCGACCACTTCCGTGTCAGGAATCACTGGCTCAGGAAAGGTTTTTCCTGAAGGTTTTGGCAGTATGTCACGGCGACTACCTTGCGGCTGCCCTGGGCGCTGACGATCTTGCTGAGGAGCCCCGCCACCAATTTCATTAATTACCGGAATCACGATCGGCGTACGACGAGTCTGATCATACAAAATGTGTGTAATCTCATCCTTAAGCTCTTTTTTAATTACATCAAGATCAATTTTCTTATTACTAAAGCTGCGAGCAACTTTTTGCTTAAGATATTGGCGGATGATTCCCATCAGCTCTTCGCTGTCGCGCAAGTAAATAAAGCCACGCGAAATGATGTCTGGGCTGGTAAGCAGGCGGCCGTTACCGCGAGCAACCGTAAGGATCACCACAAACATACCTTCTGATGCCATGTGGATGCGGTCTTTTAGGACTACTTCGCTGACGATTGCACCACTGTCATCGTACATGATGCCACCGACAGGAATACGGCCAGCTTTTTTGGCAGTTGAACCATCAAATTCAAGCACATCGCCACTATCGCAAACAAAGATGTTATCGCGCGGGATTCCACATTCTTTTTCTGCAAGCTCAGCATTGTGGACAAGCATGTGGAATTCTCCGTGGATCGGCATGTAATACTTTGGATTAAGCGCATTTACGAGCTTTACGTGATCATCGTAATACCCATGACCCGAAAGGTGGAGTGGGCCGACACCGGTAAGATGCGTCTTGCCATTCTGGATAACGTCGCTTCCCTCTCGCATAAGACCATCAACAGTACGAACAACGTACTTTTCGTTACCGGGAATCGGGTTTGATGAGAATACGACGACGTCGCTGTTTTTGATTTTGATAAATTTATGCGCACCAGAAGCCATGCGGTTCAGCACAGCATTGAACTCACCCTGAGAACCGGTACAAACAATCGTCACCTTACTATCAGGAAGTTTTACGATGTCTTCCATCTTCACTACAACATCTTTTGGTACCTTAATAACCCCTGCACGAAGCGCAACCTCGAGGTTCTGGATCATGCTATAGCCAGCAAAGGCGACTTTGCGGTCGTGTTTTTTGGCTTCTTCCAAAATCACCTGCATACGATGGATCTGGCTAGAGAAACAACTGAGAATCAAGCGGCTGTTGGGGTACTTTTGCATGACTTCACCCATACTATGTTGGATATCGAACTCACCATGATTGTGCGTTCCTTCAGACTCACAGTTAGTACTTTCGTTCATAAGGAGCAAAATGCCTTCTTTTGTAGCGATTTCGGTGAGGCGTTCGAGATCAAATTTTTTGCCATCCACCGGGTTTTCCTCAAAACGCCAGTCACCCGTATCAACCACCACACCAAGCGGTGTTCGGACCACAACCGCAGTTGCATCAGGAATCGAGTGATTAACACGCACGAGCTCTACAGAGAAGCTATCGCCCAGCTGTACGCGTTCGTGCGACTCAGGGTTAAGCTCATTATATTGCGGTTCGTAGCCACTAGTAGCTTCTTCCATGGTTCGTTGCAACATCCCAAGAGTGAATTTACTTCCGTAAACGGGCGCAGGAATGCGATGAATGAGATGACGAAAAGCACCAATATGGTCAAGGTGTCCATGGGTAAAGATATGACCACGAATCTTGTGCTTGTTTTCTTCAAGGTAGTTGATATCGGGGGTAATATAGTTGATGCCTGGGTAATCTGCACCGGGGAATAAAAAGCCCATATCAATAACGATGATGTCATTATCGTATTCAATCGCCATCATGTTTTTGCCGATACCCATTTCGCCAAGGCCGCCGATAGGCATAACCCGGAGGGTTGGGCGTGGGCTGCGAGAGCGTTTTGGTTGATCAGCCATGCTGAATTGACGCCCTTGGTAGCCGTTATAGATTGATTTGTTAACCGGTACGTTTACCACGTGCTGACTGGCACGAAGATTGACGTTTTCACTGGTGCGACGCTGCGCCCTGAAGGCTTCGCCCTTACGAGTACTAGTATTTGCAAGCACGGTATTGTTATTCGGCTTTGGTTTTTGTGAGTTTGGCCGCTTTGACATGTCGTCAGATTGCGCGCCAGCGAGTCGTCGTTGACCCATAATTATATTGTTCTCCTTTTGTTACATTCGAAAATGATATCTTTATACACCATGTACAAGACGGGGATATTACTCTGTTAGTTTGTATACGTTCCCCTGTTGAGTGCTTTCAGTATAGCAAACAAGTATCCATAAAGCAATCCTGAAATTGATTTTATAGTTAAAATATGTTATAATTAAATCAAGCACCTCGACAACTCGACTACAGAAAGGGACAGCCTGTGCGCTGGCTTCTTTTGCCTTTCAAGGCAATCCGCCATCTGTACCGCTGGATGTGGCGGATTCCCCGCTACATCGGCCTGTTCATGATCTTCATGGTCACAATCAGCCCCCTCTTGGCCTACATCGGCCTGGATGCTGCCTCTCGCCTCGCCCTGTCGGACGAACCCACAGTTCAGTCCTATAAGGGCACGGGTACTAAGGTAGGTCGCATCGTCTTCCTTGGTGGAGCCGGCGCGTCTCCGTCCGCACAGGCGGCCGGCATGCTGGCAATGCTTCAGGCGGAAGCAAAGAATGTTGACGTGATCGAGTATGCTTCGGGAAAGTTCTCGAGCAAAAAGATTGAGGACTTCGTGATCGCGAGAATCGCAGATGACGAGCATGTCATCTTCGTTGGCGCATCACTCGGTGGCCTGCTCAGCTATGACATCATCAAAAAGCTGAGAGTCAGCGGCGACACGCGCAAGTTCGGTGTTGTCCTGATCGACGCACCGGCCTCGGGCAGCGATGTCATCGGAATCCCCTGGATTCTGAAGCAGTTCTCGTGGCTCCCCCTGGGCGGTATCACCAACCAGTGGTATCACCCGCCGTTCGACCGCAATGCGCCCGCCCTAATCGATCCCGACGCCAACCGACAGCAGCTCGAAGCACTCTGGCAGAGCTACGAGACCTGGGAAACCAGCTGCTGGATCAACCAGGGCGACTACGTGTTCTCTCATGATCCGATAGAGAGACTCACTGATGTCACCTGGTATTACATCCGCTCGGGTGCCGATGATTTCGTAGGTGAAAACTCCCGGAGTCACTGGCAGAATGACCAGGGGCCGATGGAGGGTGGGATTGTTCCCGAAGGCAAGCACATAGCCTTCCTGAACCGACCCAAGCTGTACAATGCCGAAATTAAGACCGGCATCGAACGCGTGGCGGCCTGATCTGTAGTTGGACAATCGAGGTGAACGCCCGCTCTGAAATACGAGCGGGCTTCACTGCTTCACTATTTTAAATCTTTTTGATTATTTCTGGCACCATAACAAAATCGTCTATTAATGTTTGGCGCATACTGCCATTGTAAAGCGCCGCGGCCGGATGAAATAGAGGGATAATAACGAGCTTATCTTTGCCAAATTGGATTCTTTTAGGTTGGCCATGTATGGCGCTTATGCGCATACCGGGCAAAAAATATTCCATGCTGTGCCGCCCGAGCGTAATCACTACCTTTGGCTTAATAATCTGAAGTTGTTTTAGAAGATAAGGCCAAAACGCTTTCTTTTCCTCGGGTAAAGGGTCGCGATTATTTGGAGGGCGATATTTTACGATGTTTGTAATGTACACGTCGCTCCGTTGCATGCCAACTTCAGCAAGCATTTCATTAAGAAATTTTCCCGCGGCGCCCACAAATGGAAGCCCTTGCTCATCCTCATTTTTACCGGGTGCTTCACCAATAAATACGATTTCGGCATTGATATTTCCATCGCCCATAACAAGGTTTGTCGCCTGCTCCGCTAGTTCCGAACAAATTTTTTTATCGATAATTTCTTGTTTGATTCGGTCCAGCTGGGCTTGTTTATCGTCATCGCTGCTCATAACTTTACTTTACAGAGTGCTTATAAATAAGGCAAACGACCTGCGGTTTTGCATACGTACAGGATTGATAAACAGCTATATTTCTGGCATAATACCGGGGCGTATCAACCAACTACAGAGGGATGGTCATGGAATACAGATTTCCGGCCAACGAGATCCACACGATCCAGTCGACACGCGTGGCTACATACACGACGCAGACGGCAGAAGTCGGAGATGACATCGTCGTTGTTGTCCCCGATGGGGTGAACTGCGAGGCTGAAGTTGTCGCTGGTGTCCTGAACCTCACCGGGGACGGCGGCAACGCCACACTGAGCGGCGACCTCAACCTCCAGGTGGGCTTCGTCTCGGGTAATGTCTCGGGCGGTGCGCTCAGCCAGTCTGTGCAAATCAAGGTTCCGCCCTACAAGAGCAACCTGAACATCCGCAACAGCTGGTAGCAATTTACATCCCATTCTTGGCCATTGGCCAAGAATGGGATGTAGAAATACTTCCTTAGCCTCTAAGAAGCTCTGAAATTATCATAAAAACGACTCCGTTCATAAGGAGTTATTTTGCTTTTTAGAAAGTTATTCTCGTATTATAAGGAGGAGCCACTACTCTTTTTGAGAGGAGGTGAAGATACATATGGCTCGGTATGTGTGTCACAAGTGTGGCGGCCGCGACCCCTTCTGCATTATTTGTTGGGGAAAGCGTTACTACGCGCCAAAGGAGAAGGCGGACCAGAAAATCGAGGAAATCCCAGCTCAGCGCACAGGACCATCCGAAGATCTTGGTACGCCATCAACTGACACTGAAAGAACGGAATCAACCGATGCCTGCACCTAGCGGCTCTATGGGTGAGAGTGCCAGGTTTATTCCCTTGCACTCTCCCCAGCTCCCTGTTGAGAATCAAACAACCCCTCAGCTTAGGGGTTGTTTTATATAACCAGTGAAGAGTGCGGACGAGCGCACTCTCTTCCTTATTTGGAAAGCGGTAGTGGGCTGAAGTCATAAACACTGATGCACTTGTGGGCCAGCGACTTACCAACGATTCCCGCTGGTGTGTCCACACCGAACAGATCAGACAACTCCTTGATATGGAGTTCGACGTCCGCAACCGGTATCGACATCTTGGCCGCGATGGCCTCGTTGTCGTATCCGTCGCCGAGCCACTTGACGATTCTGGACTGGGTGTCGTCCAGAGCGATCCTTGATTCCATTGCTACACTCCTTGTGTGTATGTAGCTCGTCCGCAGGTGTAATTGTACGCCTGATTACATCTGTTTGCAATTAGATTTTTTACAACTATTCGTCGACAGCTTTAATGCTAAGGCTTAAGCGACCTCGCTCATCGATTCCAGTCAGTTTCGCCTTTACCATCTGACCTTCATGGAGAACATCAGTCACCTTTTCAACACGGTCCTTAGAGAGTTGTGAAATGTGGACCATGCCGTCGATACCCGGCATAATATTTACGAATGCGCCGAAATCTTTGATGCTTACGACCTTGCCTTCGTAGATCTTGCCCACTTCAGGTTCTTCGGTAAGGCTCTTGATCCAGGCAAGTGCTTTTTCGATATTTGTCGTATCTGAAGCAGAAACGGTAATGAGGCCATCCTCTTTAATATCGATTTCAGCACCGGTCTCAGCAGTAATTTTGTTGATGACTTCTCCGCCCTTACCAATGACAGCGCCGATTTTCTCCGGGTTAATCTTGATTTTTTCGATACGTGGGGCGTATGGACTGATTGTGGTTCGTGGTGCGGCCAACGTTGAAAGCATATGCTCTAAGATATGTGCACGACCCGGCTTTGCCTTACGGATGGCTTCACCAAGGATCTCTACCGGAAGACCGTGAACTTTCATATCCATTTGAATGGCGGTGATTCCCTGCTCGGTACCAGTGACCTTAAAGTCCATGTCGCCGGCAAAGTCTTCGGCGTCAGCGATGTCGCTTAATACATATGGTGTATCGCCATCCATCATCAGACCCATAGCGATACCGCTAACTGGACGTTTGAGCGGAACACCTGCATCCATCAGTGCCAAAACGCTGCTACAGGTTGCTGCCATAGAGGTTGAACCATTCTGGCTCATGATTTCCGTCACACTACGGATTGCATACGGGAATTCTTCTTCGCTAGGGAGCATGGGAAGAACAGCACGCTCCGCCAGGTAGCCATGCCCAATTTCACGGCGACCCGGACTACCGAGGCGACGGACTTCGCCTACGGTATACCCAGGAGCATTGTAGTGATGCATATAACGACGCTCGCCATCATTGACTTCCATCGTATCGACAAGTTGCGCATAGCTCAGCGGTGCTAAGGTAACGATGTTCATACCCTGAGTAACACCACGAGTGAAGAGGCTTGAGCCATGCGTTCGCGGCAATATACCAACCTCGCTTGAGAGCTGGCGGATTTCATCCAATTTACGGCCATCTGGGCGAGTGCCATGTTCAACGATGCCTTTTCGCACATCTTTATGAAGCGCCATAGTGAAGGCTTCATTGTATTCATCTCTGAGTTCCTGATAGTCTTCTTCGCCGAATTTTTCAATCATTGCCGCATGGAACTCGTCTCGAAGTTGGGCTACCATTTCGTTTCGCTCAGGGTATGGCTTGCGAAGGTCTTCACCGATCTTACCCTCCATCCATTCATCGACGATTTTCTGAAAATCTTCATTTGGCAAGACAAGCTCATATTCGACTGGTTGTGGAGCGATTTTTTCAACCAATTCTTTTTGTAGTGCGATTGCTGGTTGAAAAGCCTCGTAAGCCCAGGCAAGTGCATCGATAACGACGTCTTCGGTGACTTCGTTTGCTCCGGCTTCAACCATCGTAATGCCGCTCTCGATTCCCGCAACCACGAGATCAAGCTCACTTGCGGCACGTTCTTCAGGCGTTGCAAAAGCTTTGAATTCACCGTTAACGTGAGCAACACGGAGCCCAGCGACAGGCCCATCAAATGGTACGCCCGAAAGCATAATAGCGGTGCTTGCTGCGATCATAGCAATTGCATCGGGGCGGAAATCCGGATCCATCGAGAGGACACTTGCCACCACCTGCACTTCTTGGCGATATCCCTTTGGAAAGAGCGGGCGAATCGGGCGATCGATAAGACGGCCGATAAGAATCGCTTCGTCACTAGGACGCCCCTCACGCTTGATAAAGCGACTGCCTGAGATTTTTCCAGCTGCATAAAATTTTTCTTCATAGTCGATAGAAAGCGGAAAGTAATCCATCCCTGTTTGCGTACGTCCGGCCATAGCCGTTCCAAGCACGACGGTCTCACCGTATGTAACGAGCACGCTTGCCGACGTACGAAAGCCGACACGGTTTACCTCTAGTGTAAGCGGCTTGCCGCAAAAGTCAGTACTGACAGAGATGATTTCTTTGCCATTTGGGTTGATTGTAGACATTATATGTCCTCCTTATTTTTATTCGCCCGTTTGTTAAAGCGAATAAGTAACGGGTGGAGAAGTTCCTTGTATAGTATAGGAATTCCTCCATCCACCACTTACTATGCCACGGTGCGATTATCTTCTCATTATATCACGAGGCTTCTCTTATTGGGTGATATCAGTCACAGTTTCTACCCCTGTTAATATTTGTGCAAATATTCAGATTATGCTATCGTATTCTTACGTTGCACCCAAATGAAAAGAGGACGCAGTGGCACCTCAGTACAAGCGGCTACCTGGCCCCGTCTCGGACATGTGGGATTGGCAGCGCCTCGGCAACTGTCGCGACGAGGACAGCGCCACGTTCTTCCTGCCCGACGGATGCCGTGGGCTGGAGCGAGCACGTCGAGAAGCACGTGCAAAAGCCATCTGTCAGACCTGTCCCGTACTCGAGCGGTGTCGGGAACACTCATTCACTGCTCCGGAAGCTTACGGCGTCTGGGGCGGGCTTAGTGAAGGTGAGCGGAACGCGATCATCAAAGCCAACCGATTGCGCACCACAGCCTAACTTAGGGTGAAACAACGGACCTCCTAGAACTTTGTTCTAGGAGGCTGTTTCAATCCTTTTACGCGAGCAATTTGAGTGCATCCAGCAAACGATCCATATCAGGCTGTCTGGCTGAAGCGACCCGAATTACACTATGGCCTTTGAAGTTGTCAAAGAGATGCGTTTCAATCTGGTATTTTTCTCTCAGTATCTTATGCAGGTCATTACTTGGCATTGTTTTATGCTTGAAAATCACGAATAGATCGAGTGATGCGAACGTTTCATACCCTAGTTTATTCACCGCGTCCGCGGTCGTCTGATGTGACTTTTTTATCGCGGCTATGGAGCTATGAAAATCGTTGATTTTTTTGAGCGCAAAAAGCGTCCGCGCCTGAGCCTCACTATTAACATTAAAAAACGGCCGATGCCGGTTAAATTCTTTAATAAGATGCGGATCGGCAAGAACGTATCCAAAGCGACTTCCGGCCATGGCGCAAAACTTACTTAGGGTCCGCGAAACGACTAGATGACGTGGGTATACTGGTATCAAATCGCTCACTGTTTTGCCATAAAACTCAAAATAAGCTTCGTCGGCAAATACCTTATAGCCCGCCTCCAGTATCTCGATAATTTGTTCGCGTGCTACCACATCGCCAGCAGGATTACTCGGGTTGTCAAGCATTACTACAGTGTGCGCTGGCTCGGCCCCATACTCTTTTAATACCTTCGACGAAAGCTGCGTCCTATCATGCGGAAGACTAATGACGTTCGCCCCGATATGCGATGCATACACCGGATACTGATAATACATTGGTGGGATGACCACGACATTCAATTGATCATCAGCTAGTTTGTTAAAACGAAGATAAATATCGATAAGCTCGTCAGAGCCGTTTCCACACACGATCATCTCGGAGTCGACGCCAGTATAATCGCTAAGTACCTGTCGAGTAACCGTGCTAAACGGATCGGGGTACGCGCTTGTTACCTGTAATGGTTCGTACGTATCGTACACATGATCAGCATGAAGGTTAATTCCATACTCCAAATGGAGTGTTGTTGTTTTTTCCAAAAGATCCCCCCTTTTTTTAACCTTGGAGTATAATAGCATAAAGTACGCATATTGTGTGTAAAATAAAAATAACGTAGAGGGGTGGGCTATGTTAAAAGAACGTATATTGCATGCGGCTACAGTGCCGCGATATTGGCTGGTGCCTCGCAAAGAGCGAGCGGTATTGGCTATCATTGCCATGATATTTTGGGGAGGGACCATCTGGCAGGCAATTTCTCATACAACCGCTGGAGCAAGCGTATTTTCCCTTTTTGGCCTGGGCTTACTATATCTCATATTTAGTATGTGGAATTTAATCGAAGGCCTACGACTCGCCTTCTCCAGCTTTAAAAAAGGTGATACCGAAGAAGCGTATCCTCGCGAACTAACCGAGCTATTGGTTGTTCTGGGGGCAATGGCCGTACTCAATGGTGTAGTTCTTCTTATTTACCTGTTAAGGGGGGCGTCATTTACTCTTGTTGACACGATAAGTCTGGGTGTAGGTTCTTTGATCGTTGCCGCCCTTGCGTTTTCTCATGGACTATCCGGACTACTTCGTCACCCTATGGCCAGGGGGTGGCTGGCAATTGCTGGAAAAACCGTACCCCAGCTCGTGCTCGCTCTGCTTTTCCTTATACATCCTACTGCTGCGAGTGGGCTTGCCCTCATTACTCTTCTCGGTATTGATGCACTTTCGCTTCTGCGGTTTATTCCAACCATAAAGGGCTATCGTAAGAATAGGCAGAATACGCATCTTCGTGGCTTACTCCTTGGCGAAGCCGGCAATACTGCCAGCGGACTTTTGCTGACAGCATGCTGGGTAATCGCGCAGTTTCAGTTACGTTAAGTGTTCTACGAGCTCATTCGCAAGCGCGGGAGTTGCGGCCGCAACGACACCTCCTACTGGATCCATCCGCCAATCAATATCCTCATACGAATGGCCTTCAAGGGAACGAACAGCTCCGCCAGCCGCCTGTACGATATGAGCCCCTGGCACCACATCATGCGGGTGAGAGGGCGCCGGAAAGGCTGATATATCCGTATCTCGCAGTGCCACAGAGGCCATTCGTAATTGGTGCCGAATACGACGTGCCGAGGGCATCATGGATTCGAGCGGTCTAAGGGATTCGCCCCAGCTTGAATATTCATAGCGATCTACATCCTTAAGGTGTTGAGGGCCACCAGATATAGTAAGCTTCCTGGGCCGAGGATCTGCTGAAGTAACGAACGTCGCTCCTCCCAGGCCAGCCATAGCTAGCATCTGCTTACGCTGAAATGGACTATACACAGCACTTATAATCGGCTCTTTCATGCCTGGCGCAAAACCACAAAGTAGTACTGTGGAATTACAGTCGCCAAAATCGCCTCGCTCATACGAGCGCCAGAGTTTATTGGTACCATCAATCGGATCTGTTATCCAAAGCCACTGCTGGTCGGCGATATCAAGGTTGCCTTTTTCACTATTTGACGCCTCTTCTCCCCATACAAGATCGTTGGGGAATTGTCGGGCGACACGGTCGAGCAGCAGCTGATTGAGTGTCTCGTCAACATCGGTTACCTTGCTCCCGTCAGCTTTACGGCACATGGTTACGGTGCCTTTCACCATCTCACAGGCCCTATCACCAAGTGCCCGCACAGTCGCCTCCATAAATTCGTATCGTTTGGATAGCTCGCGCGTATCAGGGTATTTCTCGTAGTTTCTACTCATTGCTTATCTCCTTCTCTTTCGACTGTAAGGAAAAGGAGGTCAAGCAGTAAGTAAATTAATTTACCCCGCGTGGAGAGTAAAATCGATGTCGATGGGTTCGTGCGAGGCTGCCTTGAGCCGCTTTAGACCCTCAGAGAGCTCGGGAAGAGCATCGCCTGATGCAGCTGCGTCTTGAATTACCATCCAGCGGGTTGCACCACTCTCTGTTGTTCGTTCGTTTTTCTTGCCCTCATACGCAACGTGCCATAAAATACCCGGGCGATGCACGACGATTTCATTATTGAGAATGTATCGCACATTAAGCGGACAGACTTGGTGTACTGTATATTTCTCATCGAGATTGCGGCGCTTCATCTCTCTTTCGATACTCCCGGTAATGCTGTCGCCATAGTGCATCTTTCCGGAAGGAAGGCTTAGCTTACCCGTCTGCGGCTTACGTATCGGGATATACACAAGTACTTCATTACCTTGAGTGACGAGAAGCGTCGTGTAATGATACGGTCGCAACATGAGGCGATGGGTCGTAAATGAAAATGCATCACTCACCAAATGGCCCGTATTCGTAAGATGATATACCCCCTCCCTCAGTTCCACAAGACCACTGCTTTTTAAGTTTCTTAGGTGATAATTGTATGCGTTTCCTTCTAAACCTTTTGGTTTTAGCTCGGCATATTTTTTAGGGCCGGACTGACGCAGAGCGATAATAATTTGGCGCTGTACATGGTGGCTTATGTCAATATTTGTAGTAGGAATGTCGCGTGCCATAATGTCATAAAAGAAAAACCCCGCAACTTATTTGCGGAGTCCGAGTTTAGCGACTGTTGCCTTGTACATCTCAAAATTCTTCTTTTCGAGATACTTCAGCAGCTTTTTGCGTCGCCCAACCATTTGCATCAATCCACGGCGAGCCATGAAGTCATGCTTGTTGCCCTTAAGATGGGTAGTCACTTCATTGATACGAGCCGTTAAAACAGAAACCTGCGCCTGAGGTGATCCGACGTCGGTTTTGTGGACTTGTGTCAAAGCAAGTGCTTTGTCTTTATTCTCTCGTGTAATCATCCAAGCTAGTGTACCAGAGTTGAGGACACTTTTCAACAGGTTAATTGCCAATATCTTCAATCACAAGGCTATCGGCTATATCATATTGTGCAATTCGTGTGCGCCGAAGCTGCGAGCAATACGCACCGACCCCTAATCTTTCTCCAATATCCTCACCAAGCGTCCGGATATATGTGCCACTTGAAACATGAGCGCGAACTTTTACCTCAGGGTACGTGTATTCGAGTAGTTCCAGCGAGTAAACAGTGACATTCCTAAAAGGAATCTCTACCTCCTCCCCTTTTCGCGCGAGTTTATAGGCTCGCTGGCCGTTGATTTTAATTGCACTGTAGATAGGTGGTCGCTGGGTAATATTGCCAACAAAATGTGCCATGGCCGCTTCGACCTCCTCTTTTGGAGGCCGGCGAGTATCCTTAGCATGTATTTCTCCCTCGGGATCGCCCGTAGAACTCGTTTCACCAAGTCGAAATGTCGCCTCGTAGACCTTATCGAGCTTAGAATATTCACCGGCATTCTTGCATTCCTTCCCTGTTACAATGATCATGAGGCCTGTGGCAAACGGATCAAGCGTTCCTGTATGGCCCACCTTCACTTTTTTACCCATCTGCTCACTCAGCCGGCGACGAATCCGTGCCACCACACCAAAACTGGTCATACCAGCAGGCTTATCGATTAAAATAACTCTATCTTGCATCATCTTATATTGGTTTAGCTACTGGTTTGCAGTTTACATGACTCCGTGAGACAATGCCACTACTATCTCATCACCCTGGAAGGATGCGAGATGGCGAAAAAGGTGAAGAAGCAGAGAAAGCAGTCTCACCAACGGATGGACTGGCACGGTCAGCCATGGACACCATCAGCGGCATGCCTGGCGGCGGCTGGGAAACCATCCGGTAATTCTCCATGCGGGTATATGTTTGGTCATCCCGAACGTATACCCGCATCAACAACTTTGAAGCTTCACTAAGACACACCTCTTTTTGTTATTATAAGGATATGAAAAAAATTATTTTTGGCATTTTTGCTCATCCGGACGATGAAGCATTCGGTCCAAGCGGCGCACTTTTAAAAGCTACCCGGCAAGGCGATGAACTTCATCTCATTACCTTCACAAATGGCGATGCGGGGACAAACCCGGACAATATTCCTGATCTCGGTAGTGCTCGCCTTGAGGAATGGAAAAGGGCTGGAGAGCTCATGAGCGCAAAAACCATGCATTTCTTAGGCTACAAGGATGGCTCTCTTAGTAATACCATATTGCTTGAGGCCACGCAGAAAATAACAGAGATTGTACGATCGATTACCGAGAGCGCGGATGAAGACCACGAAGTCGAATTCATGACTATGGATCTTAATGGTATTACGGGCCACATAGATCATATCGTCGCCGCACGTACAGCTTGCCTCGTTTTTTATCGACTCAAAGCCACTAATTCTCGCTTCAGGCGTATTCGCCTGGCTTGTTGGCCGAAAGAAGCTTTTCCTGTCATCAACACTGATTGGATTTTCATGGAACCTGGTCGCAGCAAAGAGGAAATAGATGAGACTATTGACGCGCGCAATCTACAAGACGAGCTCAAAGCAATCATAGAAACACATCACACTCAGCGCCATGACGGCGAAAACTTCCTCGCTTGGCAAGGAAGTGATCTGGGATTGTGCTATTTTTTGGTAAAATCTTAAGACTGACCGGGAATCTTAAATTGACCGGGATCGTTTGATTGCGGAGCCGGCTGTGATGGTGCAGGCGCGCCAAGTACTTCTTCAAGCTTTTCGGGAGGAAGGGCGCCTGAAGGTTGTGAAGGTGCCGGAGCTGCTCCTCCTGGTGCGGGAGGAAGCGGAGGTAGTGTTGAGAAGTCGGGCATTGGTGGAAGCGGAGGTAGTGCAGCCGAACCGGTTTCAGCAGACTGGCTAGGCGGAATCATGGCTTCAGGTTGAGGCATCGGCGCTTGCGGCGCAGCACTAAATGCAGCATCAACCGCCGCCCTTGCCTCTTCGTGCTGAGGAGCGCGAGTTTTAGCGTCTAAGTCGGCTAATGTTTCGTTAGGAGGTTGAATAGGTGGCGCATACGAAACAGGGGTTGTCTCGGGCTCGGCAGCAGGTGCCTGAGGTACAGGTGTAGGGTTTGGCACTGGTGCAGGCGCTCCCGGAGAAGCTTGGCTGAATGGATCGACGACAGGAGGTTCATATTCAGATTGGGCCGCCGCATTAAGAGGCGATTGGAAGGTAGGCGACGAATCTCCGACGTACGAATTGCCGCCATGAGTCAGAATTGTGTGATTTTGATCGTTCTGGACCTCTTTGCGTTTGTCTTCGGCCGCTTGCTCTGTTGTTGCATTGAGAGTACCACCAAAGCTTGGTTCGATCGTTTTATCTTTAGGCGCATTATTTACTTCGGCCGGACCGATGGCGGGTGCGCTTGCGGGTGGCTGTACTGCAGCATCATCTACCTCTTCGCTGGCTGCCGCAATGTCCTTTTGAAGATCAGCAAGCGAAGGTGTTGCTGCTGCCGCGGGGGCGACCTTATTTAATTGCTGAGCTAAGTTTTGTTCGGCTGCTTTGGCCGCTTCAGATTCGAGTTCTTTTGGCACCTTCTCTGCCTGTTTTGCCAACTCTTCTTCGGCGCGCTTAGCGGCAGCCGTCTGTTCATCAGAGGCGGTTTCGGCTGCTACTTCGTCGAGGTCACCTTGCTTTTCATGCGAAATAGTCAACGAACCGTCATCGGCAGGCTTAGGTTTTTTCGCCTCGTTCTTTTTTGCCGGTTTATTGCGCAAAAGCTTAGTAGACTGACCTTCCGCAAGATCGGTCGTTCCGTCAGAATTGTTATTTCCGGCGCTACTGCCGATTTCATGGGCTTCTTCAAGCTTTGAGGCAATCAGTTGCTGGTTTGCACCGGCTGTCATAAGCTGACCGGCTACGGTCATGGCCTTTGAAGAAGTGAGGCTATTGCTGAAACGATCAGTCGCAGCAACGATGCCTGTGAGGAATGCTGTTGCGATCTGTTCATCCAAAAGCGCTTTGTCGCTCTTTAATGAATCGGTAAGAGATACGAGCATCTCACTCAAGCTACTAGCATTCTGTTCATGCCAATCTACACTCCCGAGCTGGCTTCGCATATCGCCCACGGTCATTGTAGCTACCGTTGCGTCATGGAGGATTCGTCCGTGCGCTGCGAGAGCTTCATCGAGATCATCTTGACTTTGCACACCGAGCCCCAAAACAAGTTCTACATTGTAATCACCCTGGCTGAATTCGAGGTCATCTCCCGTGATTGTTGTGCGGTATGGTGTAATGAAGATTTTCACCACGTCACCTTCTACTTTATAGCGAAGGTGGTCGGCCTTCTCTTTATCAAGTGCGATGATAAAATCGCGCAGACTATCGACTGTCGCCTCAAAGGTCTTTTCGGGATCAAGAAAGGTAATCGCAGGGGGAATCGCACCACTAAATACAGCTGTGGCATGCTTTTTCATCTTATTGAGAAGTACTGTCAAGCCAAGAGCAGCACTCAGCTCGTCTACTGAAGGGTTACGACTTACCGTAACAAGAATATTGCTACTGTCTTTTATCTTATCGACGATTTGCTGCTTAGCACCTGTATCGTTCATCTTTAGAGTTACCTTGCTTTTTATTTCTATAGAGTTTGAGGTTACTATAGCATAAGTATTTTTACTGCGTCAACAAAAACTCTTGTTTTATTTACACAGTAGAATTAATAGGCAATTATATACTTGACGTTACCACTCACCCCTGATACACTAGAGATATGGAAGCATTCAATCTCATTCAGTTCTACAATTCATTCGCCACGGAAGAACAGTGCCAAAAGTTCCTATTTGAGCAGCGGTGGTCTGAGGGTGTCATTTGCCCTAAATGCGGTGAGATTGACGTTAAGTACTATAAACTGGCGAGCGGCCGCATGAAGTGTGCAAGCTGTCGCAGCCCATTTACCGTCCGTATGGGCAGTATCTTTGAAGAAAGTCCTGTGCCGCTTCAAAAATGGTTCTTGGCGATTTATCTATGCACCAGCCTCAAAAAAGGCGTGTCTTCCATTCAGCTTAGTAAGTATATCGGCGTTACTCAAAAGACAGCTTGGTTCATGCTCCAACGCATCCGTCACGTATTTGAAAGCGGTAGTTTTGAAAAACTATCCGGCGAGGTCGAAATGGATGAAGCATATATAGGCGGTGCGGACAAAAACAAGCACCATAGCAAGAAGCTCAAAACCCTCACTGGCAAAGGTGCGCAAGGCTTTGGCAGCAAGAATAGCAAGACGCCTATTGTTGGCATGGTTGAGCGTGGCGGTAAGCTCCGAGCAGTTGCCACAAAAGACACGGGTAGAATTTTCTCAACGAGCTAAAGCCATCTCTCTACTTCACAAAGGAAAACGGCGATCAAATCACGGGCTACCTGCTTGAAGTACTTGACCCGCTCATGCCGAGATATGCGGTTAGGAAACGAGTTAAAGACTACGTGGAATATCTAGCGAGTGGTGATTGGCAAGATGAAACAGGGTATGGAGAACCGCCCGTTGTTCTTATCGCTTGCCCGACTGTAGCCGACCTTATGTATTGCAAGAGACGGGCGAAGAAAGAGACTGAGGACAATGACCTAAGTGAAGCTGAGGCATCGCGTATTCGTTTTGCCACTATAGAAAAGGTTAGGCAACTTGGTGTGACGGCTAAGATTTGGGAGGAGGTGTAGCTATTTTTGTAACTCGCTTTTGCCAAGGGCAAATGCGAGTTGGTCACTTTTTACGAAGGAAAAGTGACATATCAGCCCCTCTATACGGTATTATGGAATAATGAATGATACACCTTGGCAAGATCTTCACAATCGATACAAAGACCAAGACTGGATAGATAAACCGTCGTTATTTGCGCAAACCGCAATAACCTATTTCCCATCCAAAGGCCGCGTGCTTGATCTTGGCGCGGGTCAAGGCCAGGATAGCCGCTACTTTGCCGAACACGGTTATGATGTTGCGAGTACCGACCTTGAAGAAACGGCGCTTGAGCAAAGTAGGTCAAAATTGCCAGATGAGTTAAAGCAAAAGATAACTATCCGAAAGATAGACTTGCGCGAAGAGCTGCCATTTGAGGATGGCGTGTTCGATGTGGTGTATGCTCATCTTTCGCTGCACTATTTTGACTACGAAACGACCGTGCGTTTATTTGACGAGATACAACGCGTAATGAAGCCCGGCGGAATATTAGCTTTCTTTACCAACTCAATACATGATCCACAGTACAACACCGGCACCAAACTCGAGGAAGACTATTTTCAGATTGGCGACAAGGCAAAACGATATTTCAGCGTGAGTACTGCCCGAGCTTTTACTAAGTACTTCGACGTATCACTACTTGATGACCAGGGCGAAACATACAAAGACAACGCCATAGGCGTACACAATCTCATCCGCTTTATTGGCGCTAAGCGAGCGCACCAGCCCTTCACAATGGCTATTCCGTACTGTGGTGCTATCGTTGAGCGAGAACAAAACGGCGAAAAAGAGGTGCTCATGCAAACCCGCTGGAAGCCTCACCGTGACCCTGTCTACTCGGGCACACTCGAATTTCCGGCTGGCGTTCTGGATAAACCCTTTGAAGATGTCCATGACGCCTTAGCGCGTGAGATCAAAGAAGAGGCCGGTCTGACGCTCAAGGCTATTAAGCAAGATAATCGGACACCGGCTCTCGGCACCGGCAAAGATGATAGTGTCATCGGCTTTCGCCCCTATTGCTGCACACAACAACTCAATAACGGTAAACCTTGGATCGGCTTTGTTTTTATTTGTGAAGTAGAACCTGGCGAGCCTACAGCACAACTAAGTGAAGCCAAAGATGCCAAATGGATGAAGGTAAGCGAAGTCAAAGAGCTATATGAAAAGTCGCCAGAAAAGTTCTTTGGCTTAGAGCTTCCAGCTTGGCACTATTACTTCAATGAGATGGGGGAACGGGCATGATACATACTTTCCGCCTCAAACCCGGCGCTGATCTTAAAACCGAGATCGAAAACTTTGTAAAAGCCAACAATATACAGGCAGGTTTCATCGTGACTTGTGTAGGTGGTCTCAGCCAAGCTTGTATGCGTATGGCTGGCGCCCTGCCTGATAAGCAAGACATCCGTACCTACGAAGGCGACTTCGAAATAACTTCACTCGTAGGAACTGTAAGTGTTAATGGCGTCCACCTCCATATGGCTGTATCAGACAAAGATGGCCATAGTTTTGGCGGCCATCTCAAAGAGGGTACCATCATCCATCCGACTGCTGAGATTGTGATTGGAGAGGATGAGTCTGTTACCTATACGCGAGAACTGGATGAAGAAACTGGTTTTCCAGAACTGGTTGTTAGGACAAATAAATAAAAATGCTAAACAGACCCTACTCAATAACAAGGCGGGGTCTGTTTGGGTTACTTAACTAGTACTGAGGTAGCGAAAGAAGGTTATTCGTCCACGTTTTGTCGGCATAAGTCTGTAGATATTTGATGCGGCCATTGTCACGTATACCGCACCAGACCGTATGAGAGCCGTCGGGCACATAGGCTTTCTCGTTGTTATCCTCGAGCCATTTAATAAATGACTCACGTTCATAGACACCCAATGTGCCATCTTTCTTCGGGCAACCGTAGTGCGAGATCGCCTCATGGGGGCTATTCCGGTCGGGTTTCCGGATATGTGTAATTTGAATCGACATGCTTTATCTCCTCTCGAGATTTAATTTGGTATACTCGGAGGGTGACGCAAAAACGCGCCACCCAAAATCTAGTCGCTGGGCATATTTACTCTTGGATAGGTTGTAAGCCTGGCGACTTTAGTTTTTGCCGCGTTTTGCAGCGCCAAGGACGAATACTAACGCCCAACCAGAACTAAAGTTATGTTCTTGGGTGTAGCGAGCGGGACCGTTGATGAGGGTGTCGATGAATTGCTGCATGTTCGGTAAACCTCTTGGAGAAGTCAGCGCCACACCCGTCGCTCGATTGTTAATCTGTTACCTATAATAACATCTACGAGTTACTTTTCTACCGGTTGTGATGGGTCTGGCTCTTTGCAATACTGCGTTTCAACCATATACGACTGACCACCGAGCCACATGTTATTGTCTCCAGTGAAATCTTCGACCGAGAAACGCTCTTGCTTCATTGCATCGCCCAAAAGATATACTCGCTGTTTTTCAACCGTAGGAAAAATGATTTCGGCTATATCTTCAGAATAATGCGATACACTTCCGTTTTTTGAGTCAAGCCGTGCACTAAATACTTCTCCTTGCTGGACAATAGCATCTTCTCCAAGCAAGGCTACTATTTCCTGCACAGAGTGATCCGGGCCATCAGCATCTGTTCGTGCACCCGTAGCGTGTTGTCCTTCATATAGGCCAAGCACGATACGTGAGGTACCTGGTTGATGAGCCTCACGCAAGTGCACGGCACCCAGCTTCTCTGCTAAATACTGTACACCAGCCTCACATTCTACTATTCCTGGCGGCAGGCCATATTTATTGCGTGGGAAGCGAGTACGAGTAAACGACGTAACATTGCCAGTATGTGAATCTCTCGTGAGCGTACCGGTGTAGCGATGTTGCGCTTCTGCCGCGGCCGCTAGAGTTGTTACGATGAATTCATCGTAAGGCATATCAAATTCAAGTCGAGCACTCCATTGTGGAATAGGCTCAACCTCTCGGAAGGTTGGTGGTTTATAAAACTCAGGGCTTTGACCGGTCACAATCCTTTAAACAGCTCCTCTAACGAAACGCCAAGCCCTTTAGCAATTGCCCCTATAACAATAAGCGAGCTATTTTGCTCGCCGCGCTCAATTCGGCCAATATAAGTCAGGTCGAGATCACACTTATTGCCAAGCGCTTCTTGTGTAAGGCCACGCTCTAATCGGAGCTGACGCACTCTTTTGCCAAACTTTTTTACAACGGGCTTTGTCATCTACTACTAGAGTAGTTCTCTGGCATGAATAACTCTACGGACGATATGTATTATTTTATCTTGAAAGTACTTGCCTATACGGATTATATGTCTTACTATGAAACTAGGCTTTGTTTTTTAAAGCGGACAATTTGGAAGACCTAACCCATATTCTTTTGAGTATGGTATGGTCTAAAATCCCTGACAGATACTGATCCCGTCGTTCAGCATCTGTCAGGTCATGCGCCGAAAGGTTCATGGGGTGAAAGCCCGCTGGCGGCGGGTTCTGTGTTTTCTCGCCGTCCTAACAAGAAAGCCTGACAGCAATTATGACGAAACGACTAGAGGCAGTCGCAGCGACTGCTATTTATTTTGTACTTTTTTGCGGGAGGCCGGAGGGTAAATATGCATGGCCTATTCGTTGAAAAGTACTCACTAAATCACAAAGCTTTATCCCAACAACTAGCCAGGCATATTGCTGCGCATGGCCCGCAAGGAAAAGCTGCGATTGTTACTGACAAACCAATGACCCTACTTGCATCTGTTCGCAAACAATGGCTTAAGCTTATTCGTTTAATGGAACGTGAGAGATCAAGTACGCTCAACCCTGTCCGAAAAGAGCAGCTCGAAATACACCTCGAATGGATGCGTCAGCTAAGCTTTACGGCAAAAGCACCGGAAGACATACTTGAAGCGGGCATAACCTTTGCGACGGCTGACGATTTTGTACGTACTCCACCCGACTGTCGGATGATTTACATAACCTACAGTTTTGAGCGCGAAAAGCTTCACATGCTAACGAGCTGGATGCCGAGAAACGGCGTTGTGGTTATCTATGGACAGGACTAAGCCATTCACTACAGTCGAGGATATTCTACTGCATCTCAAGTTTATTCGTACCAAAAAGCAGGAGTATATTCTCTGCCTATCCCTGGATAGCGGAAATCGCCTCATAACTCGTCGAGTAGTGACGATTGGCACGCTTACATCATCACTTGTACATCCGCGTGAAGTATTCGCTGGCCCGCTGAAAGATCGGGCAGCTAGCGTGATTGTGGCACATAATCATCCATCCGGCGACCCTCATCCGAGTCGTAAGGACATTGAGGCTACGCAACAGTTAGTGGCGGGTGGGATCTTGCTGGGCATTCCGCTACATGACCATATTATTGTGAGTAAGGAGGGTCATTATAGTTTTAGAAGCAGTCATATGCTTTGATATTCTTAATTTGTTCGGCGGGCACCTAAAATCAATAATGCCACTCTTTGCTATAATCAAGCTATGGCAACAGATAAAAAGCCGACCAAGGAAGAAATCAAAGAGCTAGAAGCTCAAATTAAACGCGACCAAGAAAAGCCTGTGCGCGAAAACGAACGGCGCGCAAGAGTCGGCAGTAGTTTCAAAGACGCTGTCAAAGAAATGTCCAAAGCACCACCAATAACCAATAAAGATGTAGCTAAATGGGCCAAAGAACAGCGTGAAGAAACTGATAGCTTAGAGAACGATAAGTAGCTTTTACATTCTGAAAATGATACCTCTGTTATGATTGGTAACGTCAAGTATATAATTGCCAATTAATATTATGTACGGTAAAATCGTCGTCACGGCACGAGGAAATGTCGGTCAATCCTTGAAGGATATGGCTTTCACCATGGATATAATCCCGGCCGTCATGTGCAACCTGAATATGCGAGTGATTATCGCGTGTTCGCTTGCTTCATATCCTTTATGCGCATCGTACAGCAAAAAGGCTACAACCGTTCCGCCTCTTTACTTTTTCACTATTTTCCTCTATAATCTCACTTTGATTGTACTAACAAGCTTTTAAGAAAAAGGATATACATGCCAATCATCAAATCAGCTATTAAACGAATGAAGCAGACCGCGAAGCGCCGCGAGCGCAACGTTGGTATTAAGCGTGACATTAAATCTGCGGTAAAAGCATTTATTGCAAAGCCAACGAGCGAGGGTCTTTCGGCGGCTCACAGCGAGCTTGATACGGCCGTTAAAAAGAAGCTTCTTAAGAAAAACACTGTTGCACGTCGCAAAAGCCAACTTGCGAAAGTTGCGAAAGACGCCGGCGTCAAACTAGCCGCAAGTAAAAAAGCAACGCCAAAAACGGCCACAGCTAAAAAGCCTGCTGCCAAAAAAGAGACCGTAGCAAAAGCACCGGCTAAAAAGACTCCTGCCAAAAAACCAGCGGCCAAGAAGCCTGCTGCTAAAAAAGCCTAAGCACTTTTTCGCTTTACCTAAACAGCCCTGAGACTATTGGGCTGTTTTTGCTACCTTCAAAAGCGCGCGTTCAAGAAGCAACCAAGGTTCAGCAACCGATGTTTTCATATCGGCATCAGCTTCAGCGAAATGCGCCAGAATTTCTTTACCTCCACGACTACTAAGGCGCTTGGCGGGTTGACTTAACTTTGAGATGACAAAAGGATGGACACCCAAGTCAGAAGCCACTACCGCATCAGGGACTTCGCCAAATGCTAAGGCAAGCAGCTGAAAACTCTGCCCACTCACCAGCCCAAACAGTCGATAGGGATCTTCTTGTTTTTGAAGGACACGAAGCATTTCCTTTACTTCCTGTGCATTACCTTTTAAAGCCGCTTCAAAAAGGCGAAAGGCGTTTTCCGTTTCGTTCGGCTCTATTATTTCCCTGATTAGTTCCGGCGTAATCGTATCGAGAAATTGTAGTTTTTGTAATGCCTGCCATAATGCCCACTGATCGACTCCCACCCATGCCACAAGTGCATGTGCACTTTTCTTATCTAAAGAGCTTCCTAAGGCCCCAGCTTCTTGTACCACCCAAGTCTCGGCCTTACCCGTGTCACGTTCCGACCATACTTGCGATTCATGGACGGTTGCAACTTTTTGAAGTAATTTGTACGTTTTCGTGCGCTTATCTGGTTTGGCGTCAACGAGTACCAAATGAACGTCATCGCTCACCCGGGAAAGCCACGCTTCAAAATCATTCCATAGCGCTTTATTAACTGCCATATTTTTTATAATGACAAGGCGTTTACTAGCAAATAATGACATGCCCATAAGAAGATCTGGCAACTGCTTTACTTCCAATGTTTCGCCGTCCACCCTCTCGGCCGTACCGTCAAAGTCAGCAATGATGCGCATCACTATGCGTTCGTTTTCAAAGCTATTTTCACCTACGATAAGACTTATCATCTTCTTCTAGTATACGTCACATCAGATCGTCCCCATATCCTGGTATACTAATATCATGAAAAAACGGAGGCAGTGGCGAAAACTAACCGTGGCGATGCTTTTTGCGATAGAAAGCATACTCCTCTCTTGTCCAGTATCGGCCTCTCCGTTTGGCCAGGGGAAATTTGGCGCTGATGTCCCCTTCGGGTCAATGACAAGTATTTCTATTAATCTTGGCGGTAATGTGGCCTTATCGCTCGCCCCAAGTGGCGGCAATTTAAGTGGAAATAACTCGCATGTTGTTACTGTGACATCTACCGATGTCGTCGGGTATTACCTTTATGCCCACACCACCGACGGAACAGCTATGACGAATGAAAGCGCATCGATTCCTGCAAGCAGTAATTCCTCAGACGCTCCCCTTAGCATCGGATCATGGGGGTACAATACAACCGGCTCTACGAGTGATTTTTTGGGCATGAATGCATCGAGTGTTTTATTAAAGGATGCCGCCGGCCCCTACAAAAGTGGTGACCCCACCACGGTGACATACGGGGCGCTTGTTAGCAATACCCAGGCCGCCGGGACATATTCTATCGGAGTTACCTACACCGCGGTTGCTAAGAATCAGTAGGTTGTTTTCTTCGCTTGAACAAGAGTATACCCAACCAAATACTACCCACAACTAACGCGATCGACCATGGCGGAACATAAAGACTGTATTGTACGCGCCGAGTGTCGTGGCCATCTTCATCTCTATACCCTATTGCCGCCTGATACACTCCCGGCAATAGTGGCGCAGGCATCGTCTCCTCAACGGTTCGCGTTGTGTTTGGTAGCAGGACGTGAGCTACTTCGTTAGGCGGTGAACCCGGGAATGGCAAAATACCTTTCATGACGCCCGATGTATAGGCAACAAAGTGGGTATTGCCCGTATTTTTCGCATCCAGACTGAACGGAATATCTCCTCCAAATGATATCCACGGTATACTCGACTGAACGATAGAGCTCTCCTTGCTCAGTTCACCGCTTGCCGTGATATACAAGACAGTCGCCGCACGCACCTTCTCTCCCTCCACTAAAGAGGTAGAGGCAAAAAGCGTAAAATAATGACCCCCAGGAGCTGCGTCGGCAGGCGCCACCACTGTGTAGGAGATCGTACGGCTTTCGCTCTTTTTCAATGTAACTTCCGTTTGCTCAAAGTGCACCCAGTCCTCCTTAGGAAGGTCGAACATGTAGCTATATGTATAATCAGCAACAGAAAAATGCTCAACCGAAAGCGAAACGTCCATGGGTTTCTCGGTTAAGTTGGCTATGGTAATAGAACTCTTGGTAGTTTTTCCGGGATCTATCGTAAGGAATTGACGCGGCGGTGTAATGAGCAGCCCCCGATCAGCGGATAACGCTCCGACCTTTGGGGTAACCGCAAAAAACAGCGCGAGGATTCCGGCAATCACCCCTATCCGTTTCATGTTACTCTTTCGCCGGACGTTTTATAAGCTGGACCTGAATATCGCTGACAACATTCATGTAGTGCTGAATTGCAAACAGTTGCGTCTCCTGGCTGCGACTCTGCCATTCCGGCAATATCACATAGCCATAATTGAAATCGAAGTCACAAGAAACAGGATAATGATCGAGTTTATTATCAATGCGCCATTGTTTATTCAAATACAAAAAGCTGGCTTCAGAAATTGCCCTGGCGTGCGTTGGGTCTTGCCAGGCACGCATGCTCGAATAATACGGGCACACAATGCGGGCGAATCCTGAGGTGGCAATATTCGGATTGTTTTTATCGAATGTGGCGGGTTTTAAAATACGATAGATTTCATCAAAAAACTGAAAGAAAGGATCATCCCGGCTATCGCCATGTGGAATATGTTCGACAAAATTTGAACACTCAATTTCGTCAACCGAGTTATCGGCAAATTGGCTCCACGGAAATGTGAGTAAATCCTGTACATAGTCCGTGTCTTTTGTTTTGACGATATCAACGCCTTTAAAACCTTCGGGCTTGTTACCGCCACAGGCAAGTGAAAGCTTAAGTGGTGCTTCTTTCTTCTGTTTCTTAGCTGGCATAATCTCTCCTTACCACATTATCTGATTAACCGTATCGTAGTGGCCCACGCGGACACGTGCATCGCAGGCAAATTTATAGCCCAACTCGCGTGCCTTCTGGAAAAACCAAAGATCTTGGGTGTACACCTGTACACTCCCGTCTTGTGCTACTTCTTGCTTCGTCTTAAACCAATTACCATACTCAAAGCGTTTGTCTTTCAACATCTCCAACCTAAAAAGCGTAAAGCCCATGCCCAGACCATTACAT
Source organism: Candidatus Saccharimonadales bacterium (assembly GCA_035697325.1). NCBI lineage: Bacteria > Candidatus Saccharimonadota > Candidatus Saccharimonadia > Saccharimonadales (SeqCode) > Saccharimonadales bacterium (SeqCode). The sequence goes on from DASSDB010000002.1 coordinate 67,067, forward strand.
GGCGTGACAGCTCCCGGCTCGGGAATCTGCGGAATAAAGTTAACAGGCATTACTTTCGGGTCGCCATAGCACATTGGCTGACCACCTTCACCTTTTGTCCAATACAAACCACCCACGGCATCATAATCATCGATTGCTTCGTAGAGCTTCATAAGGCCATCTGCGGGGGGCGCATTGTCCTCCTCGAGGGTTAATATAAATTTGAACTTACTAAGTTCGGGATTTTCGAGAATCATCTGGATAACGTGATTATACGCCTCACCTACCTCCATACCCTCCATAAAGATCGGCCCAAGTACCTTTTGATTCATTGGCCGGAGCATCCCCTGCCAGCTCTGTACAATTCGTGCTGGAATCATTCCGCGTGTTGGGCAAACGATAATTGTTGAGAGATCACGGTAGGTTTTTTCTTTTTCCAGCCGCTCCGTATATTCACTGGCATTGTGAATCCCAGCATTATCGGGAACAAGAATTTGCGGTTTGGTCACTTCAATCTCCTCATTAAGCAGTCAGCCAGCCGACACTTATTAGATAGGGTGTAAACATTACGTCAGCACCGTATGATGTACCCAACGAATTTATAGCGTAGGCACGTGCATGATATAGTATACCATTGCTTAAGCCTGTCATGGAGACCGAGTAGGCCCCCGTCGTTCCCGCAGAAGTTGCCTTGCTATCTGAGGTTGTTGGATTGACGGAGGTACTCCAACACACACCACGTTCGGTAATGGTACTGCCACCATCCGACACCACCGTTCCATTACCTATCGCCGTCGAGCCTGTTATGTTTGTTACCGGCTGAGTAGTAACCGTGGGTGGCGTTTCGGAAGGTTGGGGCTCAACACCGATAAGTACCGCGATCGCATTGCTTGAGCTCGTAACCGAAGCATTTGCTGCGCTATACGTTCCTGAGGCTCCGGGTAGATAATACGCCCCAACACCCGAGTCAAAATCAATTACTTCCGTAAAGTTAGTCGGAGGTGTATGGGTTCCGGCGGAGTCATTATACCCGCTCCATATAAGACCGGGGGCAAACGATGTCGTAAGCTGCGTAGTGCCATACGTCCCAGCCGTTCCCGTCCAGCTTGCAATATTCGAGCCAATCGGATCACCGCTTAGTTTCACTCCCGTCATACAAAAACAGTGAACATGCGACCACATGGGCGTCCCCCATGAAAACATGTAGGTGCCTGCGTCAGAACCTGTCAAACGTTTCCAGTAAATATCAAGCTTGGCATCTCCACTAGTGACCTGTGAGCCCACATGCGTAAAGCCCGAAGGTGGAGTGACTGCGGGGTTGAGTCCCGAGGCCCATCGCGTCAGAACCGCGACAACCACGTCATCGGTTGTTGCTCCACTTGGTACCGCTGGTGACTGCTGGGACTGATCGGTGTCATTTCCCGTATTTGAAGAGGAACGAAAGCCTACCGCCACAGGATACTTCCTTTCATTTCCCTACATTCTTCAATCATATCAATACGTAGCATTATAAATAGCATTATAAAAGTTAGCACGCATCGCATACCCGGCTGACGAATTATTGATTTGAGATCCGGCAATACTCGCAGGCCCGGCACTTGTGGCTACAGTATAAATACCCTGGAGCATCATCACCTCATTATTGGCATTAGATGTAGCGCTTCCAAGTGGCGTCAGAACACCTTGCCCCGCCGCGGTACCAAGAATACTGTTGCCCCACATCGTAAAGGTAGCACCCGTAGCCGTCGTTGCGCTTGAAATCACCGCAGCAGCCCAGTACTCACCTGGGGTTATATTGACATTCATAGGTACCGTCAACTCTCGCATACCGGTAAGGCTCGTCAGCCCGCTCGTGGCGCTGCTTGCCGCTTGCCACGAGAATGCATGGAGCGCACTCCCCGAAGAAGCAAGCGAAAGAGACGAGCCGTTCAAACTATACAGTCCCATCCATACGGATAGATTGGCTGATCCCGTTGATGCGGCGGTGCTTGTTCCCAAAGTAAGTGAGCCACCCATTTTCATAGCACTTCCACTAACATTGAACGGTATGTACATATGGTTGAGCGAGAGCGACCCTTGGACATTCGCACTGAGCGCAGTAAAAATACCATTCGGGTAATCAAACCGCGAAAGCGTCGTGCTGGAAGGTGCGACTGGCGCACCAATACTTATTGTCCCTCCGTTGGTTGAAATACTCACTGCGCCTGTTGCCGATAAGCTTGAGGTTTGAGGAACGGAGAAATTGAATGACTGTCCTGTCGTTGAGGCAATCGTCATGGCACCGCCCGCTACGGATAGATTTGCCGTACCACTGGTATATGTCGTTTGCGAGTTGGCAAGTGCTATACCACCTCCACCGCCACCAGCTCCGCCAATAATACTCACGGCGTTGCCGTTTTGCGAAAGCGTAATATTATTACCGCCTGCCAAGGTGAGTGTTCCCGAGCTTACTTGTGCCATGACGCCGGCTGTATTTCCCGAGAGCGTCATGTTGAACAAGTTTTGTGTTTGTACGGTTTGGTTGGCAGCCGAAATGGTAATCGTTGCCGACGATGCGTTCACGCTTTGACTAAGTGTGACGTTGTTTCCTCCAGCAAAGACGATTCCCCGGTTGACCGTGCCTGAAGTACCGCTCGTATTACCGAGGTTACTCATGCCAAATTTTCCAAACAGATACGACATAGGCTTAAATTATATACCAGTTACTTCCATTTGATACTGTGCGAATCGAAAAATACTGCGTATCCAGCACGAAACTCGTTGCTCCATCAATCGTATCGCTTCCCGAGCGTGCCACCGAGCAACTATTAGCCGAGCTATCAATCCGTTTCACAAAAAAACTATATCCGCTAAATGAGGCCGCAGCCGGTAACGTCACGGTAACATTACCGCTCGACGCATCCGCAAAAATCACCACATCGGTACCGACAATCGTGTAATTACTCGTTTTTGTGCTGGTAGCTAGCGTTGTATTAGCATCGGCGTCACTCCATGCCGGAATACCACCGCTTACCCGCAGCGTTTTACCTGTTGGTCCTACCGGCAAGCGTACGAAACTACCTGATGCGTCCCGATAATACAAATCTCCCGTTGCCCCTGACGAATCGTCATATAAGGCAACTTTTTTACGCACCGTTCCGGTGGTTATCGTAAAATAGAGCGAATCAGTATTAAATTCAACCGCGCCAGTCTCGGCTGTGGAGAGAAGTGTTCCTGAAGTAAACTTAAGAGGTGCTGTTCCAGCGGTCGCAGTTCCCGCCCTTATTGTTACCTTTTGGTGGCCCCCGTTGACAGGATTATCAGTATCGTCATTATAGTGTTCCTTCATTAGGTACTGACGAATGATGTCACCCCAAACACCGTCGTCACTATTAACTATAGGAAGTCGCTGGACAGCCATTACACCCCAAACTTTCTCGAACCAAACCCAGTAGATGCCTTCGCCTGGCTCGTATCGGGTGCTTCGGCTGTTCGTTTAGCATGGTTAAGAAGCGCTACGATATTGCTCAAACCAAAGAGAACCAAAAGTGACGCCCCTGCGAATTGCAGAAACTCACGACGTGTCATTTGCTTGTCGAGCAATTTCTTTTGCGTTTTTTTATCCATACCTCTGTCTTATCTATTAAACGCGATAAGACCTCCCTAATGTGTTAGATTGATCACTTACGGAAACTAACGGGACGTTTCTTGTGTCGGCGAGAACGGAATACCTTATAAACAACCGACCATAAACCAAAACCTGTCAACGCTACTACCAGGAATATACCCAAAATAATTTTCCACGGAATAATCCAAAAACCAACTTCTCCAGTTATGGGTATGTCACGCTGGCCATCGTTATATATAGCAACGAGTTTAGCCGTATAATAGCCGATTCGCAGCTTCGAAAGATCTACCGTGCTCCAATCAGATTCGGTATGCGTGCCTTCGGCGTTAGTGCTCGATTTTACCCCAGGAAAGCCATCGTTCCAGTCAATAGCCAAAGTACGAACACTACCAGGCAAGATATATCCTTCATTTTTATTTACAGGAAGTGCCGAAATAGGGTTCGCGTCATTGCTACCCCGCTGAATAAAAACATTTCCCGCCGGCCTAACAATACTGTTACCGGTATTTCTGAGCTGTACATTTATAGTTGCCGGTAAGTATTCGTAAAATGATCTATCGGTTGTGATACTTCCTAGCTCTAACGTGCGCGTTGCGCCCGGCTTATCAATGTTTACTAGCGCAAATACCGCGACAGATCCTTTTAGCTCACGTTGTGCTCCTGTTGGGGCCGGTTCATCTTGACGAGTAATCACAAGAGCGAACGAATAGCTGAAACCTGCTTCTTTTGGAATAGCCAAAGTAACCTTCTCAGTAAACCATTCACCAGGTTGTACAGTGAAATTCGGCGCACTAAAGGATGTCCAATCACCGATTTCACTTGGTTTCTTCGTATCGTCAAACGATACCTGCCCTGAATTGTTATCGATCGAGAACGATCGAGGAGCAATTTTCAATTTCTCAGGAGCAGATCCGGCATTGCGAACCTTAAGCTCATACGACATCGTTTGCCCTGGTTTTATTGTTACGACAAGCGGAGATGGAGAAACCTGTAGGTAAAACTCACCATCGGCCGCAGCCACCTTCTCAGACAAGAGAACGGGACTCGCTCCGACAAGTCCCACTACTACTCCCAAAGCTAAGAGATATTGTCGTATTCGTTTGCTCATAAGGATTACTTTTTTAGAATAGTCCAGCTCCTACTACTGTTATCGTATCAGTATAGTCACTTGCACCAGGAGTGGTCGGATTAATCGCCACGTTGTTTTTAATAGTCAGCACAGCCGTGTCCGCAGTACCGTTCGAGCTAGCTAATGTTCGAAGGCTGGTATCGAGCCCCCCACCTTGCCCCGCCGATGAGCCGACAAATGGTGCTGCGATACTGATCGTTCCAGATCCACCCACTTGTGAGCTGGTGATCCCCGTATTGTAGCCTTCGGTACCAGCCGAGAGCGTACTGTTTGAGCCTGGCGTTGTTGATGCGATCGTTTTTGATGCGGTAGCAGAATTAAGCCCTGTGTTGAGATCTTTTGCCCATACCATCCAGCCATTTTTAGCATTCGTACTCACCGTAGCTGTTCGTGGCGTTGGGCTGGTAGTAACGCTACCCGTTGTGAGCGTGCCCAGAGCATCAGTGCTGGCACTTAGGGCGAATGAAAATGTTGATGGTACGGTCGCAGTCACGGTAATTTGGTCACCTGTCACACTCGACGTGCTAAAACCCGCTGTGTCGATGTTGGTAGGTGTTGTTGTTCGCGTAGTAATGGTGCCCGTATTAGACCCTGAGGCACTCGACTTAACGGTAACAGCTGCGCTGTTTGTCCAGTTAAAGCAGTAGAGCGTGCCCACCGTAAGGTCACCACTTGGGAACGTTACTACTTGGCCCGTCACATTGGTAGCCGTAGCAATACTGGGCCATGCGGTACCACCCGTTGGCCAAGCGAGGTTGGTCGTACTTACCGTGAAGTTAGCGGCGGTGCCGAGTGTATACCCTGTTGGAAATGTTACCTGTACATCCGCCTCTGTAGCCGTAGTAGTTGGTTTAGCGCACACCGTACCTGTCGTAGCTGTGCTAATCTGCATACGATCAAATCGTACAGTTGCCTGCCCTAAATCTGCGGCAGACGCAAAGTTTTGCGAAAACAAAGGCATAAGGAGCGAAAATATGAATACTGCAATTGGTGCAATAAGCCTCGTACTCTTTAAAATAGTTGTTCGACTGTGCTGCATATTCTTTAAAATCCCCGTTGTGTTGGCTTTAGTATAAGCGTTATGATACGTACATGCAATAGAAGAATGCATAGCATAAGCGTAGTGGAATTATAAAACATGAAAATACCCATGACTGTTACTCAAATCACAAGGCTTACCCTACTTCGCGTCATGAGATCATTATTTCTCATAGCCATCCTTGCCGGCACACTCATTCTTGCCCCAAAGATCAATGCCCAATCATACGATGTTACTGCACGAGTTGACTCTCCACTCCCCACAAGCCCGGCCACCATCACCTCTCCTGCTGATCAGCAGCATTTCAACACGTCCCCCATTACCGTCACGGGTACCTGTGATGATGGTACCTATGTCGCTCTTTTTCGTAATGGTGCATTCGCTGGCACAGCGAGTTGCACAGGAGGCTTCTTCACTCTTCAACTCGCCCTGACTCCTGGAAGTAACGTTCTTCAAGCAAAAAACTATAATAATACCGACAATGAAGGTCCTGCGTCACCACCAATTACGGTCTATTACGATATTCCTCTTCCAGAGCCCACACCCCCTCGCAGCGGCACCTCTTTAGGTCTGGAAATAATAAGTATCGATGGTATCCCCTACGGCCCTTACCGTACCTATTCCACTAGTTCTCGTCCGATCATACAAGGCCTTGCGCCCCCTTACTCTACAATCACCATAAACTTTGGACCAGAAGATCTGATTTGTCGTGTGACTGCCGATATTCACGGCAAATGGTCTTGTCGCCTTGCGGAGAATCTTCCTGATGGAACACATCTTGTTACTGTTTCTGGTGTTTCCCCTCAGGGAGTGGTGACAAAACTTCTTCCTTTCACTATTTTCTCTTCGCACGCTACCAAAAGCCCCATCGCTTCGTCTGAGGGGCTTTTCATCCTGTACTTCCCATACAGCTATCGCACCTATAAGGTAAATGAGACTTGGCAGGGTGATATCTCTATACAAGGCGGCACACCCCCCTACATTACTTCCGTCGATTGGAACGATGGAACCATATTTGAGTATAAAAATAACAATTCAAATACTTTTACGATTAGCCACGCATTCAACAAGCCTGGTAATTATCAGCCCATCATATATGCTACCGATCAACACAGCAACAAGTCATCGCTCCAATTACTCATACCAGTTGTGGGTGAAGACAGCCAGCCCGGCTCAAATTCGTCCCTGATAACCGCGATCATTGGTATTGTTGGCGTTATTGTCCTTGCAAGTATTGTGACGGAAGTTTGTATTGTCGCTTCGTCGATCTTCTTTAAGTCATCCGCACCTAAAAAGTAACTACCGCTTTTGGCAATACGGACAAATGTGCGTTCCGCGCCCTGCCGCCTTAAACTTTATAATCGTGGTGCCACAACGCGGACATGGCTTGCCCTCACGCCGAAATACGCAGGCAAAATCCATGTAACTCCCTCGCTTACCTTCGGCATTCACATAATTTTTATCCGTGCTACCGCCCTTCTCTATTGCCAGGTTCATAACCGCGCGAAGTTCTTTGTATAACTGTTTAAATTCCTGGCTATTCAGAGTTCCAACAAGCCGGAGTGGATGAACTTTTGCGCCCCAAAGGCTCTCGTCCGCATAAATATTCCCCACACCTGCTACTACTGTCTGATCCAGCAATGCTGCCTTGATACTTGTTTTTGCCCGGCGCTTGAACCGCTCCTCAAAAGCTTCTGGTGTAAAGGTTGCCTCAAGCGGCTCCGGCCCTGCTTTTTTCATAAAATCAATGTTCGGCACCTCCAGGGTCGGCAACAGCTTTACCCATCCAAACTTCCGCTGATCATTAAAATAGAGGTGAGAGCCATCTTCAAATGTAAAAATAACCCGAGTTGAGCGGTCGGGCAGTTCGCCTATCAAACTATCGTTCGGATGCCCAGCACCAAAAACAGCCTCGCCGCGATATACCAATTGCCCAGTCATCTTTAGGTGGATTACCAATGTATATCCTGTAGATAAGTCAATTAAAAGTACTTTAGCGCGGCGGCGTACATCTGTTATTTTTGCCCCAAGCAAAAAGGCCTTTACATCTTTTTCGGCATTCGGAAAACTCTTTGGTGTATCGTGCGTTACTTCGCGTACAGTTCTTCCAATTATCAAGCTTGCAAGCCCACGACGTACCGTCTCAACTTCTGGTAGTTCGGGCATTGTTACCTTCCCGTGTGGCCAAAGCCACCTTCGCCACGAGCTGTTTCATCCAATTCGCCCACCTCCTGCCATTCAGCCTGCGTACACTGAGCAATCACTAATTGAGCGATACGGTCACCATCCTGAATTTCGTATGGTTCGTGAGAAATATTAGCAAGCAGCACCTTCACCTCTCCCCTGTAGTCCGCATCTACGGTACCCGGCGAATTAACTACTATAATGCCATGCTTGAAAGATAAACCGCTCCGCGAACGCACCTGTAATTCATATCCAACAGGCACCGCTATAAATAACCCGGTAGATACAGCTACTCGCTCAAACGGCTCCAGCTTTATAGGACCATCCGGCAGAAACGCATGCGCGTCCATGGCGGCTGCATGTTCAGTCTGATACGACGGAAGTGAGTGATGTGATTTGTTGATAACTTTTACTTTCATAAGATCTCCTTTTCCGCCGCAACAGCTCGCACAGCCTCTTTTAATTGATGGTTTGACACGAATAGCACTCCTTGCATACCCGCCGTTTGAGCACCTTCGACGTTATCTTGTCGATCATCAACCATAAGGCACTCGTAGGGTTCTAGGCCCAACCGCTCCGCCGCCCGTTCAAAAATGATCGGATTCGGCTTAGTAACTCCTTCTTCTCCCGAGAGAACGACGACGTCGAACAAATCGTGAAGCTGGTGCTCGTCAAAAAAATCCTGAATCCACCCTCTGCCTATGTTGCTAAGGAGTGCGATTTTGAAATGAGGCTTTATATCCCGTTTCAACCAATCAATAATCTCATCATTAATTACATATTCTTTCTGGAAAGCATCGGCCGTTTCAGCCTCACTTACCCCTGTTATTTTTGCAACGCTCGTGATATAGTCATCTTTTCCGATAAATCCATGATCAGAGAGTTTATTGAGATCATATAATTCATCGTGAAGTTTGGGAAAATTAGCAAAATACACTTTGCTTGCATCCACGTACAGCACGCCAAAACAGTCTAATATAATACCGCGTATCATATGTTTAGTATACGCGGTATTACTCTATAAATCGATCTTGCTAAGAAGTGTTTTTTGGTCAGGTATCTGCCCGAGGAATAGGCTCTGCAATTGTTTTACACTCGCCTTCAATGACCCCGGCGAGCCCTTACAGTCTGATGTCCATAGATGTTTTACAGAATTTCCGTTGTCCATAATGTCGAATTCATACACGAGCCCCGTTGCACAGATACCACGAATATCGTCTTGGTCACCGGTAAACGGCGTACCTTTTGATAGATTAGCCTTATCGAGAGCATGGGTAAACTCTTCATATGCTTTTATGTTATTGCCCAGTTGGCTAGATGCGATTGGCTGGTCAAGATACCCACTATACGTTGTAAGCGTACGGGCACTTGGTGTCACAAGTACCTGATAAGAGCGAAAGTTTTCATCGGCTACAATCTTACCCCGTACCGTCATACGAACGCTATGCGTATCAGACGAATTAAGAAGCGCCTGTTGGCTTGTATCGGTCGTCGGGGATGGCTGGTCACCACCTCCAAAAATTGCTCGGCCAACAGAGACAAGCGCAGCAATGGCGATCGCAATCACCACAAGAACGATAATGACAGGAAAAATCCGTGCTCGATCACCTCTATACATAAGCTCATTGTATCACTTTTATGATTATGTGTCAATCATGTGTATTGACAGGGATTCAGTTAGACATTACGGTATACAGTGTCATTATACTTCGAGCACGAGGAGAAATCACGTGAGGGAAAAGACACATGGTTCAAGGACCTGGGCACCCTTCGGAATGAATTGATTCAGGAAGAAGTATCCAGAGAGGAAGCAAGGGATAAGCTCTTCGCTCTGGCAAACACCGTCAAGGCCCGGGAAGCCTGAAGGGGTGGGCTGCATGAGTAGGAAAAGCAAAGAGGAGCTGCTAGAGCAGCTGAACGAGCTTCAAGTTCAGATGTCGAGCGGACAGGTCTCGAAAAGCGACGCCGCAAAGCAGTTAGCAACCTTGGTCAATGCTTTCAAAGCGTTGAATCTGACCAACTCGCTGACCGATGCCGATTACTTCGTCATCACCGATTTTCTTGTAGCAGACCTCAACAAGACTTCCTCTATTGAGGTTGAGCAGTACGGCGGCCTGCTGAGTCATGCGATCAGGGCCTTTACCCAATACGAGTAGGTTAGATCGACTTTACGCCTTCTTCATATCGGCAAAGATATGAACGCGACGCCGGGACTACGAAAATTCCCGGCTATTTAAATTCTTATAAAATTTTATGGTTCGGCCTCCCCTGACGGAAGGCCGAACCATTAGTGGCAATCGTTATTGCTGACAGTACGGATCGTCCGCGAACATCCGGCGGAAACCCCCTCGAGAGTTCACCACGTCACCTTCCTTGCGGGGGATAATATGCTGATGAAAATGCCCCACCGTGCGGCCAGCTGCTTCGCCGTCATTCACAGCAAGTGTCCAGCCATCGATCACGAAACTACCCCGAGGAGACTTAAAATGCGCCGTCTCGATCAGTAACCTTGACATGGGGTCTGCTCCGCCATACATCCTACTCAGCATCTCTTCATATAGATCAGCCGGTTCAATTCTAGCGATAGCCCCCATTACTTCGCGAACAAAGAGCTCCTTACCTTTCAGTTCATCAGGGCTTAGGTCCATAAACATATTCACATGACGAACAGGAATGACTTCGGCATGCCCTGGAAGCGCAGGGTATGGATCCCATCGGGCCGCCCATAGGCCATCTGCACTGCGTTTGAAGATCGAGGAAGATTGTCCTTCAACTTCGCGGCAGAAAACACACTCACTCAACATCTCTTCCCTTCAGCCCGCTTACCAACATTTCCACTATACCATATGAATAGTTGCATTTTGAGTACGTCTATTATATAATCATTTTTTGTCAACATCAACCCTCCGAAAGAGAGGTATCGTTGTGAGAGGCAAATTGCTTTTGCTCGCAACCTGTGCGGCCATCGCACTTTCCAGCGTCACCGCTTGTAGCCCGGCATGGCCGAGCGAGGATGTGCAGGTACAGCAGTTCGTTCAGACCCTCCAGAAGGCGGGCCACCGGATCGACCAGGTCTCCGACGTCACACCGGCCCGGCTGAATGCCGGCTGGGAAACGGAGACCAAGGAAAAGACCCGTAAGGTCAGCGGCAAGGCCTACAAGGTCACGAAGAACACCAAGGTCGCCGAAGTCGTCGTGGTCGCACCCAGCAGCAACTGCAAGTTCGAGCTCGAGCTCCCGCTCAACCGGCAGCCGACCGACGCGTACTACGCCGACGAAGGCCGAAGCCCGGAGGGCAAGGAAGCCAACCTCGACTCGCGCTTCAACACGGATCGCCCATCACCGGCTGCATTACAGGACTACGTGAAGACTCACCGCGACCTGGCCTTCTGCGCCGGCAAACCGTTCGCTCCGAGCCCGCACGCCAACGACTGATGTGACAGCCGGCTTCTCTCTAGGGGGAAGCCGGCACGTCAATGAATTACAATTCGCCCCAGTTTTTACCAGTCGAGACATCGACTTTTAATTTTACCTTGAGATCAGGGTAGATATTTTCCATCGTATCCTTCAAGAGTGCGGCTATCTTTTTGGCATTATCTTCGGGGCATTCCACAAGAATACTGTCATGAACTTGCAATACTTGCTCGCCCAAATCGCCAATTGTCTCATCAACTTTCAGCATTGCCATCTTCATCAAATCGGCTTCGGTCCCCTGGATCGGCATATTAGCCGCGGCGCGCTTGGCCCCTTCACGCACCATAAAGTTAGAACTCTTTACATCCGGTGTAGGACGTCGGCGGCCAAACAGCGTCTCCACATATCCTTCTTCATCGGCTTTTTTCAGGGTGTCATCAATATATTTGCGGATCGGCGCACGCAATTTGAAGTACTCATCAATAAACTCCTTGGCCTCAATGAATGTCATATTCGCTGCCGCCGAAAGCCCGTGCGGACTCATGCCGTACATGATACCAAAATTGATCACCTTTGCTGCCCGGCGCTGATCTTTCGTCACCTTATCAAGCGGTACACCGTACACATCACTCGCTGTTTTTGCATGAATATCCAGATCACCGTTGAAATCAGCGATCAACTGCTCGTCATTTGCCAGTACAGCCGCAAGCCGCAATTCAAATTGAGAATAATCGGCACTCACAAATACATTACCCTCTTTGGGCACAAATGCCTCACGAATGCGCCGCCCTAGGTCACTCCTTACCGGAATATTTTGCAAATTAGGATTATTACTCGAAAGCCTGCCCGTTGCTGCTACGTCTTGGCGGAAATCGGTATGAAGACGAGATGCCTTATCTGCTTGCTCAGGGAGCGTATCGACATATGTGTTCTTTAGCTTGGCAAGCTCACGTGTGCGCTCGATAAGTTCGATGATTGGATGCTGCCCACGCAGTTTATCAAGCTCTTTCTGACCGGTACTATAACCTGTTTTCCCTTTTTTAATACCAGCTGTTGGTAACTGTAATTTGGTGAATAATACTTCGGAAAGCTGAGCTGGGCTGCCAATATTAAATTCGTATCCTGCCATTGCATACATTTCTTGTTCGAGTTTTTTATGCTCGTCACCAAGTTCTTGGCTCATAGTACGAAGAAGATCCTTATCGATTTTTATACCACGAGATTCCATGCGGTATAGCATGTACGTGAGGGGGAAATCCATTTCGTGAGCCACTTTGGCAACACTTGGCTCGTCCTTAAAGCCAGCAAGTTGCTGATCATACACATGCCAGAGTGCTGCTGTTACCTGCCCCGCATCCGCCTCGTTTAGCTCTTCGCCAGCAAGACCAGAGACGGATCGGTCACGACCGAGAGGGTCAAGTAAAAATGCCCCTTGGCGCAAATCGTGCACATCACGAAAACGAATTTCCACGCCCTGGCTATGCGCCGCATGATACATCGCTTTTGCGTCGTAGGTTACCACTTTGGCAGTTTCCAGACTATGCCATAGCTCGGGCGCCACTGTCTCAAGAGAAGAAAGTGCCACGGTTTTTTTATCTGTAGAGAGCCATACCTCGCTATCATACAAATGAACCAGGATAGGGGTTTTACTATCCAGCTTCACTTCTTTTGGCCACGGCACGGTATCAAGACTTTCAGCAGCGCTGGGCGCTTCAGCGATATCAAATAAACTCCCTTGCCCCGTATCTTGCATGTGTTTTGGCAAGCGACGAAGGAGCGAATGGAACTCAAAACGTTTTAATAATGACGTTACCTTTGCAACATCAACATTATGCGTATCCATCGTTTTGGTATCGAGATCGATGGGCGCGTCGAGCCAGATCTCAGCTACTTTCTGGCTTAAGTAGGCCGACTCTTTCCCAGCTTCAAGCTTTTTTGCTACCGATGGCTTGATATCATCAAGGTGATCATATACCCCATCGAGTGTTTCATAATCTTGTAAGAGTTGAATCGCCGTCTTTTCGCCGATACCTGGCACACCTGGGATATTATCACTACTATCTCCCTTTAGCGACTTGAGATCGAGGAATTGTTTTACCCCTATACCGTATTTTTGTTCAAAATATGCCGGATCATACTGATCGATTTCACTAAAGCCCTTCTTCAGCGCATAAACATGCGTAAGAGGCCCGACCGTCTGGAGCAGGTCGAGATCACCCGTAATCAGGCAGGCTTCAATATTTTTTTCTGCCGCTTTTTTAGCAAGTGTTCCCATAATATCGTCGGCTTCGTAATCATCAAGCTCATATAGCGGCCAATTAAAGGCAGCGAGTAACTCGTAAAGCAGCGGAATTTGTTCGTAAAAATCAGGCGGTGCCGGCTTTCGCCCTGCTTTGTAACCTGGGTAAATCTCTTTACGCTTACGAATATTCGTACCGCGTTTGTCCCAGGCGACCGCAACATAATCTGGATTAAGCTTTTTAATGACTTCCAAGGCAAGGCTGGCAAAACCATAGACACCACCAGTCGGTGTTCCATCCTTCAAGCTCAGGCCCGGCATTGCATAATAACCACGGTAAAAAACAGATTTTCCATCAATAAGAACAAGACGTTTCATATATTAAGTATACGTCATCTGATACACTGTAGTCATGAAACATCACGAAAATGTCAAAATTGTTGCATTCGTTGGACTGGCCGGAAGCGGAAAAAGCACAGCAGTTGAATATCTTACCCAAAAGAATTACCCAAAAGTATATTTTGGTGGCGTTATTTATGACGCCATGCGCGAAGCGGGACTGACTCCTGGCGACTGGGCAGTCGAGACTCCCTTTCGGGAAGAAATACGAGAACGCGAAGGTAAAGATTTTGTCGTGCTCCGCATCAATAAACAAATAAAGGATCTCATTGCGGCGGGGCAACATCGCATCATTGCCGATGGTCTCTATAGCTGGACCGAATATAAGATCATGAAGCATGAGTTTCCCGGTGAGTTGATAGTGGTCGCAGTTGTTGCGCCGAAGCATCTCCGTCATAGCCGGCTAGCCAATCGTCCTGAACGCCCTCTCACCTCTACTGAAGTCGATCAACGCGACTGGGCCGAAATCGAAAACTTGGAAAAGGGTGGCCCGATCGCTATTGCCGATTATTATGTGACAAACGACAGCACTGTCGAGCCATTTTACAAACAAATCGATACAATTCTCAAGGACATCGATTTTTAAACAAAAAGAGAGGCCCGTATTGCTACGGGCCGTTGCCACCTGAAAGGTAGCTCCTCTACCCCGGGGGTAGGTTGAAAAGCGGATCAGACGGCGACGAGAGCGCGACGGTTGCCCTTGAGGCGACGCCGGTTCGCGGCCGACCCCGGCAGCTGCTGGAGCGACGGTGCCCCGCTGTAGCCGGGGCCGCCCGCGTAGTCGCGGCTGCGTTCGTTGAAGTAGGTCCTGGCGGCGACGAACACGGAAACGGCGGTCTTGTCCTTGGCCATTACATCCTCCTCGGTAGTGATCTACTTTGATTAAACGATATCATAATTACTAATATAAGTCAAGAGCTCTCGTCATCTTACCGTATGGTAACCAACCTAAAAAGGCGGGAAAGCGACGGTGGGCGAATTGGAGCCCGATCACTGACTACCAAAGTCAAAAAGGGGTCGTGCTTACTCTATTTTCTTAAGTCTTGCTGCCACCTGCTCGGCATATGGTGTCAGCTTCTTCGCCATCGCGGCTGTATCTTCAAGTCCGGCATTTTTTTGTGCTGTACGATCAAACATAAGCTCAACCACAAATCTTCCTTGGCGGAAAAATACAGTATTCTGATCAGCTGTATCACGGTACGCAAAGCCCTCATCTCCTACGTTCATCTCTACCCTGTCTGCAACATCGCTTCCCGTGTTTTTCATGACATATTTTGCTGCTTCATCACCGCTGAAGCTCGTAACGGTTATTTCGAGTTCCTGATCGAATGGCCCCGAAAGAAGTGCCGAGCCCACCCCTGTATTTTGCCGAATACAAGCCGTCTGAATCGAATTATATAATGTTCCATTTACCGGCAATACTCCTGTGCTACTCGCCCATGATTCGGTTGCATATATACTTGCGTCATACCCCGTCAGACTCTTTATATCGCCGTTAGTAACAAGATCACAAGCACGAGCAAATTGCTTTTTGTAGGTAGGGCTGTCATATGTAAAAACCGGTGCGCCTTTTGGTGATGCGGAAAGCATTTTTATATTCTTAGCTGCAACCTCCAGAAGTCCTCGTTGCTGCTCTTTAGAGTCATATTCAAGGGTACCATTAAACAGAACTTGAACAGTCGTATCGTTTAGCGCCAGCATATAACGATGTGCCCCGTGCTCATTATCTTTATCTTCGTAAAGATCGACCCCGTCCATACTCTCCGTCTTGGTATAGTTACGCTCTAACTCATGAGAAATTGCATCCTGCGTAGTGAATGGTGGTTGGTACACGCTTAGTTCAAGAAATCCTTCTGACTGCAAGCTATACTGACACTTATTGTCCTCGCTTGGCGACGGAAGTGTGTATTCACTTGGCTCAACGCCTTTTTCTCCTACACCATCGATGTAGGTTGTCTCGACACCCTTGGCGTCGTTTCGCGCTGCTATATAAGCCTTCAATGTATTTAAATCGCTCAGGGTAATAACATTACAGGCATACATAACCTGACGTGACTCCGCTGTGTATACTTTGCCTGTTTTTGTTGAGGTAAGTGCCAGCGGATCACCAATTGCCGCTCCGAGCTCTTTAGGATCATAGCCTGGCCGATTGTGATAGAACGCGGAGTCACGACCTGCCTTTGGTGCGTTACTCTGTGAGAGCAGCGCGATAATGCCAGCTATTACACCTGCAATAACAACGACAGCGCCAATAATAATCACGATAATTAGTTTTGCGTGACTTTTTGACTTCTCAGGCGATGCCTCCCCTGGCATCGAAGATTGTGGTGACACGGGAGTATTTTGCCCTGGTTCCATATGATATCCTCCGAACACTACTTATGCTCTTATCATATCACATGGGAAATGGAGGTTATCCGATGTAGTCGTGAAGTTTTTTGGCGTCTTTATGTTTACGAAGTTTTGCAAGCGCTTTCGCCTCGATTTGGCGGATACGCTCACGAGTCACGGCAAATTCCTGGCCAACTTCTTCAAGAGTATGGCTTTTACCGTTTTCAAGACCAAAACGCATTTTGATGATTTTTTGTTCGCGCTCGGATAGTGTGGAGAGGATTGATTGAACTTGTTCTTTAAGGAGTTGACTCGCTGCTGAATCTTCGGGACTGGCGCTATCTTCATCTTCAATAAAGTCAGCCAACACGGAATCTTCTTCTTCACCATCACGGCCCACACCGGCGTCAAGGCTCGTAATGTCTTGTTTGATCTTCATGACGTACTCAACCTTTTCAGGTTCCATCTCAAGCTCACGCGCCAGCTCTTCAATCGATGGTTCACGGTTGAGCTCTTGAGTCATGCGACGCTGGGTACGAAGCAGCTTATTGATGGTTTCTACCATGTGAACCGGAATACGGATGGTACGGGCTTGGTCGGCAATCGCACGGGTAATCGCCTGGCGAATCCACCAGGTGGCATAGGTACTAAACTTAAAGCCTTTATCCGGGTCGAACTTTTCAACCGCCCGTAAAAGCCCCGTGTTTCCTTCTTGGATAAGATCGAGAAAATCAAGTCCACGGCCGCTGTAGCGCTTTGCAATCGATACGACCAGACGCATATTCGCCTCGGCCATTTTATCTTTGGCGCGTTTATCACCGGCTACAACCTTTTGCGCAAGTGCAAGCTCTTCCTCTGCATTCAAAAGAGGAATTTTACCAATTTCGCGGAGGTAAAGCCGCACGCTGTCATCTGAAATATCATCAAAATATTCGGTGCTATTCAGAGCATCGACATCGTCTTCTTCTTCGTCGATAAGCTCATCAAGTGCCGGTTCGTCGAGTTCGCCAAGCGGTCCACCGCTTGCATCAACAACTTGATCGTCATCTGCTGGGGTTATATCATCTTTAGCCACGAGATATCTCCTTTATTAGCGCATTGAGCTGAGTCCGAAAGGCAGTCGCCTTCTCGTCATCGCCTTGCTCTTCTGCGTCCCGTAATTGATTTATTAGTTGATCGCGCGTTTGTTTCTTGTGTTCATTTACCGTTTGGCGGAGCAATCGAGCCGTTTCCTGGTAACGATCATGATCGTTCCAATCGGCGTAGCGAGCGTCGGCCTTTAATAATAGTATTTTCACATAGGTATCGTATTTTTTCAAGGGGTCGGGAGTATTCCCCGCTTGTTTACCAGGTTGACTAGCTAAAAACTTCGCTACGGCCCGGCGCTCATCGCTAGAAAATATTGCCGTATCAATTTCTGTAAACAAACTTTGGCTTGCGGCATCAATCAAAGCCACCGCTAGAAGATTATCTTGATACGAAGAAGTATCAGGTAAGGTTTCGCTAGAAGAAATGTGTACTTTTTTAAGTGGCTGTTCTTTTGACTTTCCCTTTTCAAGCTTGGCTTTTACCGCCTCAAGAGACGACCCTACCATTGAAGCAACTTTTTGTTCATAATGATCACGCTCTACCGGGTCACTCAATCCTTGCACAACTGCTAATGCCGCGGTGGTAAATGTTCGTTTCCCCGTAGCTGTCGTAATATCTTCACGCACTTTATACTGGTCGAGTATCCAATCTACCGCAGGCACCGCTGTCTCTATCGCCTTCTGCCACAAAGAAACATCCTTTTGAATGAGCTCGTCTGGATCTTTAGCACCTCCTGGCAAGGTAATGATAGTGAGGTCAACACCAACTTGGCTCGCAAGAGGAATCGCCCGTTCGGTCGCCGCGAGCCCCGCTTTGTCCCCATCAAAAGCCAAGCGAACATTTCCGGTAAGACGACGAAGAGCTTTGAGATGAAACTCAGTCATAGCTGTGCCAGCAGTTGCAACAACAGAACGAACACCTGTCTGATGACTACTCACGACATCCATATTCCCTTCTACCACTACTGCGTAATCACCCGTGCGAATCGTCTCTTTTGCCTGGCTTAAGCCAAACACATGGCGTCCTTTATCGTATAAAAGTGTTTGCGGCGTATTGAGATATTTTGGCGCGTTCGGGTCATCCGTAAGAATACGCCCCGTAAAACCAACCACCTGTCCCGTCGGATCCATCAGCGGAACAGTCATTCTACCTCTGAAAAGGTCACCGCCAAAACGATTAGTCAGACCGGCATCGGTAAGTTCTTTTTTACTGAATCCTTTTTTACGCAAAAACTGCACAAGCGCATCACCTGTCGCAGGCGCGTACCCAATTTTAAATTCCTGAACGATCTGCTTGCTGAGACCACGTTTTTTGATCACGTACTCCAAAGCGTGGGCGTTTTTTAGAAGACTATGCTGAAAATACGAAGCTGCCAGTTCATTAGCTTCTAGGAGCCGCTTTTTTTTGCGAGCAATCTCACCACTGTTTTTTGATTCGTAGGGCGTAAGATCAACGCCGGCACGGCGAGCCAGGTGCTCAAGAGCTTGACGGAAATCCATTCCCTCTACTTCCATCACGAAACTGAACACATCACCGCCTTTATTTGAAGAGAAGTCATGCCAAATGTGTTTTTCGGGACTCACAAAGAAGCTCGGTGTCTTTTCACCCGAGAAAGGACTCAAACCTTTAAAGTTACGTCCAGCTCGCTTCAGCTGAACATATTCCCCTATAACGTCTTCTATATTAAGCCGAGCCCGTACTTCTTCTTTGGCATCCTGCATAGGTTTATTATATCATATCTACCTCTGTAAACAGTAATTGACAATTTGCGTTACACATGGTTTCATAGAATTCGTGAAGACCGTACTGTTCATCCCAGGATTCAGGAAATCACCAGAGGATCACGCCATCGTTCTGAAGACGATACAAAGGAGAGGATATGAGGTTCGACCCGTAGCAATACAGTGGAGTGGAACCACGATCGACGACTGGCTCGGTCAAGCACAAACCGTTTACGAAGAATACGAGCCCCGGGATGCTATCTTGGCGGGACACTCCTTGGGCGCCGTAACGGCGTTTTCGCTGGCAGCCGAGCGCGGGCCCTCGGCATTGTGGCTCTTCTCGCTTTCCGGCCGATTTGCCGAGGACATTTCTCGCATGACAGCTGAAAAAATCGCCTTCCTCGGCCCCATGATCATAGAGGCATTCGCCCAAATCAAATTCGAAACCCTGGCTGAAAAAATTACCTGCGATACGCTTCTGTTTTTTGGGAGTAAGGAGCGCCAACAGCATCCGGAACTCGTTTTTCGGGTCGAAGAGGCACATCATCGACTCGGAGCAAAATCAACGCTCATTGAAGCCGAGGGTGCCGGCCACGGCATCAACCACCCGTCATATCTACGAGCAATCGCCCATTCGATCTAGTACTGTCTTCTGATGAAGTGTCCGCATAGATCCACTGCGGACACTTCATCTGGAGTCTAGAGATTATTTACGCAATATGGTTAAATACAAGCAGTATGAACCCAGACCAAAACCAATATCCCATTGACTATCTCAACCAGATTGCGCCTCAGCAACCTAAGGCTGGTATGAGCCGCAGTAAATTCCTTTTATTGATGGGTGGCGGGCTATTTTTAATAATCATCGTTGTTGTTTTAATGCTCAGCGCGGGTGGGGGTGGCCCAAAAGATAAGATGCAAACTCTCGCAGCGCGCATGATCACACTGCAAGATATCAGCAAGAAAGCCCAGCCAAATCTCAAAAGTAGCGCTCTTCGCGCCACCAACAGCAGCTTGACTATTCTGCTCACCAATGCCAATCGTGATATCGCCGATCCTTTGAAAATAAACGGCATTGATGTGACGAAACTCGATAAGAATATCCAAGCCAAAGAAGATGGCCAAGCACTCAAAGATAAGCTCGAGGATGCACGACTTAATGCTGTGTATGATCGCACGTACGCCCGTGAAATGACCTATCAACTGCAAACAACCTCTGCACTCATGGGAGACATCTACGACAACAGCAACAGCAAGTCACTCAAAGATTTTCTCCTTGCAACGGATAATAACCTCCAGCCTATCACCAAATCTCTAAGTGAATTCAGCGACACCGTTAATTAAACGGTACCTGTCACCAAATTGTAGCTCAGGCGAGCCAAGTCTTTGATCTCATCATCATTTAGTTGGCCACTGCAAATGATCGTGTTCCAGTGCTTTTTATTCAAATGATATCCGGGCAGCACCGACTCGTATTTTTCACGAAGATGCTCAGCCAGTACCGGATCGCATTTTAGGCTCACCCGAAGCGGCTTGCTATCGTCGGCAATGATTGCAAAAAGCTTCCCCTGGTCGGTTTCTTTGTGGCCAACCTTATATACGGATATTCCCTCGCCAAAGGGAAAATCCAACCATGTGTTGGGAAACTCCAGTAGGTACGACTCGAGTTCTTTATGCGTCATATCTTTACCTTTCCTAGATAATACTCCAATTCCATGATACTCCCGCGGATATCACCGAGCGCACGGTGTTCTTCAGGCTTGGCAAACTTTTTTTTGTATTTGCCTTCAAATACTACTTTCCAGGCACTCACATCGAGCATGCGGTAATGCAACCGCGCGTCAAGACGAGGCCACTGCGCAACGATAAACCGTCTATCCATATGGATAGAGTTGCCACCAAGCAGCACGGGCACATCTTTTTTAAAATGAGTATCGATAAACTCCAAAAGATCGTCCTCAACCTCACTCAAGTCCTTGCCGTGTTGATTTTGTTTTAAAAGTCCGTCGCGAGCTTCAGGGTTAGCATCCCAAAAAATACTGTTAGCCGCAAGCCGCTCCTGGAGCGTCATGTCTTGATTTTTGATGATACCCTCGTATATGGCTACCTCATTAAATTCCCAATCAGTGGCAATCGCCGCAACTTCTAAAATAAGATCATTGCTAGCATCAAGCCCAGTCATTTCCAAATCGAGCCATAAAATTGTTGCTTTTTTAGTCATAATTTCATTATACAGATTTTGCCACAAGGTTAGTGCCTCACTATTAGAAGCCGTGCGGCCGAGGCTTTAAAGCGTCTAGGCGAACCAGGCCGGTGCTTTCGTCGTCATGCTGCCGGGCGTAGTGGTTGGCGTGCTTACCCCAGATCACCGTCCGTCTTTCGATGGGCACGATGATCTGAGGCATGGCCCGCTCGAAATCCGTGATGGTCACGATCGGCTCTTCACCGCACTCCCACGGTTCGATCTCGTCCAGCACTTGTTGCACTATGTACCCCCGGCTCTTTCCGGGCTTGTACTGATACGGGATGTCGGCCGTCGGCGGCACTCGCACGGGAGTACCCCGATATTCCCAGAACACCATTGAAACTCCTTGCGTCTACGATGCGACGTCCATAGGACAAAACTAATCGTATCACTTTTTGTAGTTTTTGCATGCTTATTGCTCAAAATAATGAAATATGCTCTGATATTATTTCATGGCAGAAAAAATCCCTAAAGTACTCATTCTCGGCCCAATTACCCCCACTACCGACTCTATTCGCGGGGACACACTTGAATACGCCAATCTACAAAGTGCTGTGGACACGCATGCACCCCATGAATATCGAAGAATCCGTGAATTTTGGGATGCGGAAGAAGATTCCTTGACAGAGCGTGGAGCGGCGCAGCAACTTGCCTCACAGTGTCATGGAAATAGGCGCTTACATTACTGAGCAGCTTGAAAGTGGCGCGTCGGTAGAAGCACTCATTGAATTTCTCGTGCTTGGAAAGTTCGACCCTACCAATCCCACACATGTACAATTTGTACAAGAGCACGTAGCATAAAACCTGGTTATTTCTTATCTGGAGTAAATGTAAGGCTAAGCGAATTGATACAATAGCGCTTATCGGTCGGATTACTGAAGCCCTCGCCTTCAAATACGTGTCCTAGATGACCGCCGCAATTGTTACAAGTTACCTCCGTACGCGACATATCCAATGTATCATCCATATGAAATTCAACACTTCCAGGTTTCGCATCGTAAAAGCTTGGCCACCCACACCGTGCATCAAATTTCGTCGTACTGTCAAACAGCACTTGGCCGCAAGCCGCACAAGCATACACGCCATCGGCATACAGCCCATCGTATTCACCACTGAATGGCGCTTCTGTAGCCTTTTCTCGGAGTACGGCAAACTGTTCAGGCGTTAATACTTTTCGCCATTCGTCGTTCGTTTTTTGCATATAGCTACTCCTTTTTCTTATCGAGCTTGTCAAATCCAAATAAGTGAACCACTAGATAAATCGTCAGCGCAATTACAAGAAAATTAATGAGGTCATTGAGAAATGTCCCATAATGAAGCACTGCATCCTTGCCCTCGATAGTTCTTCCCAAATTCACCGAAAGTCCCTTCAGTCCATCAGCCGACCCCAAAATAAATCCAAGCGGCGGCATAACTAAATTATCAATAAGCGATTTCACAAGTACCGAAACCGCACCACCTATCACCAGCCCCACCGCTAAACCAACGACACCTTGAGTGCGAATAAAATCAAAGAAGCCATCCACATGCTTGGTACCCCGCGCACGAAGTGCGGCAGTTCGTGAAGTCGGTTTAGTGGTTTTTGTTGCTTGCTTTTGTTGTGCCATAGGTTTCCTTACATCTTTTCAGGAACTTCGATACCGAGCAGGCCAAGTCCTTCTTTTAACACTTTGTGGTAGCGGCGTACTAATGTCATTCGAAGTACTTCGCGCTCATCACCAATTACACGGCTGTGTTCGTAAAACCTATTGAAGCTCTGCGAGAGTGCATAGAGGTAACTACAAACATGATGAGGCGAACTATCGGCTAAGCTTTGGGTAATGGTCTCGCCCCACTGCCCCAACTGCCAAGCAAGAGCACGCTCATATTCATCAAGTTCATTTGCCGTTTTTATCACCTCCTCGGTTGTCGCTTTGGTAAGAATACTCGCGGCACGAACCGCAGCATACTGAAGATACGGACCGCTGTTTCCTTCAAGACTCACGGACTGCTCAAGATCAAAGGCGATATCACCACCGATACGGTTTTTCAAAAGCGAATATTTTAAAGCACCGAGCGCAATCTGCTGGCGAGTTTTTTCATCATGTGCCTGCACCGCTTCGCTGGCTACATTTAGAACATCTACGGCCCTGGCTACGTTACCAAGCCGTGAACTCATTTTTTTACCGTCACCAAATCGTACCGTTCCGTTTGCAATATGCATTTGTTTGGCGCCAAGTTCGGGATCAATCAGCTTCAAAGCCGCAAACACGACCTTCATATACTCCGACTGGTCGTTTCCTGTCATGATAATACGCTTATCGTAACTAAAATCTTGGGTTTCTAGCTGGATAACACCCAGGTCCTTCGTTTCGTAGGTAGGCAGCCCCTGAGACGTCACGAATACGCGCGTATGAAGGCCCGAAATTTCTTCAGGAAGAATAATTGCTTCGTTACTTTCCTTAAATACATCACCTATGTTGCCCTCAACCAGCTCAAGTCCTAGCATAGAAGTCGTGCTTTCAGGGTAGAACTTGTTGAAGGGTTCTGCGTTAATTTTTGCATAAAACGCCTTGAAATAATCATAGCTCCACTCACGACATATCCAATAAATACGCGCGAAATTCGAAGTCGTGTCACTGTTTGCATGGAGCTGATACACTTTTTTGTTCAGGGCCATAATTTCAAGTTTTGCCGCCTCGTCTTCTTCGTAGGCGCGCGATCCTGCAACGTATGCTTTACCAAGCCAAAGCGAACGACCATCCTCTGCAATACCTTCTAATTTCTCTGGATGCTCGCCACCAAGCTCTTGAATTAAGCCCCACATCGCTTTCCCTACGTGGAGCCCTACGTCGCCACCAAAATTTGCTCGGTACACTTCGGTACCAGCATGTTCGTACATTCTTCCCAAAGCATCGCCCAGAAAAGTCTGGTACATGTGCCCTGTGTGAATCTCCTTAAAAGGGTTTGGGCAAGAATACTCAAGAAGGATACGTTTTACAGGGGATTCAATCGATGTGTGAAGTGCTGCTCGAAAAATCTCCTCTGCCGAAAGACGAATATTTATAAACCCTGGACCGGCAACATTGACTTCGGCAAACGCTCTACTTTCCTTCAGCTTTGCCGCGATTGTTTCGGCAATTTCCTTGGGATTCTTCCCTAATTTTCCGGCAAGTTGCAAGGCGACATTAGTGGCGTAGTCACCAAATTGCGCATCGGGACGCGTTAAAACAACTTCTTGCTGTACACCAAAAAGTTCAAAGATAATCGTGCGGACTTTTTCTTCCATCATCCCTATTATAACAGAGGCGCTCTAGAAGCATAAAAAGAAGGGCCGATGCCATCAAACGGATGATGGCATCGGCCGAGATGAGACGGCTCAGGAGTAACGGCGAGCGATGTCGAGCTCTCGCCGTTCTCGCTCCGGAAGCTCTTCTTCCGGTACCTCTCGAAATGCCAGCCCTCGTTCTATCAGGGCTTGTCGAAGGTTTTCCATCAGCACCTCGTCAGTACTGCCGTAGTAACGTGTACTTTCGGGGTCATGGCCCTTGAGGTGATAAATGCGATCCCCCCTCCCCGTTTGCATCGGCGGAAGCGCTATCAGGACAGGCTTCAGTACGTGGTCCGGAGTTTCGCCGTGCTCAAAAGCAAAGAAAAGCAACTGACTTTTCCTTTCTCTTCTCGCAACAGAATTGCCGCAAGGATATCATCGCATTTTTCCCTTAAGAATACTAGCTTTCGGAGTCGACAGACTCGGTGTTTGATACGGCGCTTAAGCCTTTTACCGTGTGAAGCAGGATACGTAACGCATCGAGATCGTCGCTGTTGGTAGTGGTGTTTTGTTCTTCGGTCATGTTTGTCTTTGCTTATTGTGATTGTCATATTAACATTAGCATTTTTACCACTATTTGTCAATTAATGCTGTTTGCGTGGGTTGAGCAATTTTGGACGAAGAAAGGCCTGCTGCGACCAGTCCCTTAAATAACGAGTGTGCATTCCCCGGACGACTACGAAATTCCGGATGTGCCTGAGTCGCAACAAAGTAACTATTACCCGGCGCCTCAACGTACTCTACTAACTTGCCATCAGGTGAAGTTCCGGAAACGATCAAACCCCCTCTCTTAATTTCAGCTAGAAATGTCTGATTTACTTCATAACGATGCCTATGCCGTTCGATCACTGTAGTTTTGCCATAAGCCTGCGCTACCTTTGAATTTGGCTGAAGCTTAGCCTCGTAATTACCCAGTCGAAGAGTACCACCTGTTGACTCTTTTCCAGCCTGACCCTCCATAATATACACGACGTCATGATTGGTTGAAGCAAATTCTGTGCTATGAGCCGTTCGGAGTCCCGCCTTCCTGGCAGCAGCGATGACGGCAACCTGAAGACCAAGGCAAATCCCCAAATAAGGAACGTCGTTATCGAGCGCGTAGCGTGCTGCGGCGATTTTGCCATCTATACCTCGCGCACCAAAACCACCAGGTACAAGCAGTGCGTCAACGACAGCAAAGTCATCATCTGTCGCCGTTTCGGCATTAATCCATGCCACCCGTACTCGTGCCCCTTCTGCCCATCCTGCCGCCCGTAAAGCCTCAACTACGGAGAGATAGGTATCTTCGTTATCCATATACTTCGCCACCAACCCTACGGTCACCGGAGGGGATTCAATAGATTGCGCTTGTATAATTTTTTGCCACGCCGAAAAGTCAGGTTCTTTAGTAAAGCCCGAAAACTCCGAAAGAATTGCGCTAAGACCGCTTTTAGCTATTGCCATTGGTATGCGATATACCGTGTCGACATTTGGCATCAACAAGACATTCTCCTCAGGCACCCCACCGAATAAGCTTATTTTAGCGGCCACGCCGGCCGGCGCAGGATCATCCGTACGCACCACGACACAATCTGGTGTGATACCAAACCCTCTCAAATCGTTGAGTGCGTTTTGCGCAGGCTTGGTTTTAAACTCTTTACTCGTACGAATAAAGGGCACATACACTACATGAACAAACAAACAGTTTTGCCTACTAACACGCTGAGAAAATTCACGAATAGCTTCAATATAACTCAAAGCCTCGTAGTCGCCCACCGTTCCACCAATTTCAACGATGTGGATGTCGCTTCCCTCGCCCGCCTCCAGGATCGCCCGCTGAATTGCTCCCGTTAGATGTGGTACAAGCTGCACTGTTTTGCCACCTAACTTCCCTGCTCGTTCTTCCTCAATAAGGTCAAGTAGAAGACGGCCGGAAAGCGTTGCGTTTTTCTGAGTCAACTCCAGATCCAAAAAGCGCTCATAGTGACCAAGGTCAAGATCCGTTTCCGCACCATCTTTGGTCACAAAACACTCTCCATGCTCCGCAGGATTCAAAAGGCCCGCATCTACATTGAGATACGGGTCACACTTTTGAATCGAGACGCGGGCACCTTTAGCCTGCAAGACGGCACCTATGCTGGCTGCGGTTATCCCTTTACCTACCCCCGAGAGTACACCCCCAGTTACAAATATATATTTTTCTTTTTGCCCCATGTTGATTGTTTTCTCCATGGGATTTCATTATAACATTAAAAAGTGATTAAACGCTATATGTAGTGCATTGTAATCTTCACTATACCCTACATATGGTATGTGTAGTGATTTAAAAAACTAGTCGGCCGTTTTCAACTTCTGGTGCGTCTTGAACTTTCAGCTGATTCTGCTGCTCTTGAGGCTTTGGTGCGCGATCACCTTCAAAACGGAGCATATCGCGGCCAAATGCCTGAAGTGATGTAGTCGCTTCATTGGTGATAGGCCCAGCAGGCTGCTCATAATTAGTGGTCATGAGAACATAGCGCAGCATATGACCAGTTTTCTTGTTTTCGATAATTCCGACATCATGGCGGTTATTCCCCTCAGGATCGTTAAGCTGGCCTTGTTTATCAATAACCAAGATGTTCTCTTTGTCTTTGACTTGGCTGCGCGGACCGTAATCGTCGAAGATATTCGTAGCCAAGGCATTTTTAACGAATGCCGTGTAAGAATCGTAATTGCTCGCAAGCTTTTGGATAATAAAGTCTATTTCTGAAGCCGTAGTGTAACCAAGCAAGAATTTATCCGTTCCTGCGACTGGCTCCAGCTTGGTCACTTTTAACTCAGGATACTCTGTGAGATAGCGCTGATTCACCGCTTCTGCTCCGCCCAAGGCCTTGTTAACGATGGCGCGGACCGCCGTGTTACCGGAGCGGTTTAACATATCAAAAAGAGCATCTTGTACTGTTGCTGTTAGTGGCGAGCTGTCCGAATCGTATATACCGGCGCCTGCCCGGCGATCACTCGCCGTCCAACTAAGTTGCGTATTGAGTGTGATTTTACCCGCTCGAAGATCTTCAAGTAATAATGAGGTTACAAATAATTTGCTGTCGCTGGCAGCCCAGTGTACATAATCGGTATTATGCGAATAAACAGGCTTCTTATCAGTCATGTCATAGACGATCACGCTTGTATCGATGCCTTTTTGCTCGTTTTCTTTAACTTGCCGCGCAAGCTGTAGTTTTAATATCAGACGCTTCGCGTACCAAGAAGCATCTTGGTGGTGTCCTTGTGAATTGTAAGACGACGAATCGTCCGCCGTTATAGGTATTACTGGGGTGGTCATCCGCTGCTCCTCCTATTGTGTTTTAAAGCGATCATGCCATTGCACATTTCTTAGCATAACAAGGATGAATGGCGGTTGTTAGCCTTGACTTTGGCTTAAAATAGCCGCTATAGAGGCCTCCTTAGGATAAACCAGAAGTGGTGTATTTTCCATTTCCCACGCATCCAAAACGGGTTGTAAAACCTGCCAGCTCGCTAAAACCTCCCCGCTACTTGTGAACAAACTTTTATGAGAGCGGATGGCGTCAACAAGAACTTGTTCGTAGGCATCGGGCAAAATCGCATCTTTTGGATACGAAAAGGCGAGATGACGCGGTTCGAACTCGCGCTCATAGCCTGGTTTTTTAGCGGAAAGCTCGATCTCAACACCTTCATTCGGCTGAATCCGCAGCACAAGACGATTCGCTTGGGCATCGTGGGTCTTCTTAAAATTGATTCGAATTTCCGTTATCTTAGTTTCTAAAGCCTTGCCCGTTACGAGCCGTAAAGGTACCCCCCTCCAAAGAGGATTGTCCGAAGCTAATTCCACACTGACAAACGTTTCTGTAAGGCTACCCGGGTTATTTACCTCTTTGGCGTACCCCTCATATTGGGCGCGAACAGCAAGTGAGGGATTGGCGCCACGAAGCTGGCTCAGCGCTTCAAGGCGTTTTTTTGGAATATCATTCCAGTCGAGACTGCCGGGAATTTCCATCAATACCAGCGCCAGCAGCTGCATCAAGTGCCCCTGGAGTACGTCGCGAAGTGCTCCGGTTTGCTCGTAAAACTGCCCTCTTCCCTCAATACCTATTTTCTCGCTGGCAATCACTTCAATGTCGGTAATCGCCTGGTTGTTCCATATATGACTAAACAACGCGTTTCCTGCCCTGAATGCTGCGATATTTTGAGCCATTTCTTTAGCCAGATAGTGGTCGATCCGGTACACCCGGGCATCATCAAAATAACTATCCACGTGTTCTTTCATAGCCTTAGCCGAGGCCAAGTCAACACCGAAAGGCTTTTCAAGCAAGAGTTTCGTATTTGATGTATTCAACTCCGCTTCACCCAGTAGCGATACGATTTGGCGCGTAGCCACTGGTGGAACAGAAAGATAAATAAGGAGTTGCTCTTCGGGCTTAAGTGCTATATGTTTGCGCAGGCGGTCATACTCGGTCAGTGTAGCCATATCCATAGAAAAAAGTGAGGTTCGCTCTTGTAACTCTGGCGTGTTCCCGAGTAACTCATCGAGATCAAGTCCGCCCCTGGAAACACCGATGATTTCCATATCCGAAAACTGATCGTGGCGAATGATCGATTGAAGCGCCGGAAGCAATTTGCGCCGCGAAAGGTCACCCGATATACCAAAAATCAACAGCTTCGTCTTCATTTTATAATCCTCCTATAGCGTTTCTCACAAGCCACATATTTAATCCGGTAATTACAAAAGCAATCGAGAAAACGGTCGCTTTCATCCAGGGCTTATTCACAAAGCTTCCCATATATTTTTTACTGCTCGTAAAGTAAATCAATGGCAGTACAGCAAATGGCAGCTGAATACTCAGAACGATCTGACTGAATATAAGAAGCTGGGATAAGCCAGATCCGCCGAATAAAATCGCAATACAGACCGCTGGAATGATCGCAAGTGACCGCGTGATCAAGCGGCGCAACCATGGCTTCAGTTTTACTTTTAAAAATCCTTCCAGAATAATCTGTCCGGCAAGCGTTGCGGTAACCGTTGAGTTTTGTCCCGAGGCAAGCAGTGCAACCGCAAAGAGGATACTGGCCGCTCCTACACCAAGTAGTGGCGCAAGTAACTGATAAGCTTGGTCGATCTCGGCTACGTCGTTATATCCCTTGGAATAAAATGTCGCGGCAGAAAGAATAAGAATCGCCGCGTTCACAAAAAACGCGATTGAAAGCGCGATCGTCGAGTCGATTGTGCCAAACTTGATCGCCTCTCTCCTTCCTTTCTTATGGAGTCCGTGTGCCCGCGTTTGCACAACGGCCGAATGCAAATATAAGTTGTGCGGCATAACCGTCGCACCTAATATTCCTACCGCAATAAAGAGCATTTCCTGATTAGTAAACAACTCTGTCGATGGTACAAACCCTTGAAGCAGCGGTGCTATAGCCGGTTGCGAAAACAGCATCTCAAGCCCGAAGCAGACGACGACGGTGATAATGAGCGTAATAACCAACGCCTCAAGCCAGCGAAAGCCTTTCTTTTGCAAAAATAATAGCAGGAGGACATCGAGTGCCGTAATAATCACACCGATCGGAAGTGGAATATGAAAAAGAAGCTCTAACGCAATCGCTGTACCGATCACTTCTGCTAAATCACAAGCAATAATCATGATTTCGGCCATAGCCCACAAAAACTTTGTTACCCAGCTAGGAAGGTTCTCCCGGCAAATCTGCGCCAGGTCCTTGCCTGTCACCACACCGAGCTTTACGGTAAGATGCTGCAAAAACATCGCAAAAATACTTGAAATCAAAATAACGAAGAGCAGCGCGTACCCGAACCGCGACCCACCAGCAAGATCGGTTGCCCAGTTGCCCGGATCCATATAACCAACGGCCACAAGATAGCCCGGCCCAGAAAACGCGAACATCTTTTTTAAAAACGAGGCCTTATCAGGAATTGTGATTGAACGATGGACCTCGCTTAAGCTTTTTGGTGCGCTCACTTTTTATTCTTTCCACTAATGATGTCCGGAACCGGCTCGCCAAACACGATGCGGGGAATATTTACTAATTGACGAGCTTCTCCATCAGGATACTGATGCTGATACGCAGCCGTCGTCGAACCGAATACAGCCTGCTCCCACTCAAAGCCAAGAAGATCCGCTATACGTTTTACCTCATGTTCGTTCGGACCTTCAATCTCGATATACGGGTCGAGCCACGGCCATTCATCCAGTACCACTTCAACATCGCCAAGTCGCCACGTTTCGCGGCGTGACTCCTGGAAAGATTTGTGAGTTAACCCGGCAAGCCGAAGGATTTCTACCATGCCATCAAAGTCGCTTACAGTAACCTCTAACTCTTCTACACCTGAAATTGCCGTGTGATCATGAAATTGTTTGTATGTCAGCGTCACCTTGTCGCCTTCATCACGGACACGGATGAACGCATCTTTTGCCTCCAGTTCAGGAGGTTCGATAATCACACGGCGCATCAACCGCATAGGTTGTTCTAATGTGGCACCAGCAGCCTTTAACCGTTCCCGGAGCTCGTCAAAATTAACGTTAAGGAATTTCACTTCGGTCTCGGTTTTCATGGTTACCTCTATTGGTTCAGGATACTATTACTTGGGTCGTTCTCGTCGCGATCGGCGCTCGGACTTTGACCCTTTTTCGTACTCGCACCACCAGCATTTACCTCATAGCTGGTATTCGTACTTTCAAAGAAGTTTACGAGCTCAAGCGTATCGTTAGCCGCTGCCATCCACTTAGCAGGGTTACTTACCTTGTAGTGGGGGTCGAATCCAAGCTCTTCAAGGCGCCTATCTGCCAGATATTTCACGTACTGATTGATATAATCGCTGTTAAGCCCTAGTATGCCGTTTGGAAGAAGATCGCGGTTATACGCTTCTTCCATCTCAACACCATCGAGGATCATCTGCTTGATTTCAGCCGCAAATTCCTCAGTTTGAAGATCTTCATTTTCTTCCAATACGGTGAGGATCAGGTTGATACCGAACTTGAGATGCAAACTCTCATCACGAACCACCCAGTCGATAAGTGAACCGAAGTTGCGGAGCAGGTTACGCTGACGGAACGAAAGTGCCACCATA
The DNA here is from genome assembly GCA_035697325.1 of Candidatus Saccharimonadales bacterium. Classification (NCBI taxonomy): domain Bacteria; phylum Candidatus Saccharimonadota; class Candidatus Saccharimonadia; order Saccharimonadales (SeqCode); species Saccharimonadales bacterium (SeqCode). Next base: position 98,828 of record DASSDB010000002.1, read on the forward strand.
AAACCGGAGTAGAACCAAATTCCCTCAAGGATAATATTGTAGGCCACAAGGTTACGAACAAAGTCCTTTTTGCCTTCCGTTGTCGTGATATCGAGCGTGTCTTCGGTCATACGCTTGATAAACTTTGTTTCAAATTCTTCCTTGCGTGCCATAGATGGTGTTTCCACGTGAGCAGCGTAGGCTTCATCACGATTAATCGGAAACGTCTCAAGCACATACTCGAAAGACATACAGTGGTTGGCCTCTTCCCACATTTGCTTGGCAAGATACAAGTGACATTCTGCGGCATTCACGTAGGGATACACACCAAATGCAAGGGCTTTGTTAACAAGTAGCTCGTTCGGGTTGAAATAGCTCATGAGAAACGTCAGTGCGTGGCGCTCTTCATCACTCATCTTCTTCCAATCTGCCAAATCTTGCCCTAATTGGATCTCATTTGGAAACCACGTGTTTGAAACTGCCTGATCATACAGATCCATCGCCCACTTGTAATGAATGGGCTTGAGCAGTAGCCCGTCCTGAATCCCGGTTCCTAAAATTGCCATATTTCCTCCTTATACCTTCTTACTGACAGCCTTCACACATCGTCAGGTCGGCTGGATCGAGCGGAGCGGCGACGGTGCCGTTTTGTGCCGCTTCCTCGTTTGCCTGCGCCTGCGCGTTTTTCATTGCGAGGTCAATTGCAGCCAGTTTTTCCTCGAGTGTCATATCGTCATTGATGATTGTACTTGCGTTCATGCCCATTGTTTTATCCCCCTAATTTCTATACCGTTTGTTTTGCTTTAGCGAATCCGAAACCTGTTTTTCGCGGACCACCGCCTAAGGCTTCTGCTTTGTTTACTTTGACCGTGCTCTGCTCAGCCTGGTGGCGTGGTTTTACGTGCAGATAGTAAGTCGTTTTAAGACCCTTCTTCCAGGCAGTACTGTAAATATCAACATACTCATCAATATCGCGGGTCTCAAGGTACATATTGCGACTAATTGCTTGGTCGACCCATTTTTGTGCACGAGCAGCTACTTCGATAAAAGCATACGGACTCAGCTGGAAGCTCGTTTTGTATACATCTTTAAGATGTTTTGGAATTGCATCAATTTGTTGTACATCACCTTGCAAACGAAGCACGTCTTCTTTTACATCATCCCAAATACCGAGTTCTTTCAGGTCGTTTACAAGGTTGACATTTACTTCAAGAAATTTACCGTTCAGTGTCGCACGAGAGAAAATTTGCGCAAATTGCGGGTCAAGCCCAGGTGTCGTTCCGGCAATATGTGCGATATTGGCAGTCGGTGCGATTGCCATCAACGTTGCATTGCGCATACCCTTCTTCACCTTCTTGCGGAGCGCTTCCCAGTCAAGGCGGGTCTTGCGATTGACGTCTACTTTCACGTGGCGGTCCTTAGCAAGCTCATCGAGCGTATCAATAGGGAAGATTCCCTTGCTCCAGCCGCTTCCCTTGAAGGTTTCATAGGTACCACGGGTCTTGGCCATTTCAGCCGATTCATCGATCGCGTGGTAGCTAATGAACTCGGCGATTTGGTCAACAAGGTCATAGGCTTCTTCAGATTCGTAGCTGTAGCCAAGCTTCTCAGTCACATCTGTGAATCCCATAAAGCCGAGGCCAAGTGCGCGGTTCTTAAGATTAGAGTTCATAGCCTCAGGAATTGGCGTGTTGGTGATATCACAAAGGTTATCAAGCTGACGGATCGCACTGCGGGTTGAGGCAGCCAGGCGGTCCCAATCCCACGTTTTATCTTCCTTAAGGTGCGCAGCAAGGTTAATACTTACGAGATTACATACGGCCGTGTTGTCTTTATCCTGTGGCAGCGTAATTTCCGTACAGAGGTTTGAAAGGTGAATCGTACTCGTATTATTGTTGAGCGCACGAACATTAATCGTGTCCTTCCAAGTAAGCCATGGGTGACTAGTTGCTTGAAGTGTAATGAGGATTTGACGGAATTGCTCACGGGCTTTTACTTTAGAAAATTCACGCATCTGCCCTTTTTCAGCTCGCTTGATGTATTCAGCATAGCGCTTGGAGAATTCCTCACCGTAAAGTTCAGGGAGGTCTTCTACTTCGGCCGGGTCAAACATATACCAATCTTGGTCTTTTGAGACACGCTTCATAAATTCATCGCTGATGAAAACGGCTGTGTTGGCAAGACGAGTACGAAGATACGGGTCACCGGAGTTCTGCTTGAGGTCAAGGAACTGCGGAAAGTTGAGGTGCCAATTTTCCATGTAGAGCGCCGCCGCACCAGCCTTCTTGCCCTTGCGAGAAACAGCAAAAAGCGCAGTATCGACCATTTTCATGAATGGAATTGGACCGGTCGATTCAGTGTTGGTCGTTTTAACAGGACTACCTGCGGCACGAAGTTTGTTGAGGCTGATGCCGATACCACCAGTACCCTTCGCTATCCACATCACATCACGAACGCCCTTGGCGATCGATTCCATGTCATCTTGTACTTCGAGAAGAAAACAGTTTGAAAGCTGCGGGAACGAACCACCAGCGTTTACACGGGTGCTTCCGCCCGGAACGTAGTCCAGATTACTCATATGACGATAGAAATCAAGCGCGGCTTCGGTTGGGTTTTCCTCATTAAAGCTAAGGCCCATCGCGATACGCATATGGGTAAACTGCGGCACTTCAATTGGTGCACCACTTTGCTTACGAAGCGCATAGCGGTTCTTATTGGTCACCACCCCCAAATATTTGCTCAGTTGATCGCGGGTCGGATCAAGCGCTTTGGCAAGTTTTTTAATATTGAATACTTTATTGTTCATGCGAGTATCAAGCAGCCCATCGCTAATACCTTGCTTGATAAACTCCGGAAATTTCTCTTCGTGAAGTTTTTTTAGCTCTGCTTCACTTTCGTAGTCACCTAAGATATTTTTGTAGATATTCTTTAAAAGCAGACGTGCGGCGATCTTATCAAAATCGGGATCATCTTTGACGTTCTGAAGCGCCGTATGTATTACCGCTTCATCCAGTTGCTCCGTGGTAATACCGTCGAATAATGTCAGTTGCAGCTCTGTGGCTACTTGCACAACCTTGCTGATTTGGTCTGGCAAGCCCTCACTTGCGGCAACCAATGCGAGGTTGATCTTGTTTGCGTCAAATGGTTCGCGGGTGCCATCGCGTTTTACCACGTGAATTCCACTCATGTTATACCCTCTATGCTACTTTATGTTCTACCCTAGTTCCACGCCCAAGTCTCTCAAAAATGGGTGCAAGAAAAATACCGCCGTAGCTGGTAACAGATACCCTCCTTGCCAAATGTGTGTTTTTATTGAACTACTACATATGTAGTGTCTGAATATGACTATAGACCCTACATGTATGGTTTTCAAGTAGTTGGGCAGTGTTTTTATTACCACGAAAAAAATAACACCTTATAGCGTTATGTTTGTTATTTACAACACTATATGTAGCGTATTTATTCAGGTTGTGACGGCTCTCGGGCTGCTGCGTCCTTCTTTAGTTCTCTCATTTGGACGCCCATTTCTTTAAATGCCCCCGAGTCGCCCCCTGCCTCAAATCCACGATCGGGGTGGAGTTTTGATTGCACCTTGCGCTCTACTTTACCTAGCTGAGCACTGTTAAGCGACTCTATGTCAGAAGTTTCGTAAAGGTTCTTGGCAACCGCTCGAATTTCCTCAGCGGCCTTTGTTACGTTTCGCTGCTCATACTCTTTATATGCGTCCTTTTCAGCCTCATCCCGTGTCACTTTCTCGCGGTAGGTGCGGACTTCGTCACTTTGAGGAGTGGCAGTCTGTTTTACTTCCTCGTAGGATTCAGTTTTCGGTTCGTAGAAGTCGTAGGTAGAACTCTCAGTACGAGGAGTACGCTTTGTATATTCATCTGCCTCATGTATGGTCGCATCAAAATAACTGGACCAATTAAAGGTACCGATGGGTTCGTCTAATATCTTCTGCGTACGAATTCGATCATAAGAGCCGAGATCTTTTATGGCGAACCCACCAAGATTGCGGCGATAGCTGATATCTTGCCGCCCTTGTTCACGTTCCGCTTGTCCCACTTCATCAAGAAGACGATTAGTTTTACCGTCGATAAGCGGCACACCAGCCGGAAGCTTTTCGCGCAGTTCTTTGATTTGCAAGTCAGAAAGTTCTTCATGGACCAAGATTGCTGACGGAATTTGCGTCTCGCCGTCTACATCCAAGTGGCTGCCGTCGTACAGTAATGTAAGGTTTGGTGAAAGCTCATCCTTATTAATCGTTTGTCGCATATCCATATCGATAGATGACATGAGACTACCCATACCAAGCTTTCCGTAACCTCGCTCGCGTATATTGGACTTACTTTCTCCCTTTTCTTCTTGAGCTTCTCGAGCCAAATGCGAGAGTCCGGCAAAAGATTCTTGAGTAATTGAATTACTGTTCACCTCTACCATGACTGTGTCACGAGGAATAACGGCAAAATTACCTATGCCCTCAGATCCTGCTAAAAGCGAATGACGCAAAGTGCCCGAAGCAAAGGGGCTTTCCGTGTCGTAAAATTGGTAGGCTTCTCGATTGGATATGTTTATTTTTTCGCTGATGGGCATTTATAATAATATAATCACAAAATACCGCTTATGTCAATATACAGTTGGTTGTTGGTAGTTTGGGTCCGTCGTTCGCTGACAAAAATCACGAACGACGGACCCAAATGGCGTCAGAGCAAGTCACCTCCACCGTCGTATCCTCGGCAGCCGTCCTCGAAGACCTCACCCGGTGTTTCCGGGGCAAAGATCGCCCCGCCACACCCGTCGAATGAGGCACCGCCACCCAGCTCGCTACCGAGCAGGGCATCGCCTGTCCTGGCAGCCTCATCATGCGTGGGTTGCATAGAGATACTCCCTTGTAGAGTTGATAGTCGGCCGACAAACCAAAGAGATAATATACCGAATTACGGTTGTGATCAATACTCTGCTACTGTGTGCGAGCTTTAATAAAATCAACCACTTTGCTCATCGCCTCTTCGCCGTCCTCTGTATCAAGATTGAATTGGTACTCGTGCGGAAGCTTCGGTTGATGATCGTCGGCAAAGAACGAAGTAGTTACCGGTACATGCTTATCACTCAGTTCTTTTGCAAACGGTTTGGATTGGTCGTTGGTGAGTGGATCGTTGTTACCTCCGCTTATAAAGGTGGGCGGAAATTGAGACGTCACGTGATAATACGGAGACATCTGGCGAATGATTGGATCTGAATAGTCCTTTGTGCCAGAGTATGCCCAGAGGGCCGTATCATCGCCCCATCCTATTATTTTGGGAAGTTCCGGCGCTGGTTGCGTAAGGCCGAACATTTTGTATATACCACAGAAAAGAATCACTCCTTTGAGCTGCGATGGTTTTAGTGTCGGTTCGATTCCTACCTCGGCTGCATAAAACGGATTGGTCACGATGGCTGCCATTTGACTAGAGATCTGGGCGCCGGCTGAATCACCAGCGAGAAATACCTTGTTCATATCTGCATGAAAACGGCCTTGATTTTTGTCAAGAAAATCGTATGCCTCATTTAGCTGTTTTAGCGGAGTGGGATAGGTTTTTTCGGGTGCAAGGGTGTAGTTAGGCGCGATAACAGTAAAGCCCTTGGCAGCCAAGATTTTAAAGTAGGTAGCCCAATCGTCTTTGCCGCCAGAAATCCAGGCACCACCATGGGTCCATATGACCACCGGTAGCTGTTTGTCCGTATTGCCTATATTTGATGGAAAGTAAACATCGAGAAGCATTCCGGTAGAATCGTATTTTTCATTGGCAAGCCGTGTTACGGGTTGTTGGGGAGTGTGCTTTTCGAGAGCCTGCTTAGACTTGGCGCTGTCTAAATCGAACACGGTTCGGATAAGCAATGCACCTGGCCATGGTGTTACCTTGAAAAGTGTCATTACAATAATAATGACCGCAAGTATGCTACCCGTTATCCACAGCAGCTTCTTATGACGTTTATAGAAAGGAACGCGTTTTTTTGATTTTGCCATATACCCTCTTTTCCGTTTATGTTTATTGTAGAAAAAATAACGCGAAAAAACAAAACTTTGCCCTATATAGTTAATCAAAAGAAAAGAGCCCTAGTCTAGGACTCTTTTCTTGGCGGAGAGACAGGGATTCGAACCCTGGGTACCATTGCTGGCACACACGCGTTCCAGGCGTGCCAATTCAACCACTCTTGCACCTCTCCACAGGTTTTATAACCCTATTCTACCAGATTAAAATGACGTAGTGCATAGGTGAGGCCATCCGGCGTATCTGATACGGAAGGAACGACAAGATCCGCTTTGGCCTTAAGGAGCGGATCGGCATTTCCCATGGCGACGGTTATGCCGCGCTGTCTCATAGCGTGGATGGCATCAAAGAGAGGGCCATCACCGGAGATATCATCTCCTATACCAACGGCCTTGCCATCGCTTAAACCGGCCAATTCAAACACTTTCGCAATTCCCGTTCCTTTATTAATTCCATTCACCGTTATTTGAAAACACCCCAAAGTCTCACTATTTTCATAGCGCATAAAACGAGCCTGTACTTCGTTCATACTTTCAAACAACTCCTCGAGCCATGGCCCTTCTTCTAGAGGGTACACACCAAAGACAGAGGGCGACTCCTCCGGATAATTAAAACGTGTATCGATACTGGCCGGATCTGTCTTGATGCGCGCCTCCAGAGTTGAAGTCGAAATTTCGATGCATTTTCTGCCGGCTTTACGCATGATTTCTGTTACTGTATCGCGCTCGAGCCAGTTTTTCCAGACTACTTCCTCGGTCGCAAGGTCAACGGCAGTTGCACCACTATCGAGGGAGCCAAGATCAACGAGACGGACACCATGCTGAGCAATTTTACGCATAAGGGGTAAGTTGCGAGCTGTCGCCGGAATAGACGGAACTTCGAGGGCATTTAGAGCCTCTTTTGAGGGAATCGTCTTTGTAAGATGGTCGTACGCCGTATTATCGACATCCCATGCTACCACATCAATACGCTCACTCATTGCTCGCTACCCCGATAAACATTTGGAAGCAATCGGCGAACCACTTCGAGGTCTTTAGGGCGATGAAAACGAAGTTGTCCTTTATCTTCGGGGGCTTCTGAAAAAAGGCGATCGAGCGTCATTGGAAGACCTTTAGCATTTGTCACTTGCCTGTCGGCATCCGTAACATCAGGGGTGATGCGCCCCGTCGCCATATCGACGTACTGCGCGGCAGGGTGCTGCGTGTGCGCGCCAGCATCAGCGCGGAACACGGCATCAACATAGTGCTCGGCTCTATCTTTATACTGTTCAGGAAGCTCATTGCGAAGCATCGCAAGCTCACGCTCGGCATCGTACATTGCCTCTTCGAATGGCAGGTTTTTGTCGTGATATTTACGGATAGCCGTACCAACCATATCTCTTAAAGAAAGTTGCTCAATAACTTGTTTTTCATCATCTGTTAGTACTTCGGTATGAGGTAGGATATTGCGTACAACTTGTAAATTGTACTTTTTTTGATTGCGACTATTACCGTCGAGAGCCACCCCATACGATTTGCCACCATCTTGAAATATAGTAGTGAACACACGAAGTATTCGATCGCGCGGTTCGGCCAGGTCTTGATCGAGCGTATGATTATAAACATTTGTCACAGATTGATTATGCTCGCCAAGGCGGCGGGGGCGAGGTATTTTTATGTCACCAGCGAGCATCCATGCCATAAGAAGCGAGGTTGAGCCCAGCTTGATCATTTGGTTACCCGTTCTTTCGGCGGCTCGCTGTATATCGGCTTCGCGGGGCTGAGCCATATGCTCTTTAATAAAAGCATTGAATGTCTCCGGATCAACAAGCGGCTCGCCTTCACTAAGACGATGGCTGATTTCGCGAGTTATAGCCTCAGGAATTTCGCGCGGACCGGCCAGAATCTCTCTTGTCTGTTCCAAAGAGATGGAACGAGGTTTATTCATTGTTCACGCCCCTGTTATATACTTGCGTTCGTACGTTCGTAATAGAGGGAGCAAGCCGATCTTGATCCATTTGCTCGGCAATGGCCAGGACATCCTCAAGGGCTCCATCGTTAAGTTCGGCAGCAGAGATATCAACAAACGTTCCTGGTTCATGATACATAACTGGATGTTTTGAATTTGGGAGATAGCGGATAGAAAAGAGGTCGGCTGCGGTTAAGCGAAGTGCTTGGCGCCCTGATTGCCTGAATAATGCCTCCACCTCTTCCATGGTGAATTCTTCGTTAGATTCATCATATTCACGACGACGACCAAGCGGGACTCGCGCTGCCGGGACATCTTCGGACCGGGGTACCCATAGTTCGGTCCGGCCAATACGATCAACGAGCTCCCCGTAGTCGTCCGCTTCAGGCGTGCCCCATGATTTACTTGGATCGAGACCAAATACCACTTCTTTTCGCGGTCCGAACCTCCCCTCACCTACAACTCCACCGATTATGGGCAGGTGTGGATCGGCAGTCTTTAACGCATGTCGAACAAGCCGGTCAAGCACTTTACCCCGATTAAGCTCTTGCCCCTCTGGTATTTCCAGTCGTGCTGAAAAAGTGTAATCAACCCCTTCACCAAGCGTATAAGAATGCTTTTCTGCCATCAAATTCCCCCTTTAGCTTTCATCAAATGTATACTGAATACACTTATCATACACATAAGCATTTTGTCAAAGAGCCGCCCTGAGTTGTATAATTTACGCTACCTGGACGGTTGCTTTTCAAGAGAAGACGCTCCTATAATGGGATAGTATGTCACACACCGACGTTTCTTCACCAGTTATTGAACTCCGCGGCCTTACGAAAACATATGGCCTGGGTGATGCTGAGCATCGGGCGCTAGACGGTGTCGACCTTACAATTGAGCGTGGTGAGTTTATCACTATCATGGGGCCAAGCGGATGCGGTAAGACAACGCTACTCAATATTCTCGGCCTTCTAGACCGTGGCACCGAAGGAGATTACCTGCTTGATGGTGGCTCTATGGAAAAAATTGGGAGCGCCAGGCGCGCCCGGATCCGAAGTCAGCAAATTGGTATCGTGTTTCAGAATTTCAACCTTATTAATCGTCTCTCTGTTATCGAAAATGTCGCGCTGCCGCTTACGTATCGCGGTATGCTTCGGACCAAACGGCTCCAGCAAGCAAGCGATATCTTGAAGAACTTTCACCTCTCGGAGCGTGAATATTACATGCCTTGGCAGCTATCTGGCGGACAGATGCAACGCGTTGCAATTGCAAGGGCGCTTGTGAGTAACCCTTCGATCATCCTTGCGGATGAACCGACAGGTAATCTTGATAGCAAATCGAGCCATATTATTATGGAAGAGCTCTCAGACATCCACAAGCGTGGCAATACTATTATTATGGTCACGCACAATCCCGCACTCACAACCTATGCCAGCCGCGTTATCCACATGCTGGACGGGAAAATCGACAGCGATACGAAGATCCCGATCCAGACTGAAACTTCAGCCGAGAAGGTTCCCTTAGGAGCCAAGCGAATCGTAAAAGAAAAAGCTGAGAAGAAGCCAGCGAAAAAACGCAAGACCAAAGCCAAGGCAAAGGCAAAGCCAAAGACGAAAGCGAAGAAAGCATGAGCAAACTCCTTATCGTTGATCATATACAAGGTGCGATCCATTCACTAAAAACCACTCGCACTCGCACTTTTTTGACAACACTTGGCGTGGCAATCGGTGTAGCAAGCATCACGACTATTCTTTCGCTCAGTGGTGGCGTGAGTCAAATGGTTAATCGTCAGATAGATGGACTTGGCGGCAACATCGGCGTTATCCGCCCTGGAAGCCCGGAAAAAACAACGGATATTCTCAGCAATCCTACAATTGATAGATCTTATACAGCCAGTACCCTTACCGAAAAGGACCTAGATGACATAGGAAAGGTTGATGGAATTGATGCGGCCGCTCCTATCATGGTAGTAAACGGTACAATGAAAGCCGGAGATACGACCGTCTCAAATGGGACGGTGGTCGCCACCACCCCCGATCTAAAGGATATTGCCGGCTTACCTATTCGTGATGGCCAGTTTATCGATAGCGTTACGAATCGTGACACTGTTGTTATCGGTAGTCAGCTTTCGGTTGATTTATTCGGTACTGACCAGTCTATTGGACAAACGTTCAAGATCCGCGGGCAGACGTTTACGGTGATTGGGATATTGAAGCGGATAAACAATCCTATTAACTTTAATAATGTCGACTTTGACCGGACGGCCATTATTAGCCTTGAAAGCGGAAAGAGCTTTCATCAAGGTGTCGCCGAAATCCAGCAAATCGATCTTCGCGCAAGTGAGCCTAGCAAGCTGGCGGCATCGTTAAAAACCGTTGAGGAGCGACTTCAAAAAAATCATGGTGGTGAAAAAGATTTTTCCGTACTCTCCAACACGCAAATTGCTGAACCATCCAACCGCTTCTTTGTCGCTCTTACGAGCATTATGACTATCATCGCAGCAATTTCACTTTTAGTAGGCGGCATTGGCATTATGAACATCATGTTAGTAGGAGTAGCAGAGCGAACACGTGAGATCGGGTTGCGTAAAGCGGTTGGCGCCAGCAATGGCAATATTATCTGGCAGTTTCTTATAGAAGCGCTGATCATCAGCTTGCTCGGCGGCATCATCGGGTACGGAGCAGGATATGTGTTTGCCTTTGCTATTAGCACCTTCTTTACCTTCAGCCCAGCCTTTACGTGGCAGATTGCGCTTTGCGCCTTTCTTCTCTCGGTTGGTGTCGGTACGATTTTTGGCATTTATCCTGCAATACGAGCCGCCCAGAAAGACCCTATCGAATCGCTGCGGCACTATCGATAAGCGAAAGAGGCTCAGGAACCCGGGCCTCTTTGTTTTAACAAGCTACTTGGCTTTAGCTAATTCACTCTTTAGTTTTTCTACGAGATCAACAGGCGTCGGATCGACCCCATTAAGAATGGCAACGTAAATACTGGTGAAATCAGCTAAAATACTTGCCCAGAGATGTTGTTTTATGGCCGTATCACCTTCCAACTTAATTGTGTGCGCCTTGGGACGCAGCCCGGAGAGAAGTCTATCGGTAACTTCGAACCGCTTTAAAATCCGCGGATTCTCTAAATGGCTTACGAGATCAAATACCACGAATGGTTTTTCTACTGGATGCGATGACCAGCCAATGAACTCATTGTGATTAAATTCTGGCAGTTCGTTACAAAATGCTACATTTTTAGCGTTTTCGTTCCAACTGATCTTCCACTTGTACGCCGAGGGAAACATCAGGCTACCAGCGTAAATCACAGGGGTTTTTCCTACCGCAAGCAAAGCAAGTTGCTTGGCATAGTTTTTAGCTACCGTCACATCCGACTCCCACTGGCGGGTTTGTTCGTGTAGCCAATCGGCTGTTTCGGCGATTTCGTCAAACCGGGTCTGGTCGACAACACCAAAGTGAACAAGTATTTTAACCAGTGCCCTTAAGTTGTAGATGGCTGCCATACGAGGTTGAATGTTTGCCGGTAAAATAATTGAGGTTATACCGCCCTCAAGCGCCGCTTCCTTCAGCCTGCCTCCCGAGGCGATTATGGCAAGCTGGGCGCCAGCTTTTTTAGCTTCTTCAAGGCCGCTTATCGTTTCTTCGGTGTTACCAGAGTAGCTGCTCGCAATAACGAGTGTATTTTCGTCAACATATCCGGGCAAATCATACGTTCGCACTACCTCGAACGGTACTTTCAAATCGCTTTTTAGCCACGCTTTCGCAAGTACCGCGGCCAATGCCGACCCACCCATACCTGCTACGACTACCTGTTTGATCTCGCGACCGTCGTGCTCTTCGTTAGTAATTTCCGCGATAAATTGCGCTTGGGTATATTGGCTGGCTGCCACCGCAAGTGCACCGGAAGGATCGCGTTGTTTTAGGACATTGTCATCATCTAACATCAAACTTCTCCTATGTTATAGATAGCCTTGCAGGCTTCACTCTTTCTATGATACAGTATTTACAAAAGAAGCATAAGTAATAACCAGAGGTGGGCATGGATATTCAACCAACAAATCAGCAACCAATCAGTGATGACCAAGAGCTGGCCAAAGTACTTGCCGGTGTAACACAACAAGCCGATGAGGCAGCGACAACGCCTGCCCCTGATCCCGTGCCGGCGACCGAACCTCAGGAAGCTGATCAAGAAGTAGCGGAGACGCCCGCCCCAGCTGTGGCTCCAGAACCAGCCGCAGTGTCCTCTGCGCCTGCCGTAAGCCCCCTCCCTGCCGCGACAGGGCTGGACTCAATCAAACAAGATGCTTTAAGCGAGCTCCGACCGCTGGTCGACAAGCTTAATGTTGCTCCTGAAGAAAAGTTTGACACATATCTTCTTCTGATTCGCTCTACGGATGACCAATCTCTTATTGGTCCCGCCCACGAAGCCGCTCGAGCCATAACCGACGAGGCACGCCGCGCCCAAGCCCTGCTTGATATCATTAAAGAAATTGACTACCTGGCAGGCCCACAACAATCAGCCGCTTAAGCTTCCTGAAGATAAAATGGCGTAGCAAAAAGGCCACATGAAAATCATATGGCCACCCCGGACGATCCGAGGATTTAGGGTGTTGCCCCCTTGGTATTGCTGCTAGCCTAGTTGCACGAGCTTTCGCCTACTACGAGGTCACGCGACCCGGGCCAAATTTGGCGATGAGCGCGTCAGCCTTGGAGTCGGCGGTGCTTCGCTGAGCGAGTTGCTCCCTAAGCTGACTAATCTGCCCCTGCAACCGGTTAACCTCGCTCTGATGGGCGGCTTCGTTCTCGTGGATCTGCCGCTTCAGCTTTTCCTTGTCGCCGGCGAGTTCCTCGACGATCGCCACCAAAGACGCGATACGATCATTCGCAGGCGTGTCCGGCGCTGCCGCACTTGTCGGATTGTTGGTGGTCTCCTGGCGCGACGGAACTGGTGTCGGCACCGGTGCCTTGGCGCTTCCCTCGGTCAGCGATGCCGGTTTCGAGTCAACCTTCCTTGTCTCCACCGGACCGGCTTGAGTCGACCGGTACTCACCGGCATCGTCGCAGGGGTGCTCCTCGATCACGCGCTTCAGCGCATCGACATCCAGCTCACGCGTTTCGACCGTCCACCACCAGAGGTGATTATCCTCATCCACTTTCATGTGGGAGCGAATGAGGCCCAGTCGCTTCAAGTAGTAGCGAACCTGCTTCTGCTCCACCCCAAGCATCCCCGTAGCTTTGAGAATGCCCTTGACGTTGAGAGCGACCATGTTGCCCATACGACGAACCGTCGGCTTGGCCGCATACGTCTGAAGTTCCAGATACGCCAGCTGGCAGGTCTCGATCAGTGACTCCATTTCCGACTTGTCGTCCTTCACCACCGACGAGACAGTGAACAACAGCTTACGAACCTCTTCGACGCTCAGGAGAGTCGCCACCTCATCAGGAGTCAAATCTCGAGAAAGCGAAATCGAGTAGGTTCTGGTGCGCTGTTCGTTCATGTCGCGGTTGATGCTGCCGTCCTTCTCCATCAGGAGGAGGGTGTTGCTGACGCAGGCACCGATCGCTTTGGTGTCCGGCAGCCCACAGAGCTCACGTAGCCGCGAAGCTATGCGACCTGTGGAATCCGATAGAACACCTCCTTTACGGTGCAATGCGAGCTTGATCAGGTCGCAGAGTGCGGCCTGTTTCACCGAGTAGGAGTTGCTACCTTCGGTCATGGTCCTCTCCTTCCTCTAGGGATCTGAACCAGTTAATATTATAACATCTAGGTGAACATCTGTAAATGTATGCTTTTATGCAGCATATAAAAATACTTCGGCAATATCCCGAAGTATTTTTCTACATTTTACAACTTGTTACATCATCCCCATACCAGGCATGCCACCGCCTGGAGCAGCAGCTTCCTTTTCAGGAATTTCAACCACGAGTGCCCCCATGGTCGCAGCTGTTGATGCGATAGAAACGGCGTTCTGTACGGCTTCTTTGGTAACTTTTACAGGATCGATAACACCGGCTTTCTTTACGTCGACCAAGCCTGCTGTAGGTTTCATTACATTAACACCAAAACCTGGCTTGCCAGCTTCAACTTGAGCCAGAAGCGCTTCACTATTGAGACCGGCATTCGCAGTAATCTGAAGGAACGGCTGCTTCAAAGCGTTCTTTAAGATCTGACGACCTGCGGTCACACTGTCTGCTCCGTCAGCGGTAATACCAGTAGAGAGATTGACTAGCGTTACGCCACCTCCGGCAACGATACCTTCGGCAAGCGCCGCCTTGGTTGCCGCCACTGCATCATCAACGCGAAACTTCTTTTCATCAATTTCAGTCTCGGTCGCGCCGCCCACCTTAATAACGGCAACTTTGCCACTGAGGGCCGCTGCGCGCTTTTCAAGCTGCTCTTTATCGTATTCGCTCGAAGCGTTGTCGGCTTGAGTATGAATTTGAGTAATACGTGCTTTTACATCGCTTTGCTTACCGGCACCTTCAATAATGGTCGACTCGTCTTTTGTCACGATAACCTTGCGTGCTGTTCCAAGCACATCCAGATCCACATTTTCGAACGTCATACCCTGATCGTCACTAATGACAGTCGCACCAGTAAGGATGGCGATGTCTTCAAGGATTTCTTTGCGACGGTCACCGAACGCAGGTGCCTTAATGGCGACGGTATTAAAGACGCCCTTTAATTTATTAAGGACAAGGATGCTGAGCGCCTCTCCCTCAACCTCATCGGCAATCAAAACAACGTCTTTTTTGCCGGCTTGGGCCAGTTTTTCAAGCATTGGAAGGAACTCTTGGACACTGGATATCTTCTTATCGGTAATAACGATGGCCGGCTTTTCGTATACAGCCTCTTGACGATTCACATCAGTTACAAAGAAGGTACTGACAAATCCACGGTCAAGCGAGAAACCTTCTACTACTTCTGATTCCATCTCCAAGCCCTGCCCGGCCTCTACCGTAACGACACCTTCCTTACCAACCTTCTCTATAACATTGGCAATAAGCTTCCCGATGCTTTGATCACCGGCGCTAATTGTGGCTACTTCGGCAACACGATCTTTCTTGCCTTCAATGCTTTCAGCAAGCTTGTCAAGTTGGTTTATGACTTCGGCGCCCGCTTCTTCAATACCTTTACGGAGTTCCTGAGGATTATGGCCGGCCGCAATAAGACGGTGAGCCTCCTTCAGAACATTGTAAGTAAGCACAGTTACTGTCGTCGTGCCGTCTCCGGCTGCTTTATTAAGATTTTTGGCAGCTTGCTTAATGAGCTCGGCGCCTTCTTTCTGGCCAAGAAGTGCGTCATCGTCATCTGGTAGTTCAATGCTTTCAGCAACCGTCACACCATCATGCGTTACTGTCGGACCGCCGAAACCCTTGGCAATAACCACGTTACGGCCCTTTGGTCCATAGGTTACCTTTACTGCGTCGTAGAGGGCTTTCGCCCCTGTTAGCACACGCTCGCGTGCGTCGTCATCATAAAATACTTTTTTTGCCATTTGCGTACTCCTCACTAAACGGTCGCTAAAATGTCTTCTTCTTTAATAATGAGGTATTCAGTACCATCAATAGTAAGTTCGGTCGTTGAATACTCTTTATAGATGATTTTATCGCCCTTTTTGATCCCTTTTACTTCAGGACCAGTAGCGACAACTTCAGCTAAAACAGGCTTTTCTTTTGCATTGTCTGGCAAATAGATACCGCTCGCGGTCTGAGTTTTTACAGCTTCTCGTACCGCAACAACTCGGTCCGCCAGAGGCTTGATAGGTGTACTCATAGAATTCCTCCGTTTGTTTTATTTGTGTTTTCCATTGTAGATAAAAAAATTAGCACTTGCAAGTCACGAGTGCTAATTTAGAAAAAATACTTAGGCAGATTGAAGGAGTTCACCCTTTACGGCTGCTGGGACGAAGTTTCCCGCTTGCACAAGCTCGTGGATCTCACGAAGACCCGTATCGCTACCAAGTAGTTTACCATCTTCGCCATAAAGCTCGATGGTTGCCGTCTTCTCAAGGTCATCAAATCCCACTACGACACCCCCGGCAAGCTTACTCGTAGAAATACGAGACCCCACAGCATCTTTGTCGCCATGACCGCCATCGATGACGTCCCTTCCCTGCAACCGTAGACCTTCGATGATAGCGTTGGCAATATGATGATGCGTCGGCACATACACCACTGCTACGGCTCCGCCCATAGGCAGCCAATCGGCAAGCGCTTTACCGACATTCCACGCGACATCCACAGTTAAATCGGCATCTCCTTTGCCACGAATATCAAATGCGCCAATTAATTCTTCGCTCATTGTTTCAATTGTAGCACTTATGGTTTTTGAGAGCGAAGAATCCCGGTTATCTTGTACAATAATGATTATGAATGTACGCTTTGCCGACGATACTGAAATAAAAAACTGGAATAAGCATATTCTTCTCAATCCAGATGGAGGAAATGTCGTTCAGGGATACGAGTTTGCCCAACAAAAAAAAGCGGCCGGCTGGACGATTCGTTATATCATGCTTGATTCGCTTGCTATGACCATTATGGAAAAACGCATTCCCTACCTTGGTAAGGTGTGGTACGCACCCAAAGGTCCTGGCGTGTCCACTTTGGCACAGTTGAAACAACTAAGAGAACCGCTGATCGAGTTCGCCCGAAAAGAGGGTGTTTTTACCATAAAAATCGAACCGGAACTTCCTCATACTGCATCGCTTGATGCACTTGACTTTACAAAAACTCGTCCTGTCCAGCAAAATTACGCAACTGTGCTCGTTGACATATCGCCTGATCTTGAAACCATAATAAAAAACTTTCCGCAAAAAGGCCGTCACGCCATTCGTCGGGCCGAACGCGATGGAGTAACAGTCAAAAAAGTACCAGCAACAGATGAAAACTGTCTTACTATGTACATGCTTTTAAAAGAAACTGCTACCGATGCACAGTTTGGTATCCGCCCATCCGAGTACTATAAAACATTCTATCAACGCTATGAAGCCGCCAACTTAGGCCAACTTTTCTTTGCCGAATATGAGGGTCAGGTAGTAGCCGGTGCCTTCGCAATTCATTTTGGCAAAAAAAGTATGTACAAAGACGGGGCTTCGATTCGCAAACGAACCGCCTATGGCGCAAGCCATCTCCTTCAGTGGCATGTTATTACCTGGGCTAAAGAGCACGGTGCTAAAATCCATGATCTTTGCGGTGCGCCGCCAATCGCGCGCAGCAAAGACCCGAGCCACCCCTATTATGGTATTGGCCTTTTCAAAACGAGTTTCAATAAGGAAATTACCGAGTATGTAGGTGCTTACGAAATTCCTGTCCAACATGCAAAATCAAAATTATGGACAAAATACATCGAGAAGATTATCCGACGCCTATACTATAAAAAACATCATGAGTCATATTATTAATGAATACATTCAACCGTACCGTGCTGATGTCAGACGCTCAGCACTTTAGCACGAAGCAGCCCATTAACCCCTACTATAGCGATGACGATCTCAATAATAGCGGTGCGATCCACGAGCACGAAACCATCGCGGCCATGTTCGAATCTGCCGACATCAACGTTCTACGAGTTCCCTCCCCTGTCAGCTCACAAGACGGCGTTTATACGGCAAACTGGGCACTCGTACGTGGGGATATAGCTATCCTCGCACGTCTTCCCAATGTCCGAAAAGCAGAGGAAGATCATGCTGAAAAAATCCTCACTCAGCTTGGCAAAAAAGTTATCCGAGTACCAGAATCGTATCGTTTCAGCGGCCAAGGCGATGCACTTCCCTTTGGCGATTATCTCTTTTGCGGCACAGGATATCGCTCAGATGTCGAAGCACAGGAATTCGCCGCCCAGAAGTTGGGTTATACACGCATTCAACTACAAACCATTCCTGAATTGGATAGTAAAAACAAGCCAGTTGTCAATAAAATTACTGGTTGGCCAGACAGTTTCTTTTATGATATCGATCTTGCTCTCTCTATTATCCGACCTCCCGAAGCGGGTAAAAAGGGGCTCATTGCATACTGCGAAGAAGCCTTTACCCCTGAAAGCCAAGCTCTCCTGGCAACATTCGATGCTGCTGAAAAAATCAAAATATCGCTTGAGGAAGCGACCGTGGGGTTCGCTGCTAACCTCGTTTCTACCGGCAAAACGGTCATTATGAGTGACAAAGCGCCCAAACTTGCAGCTGCCTTAAGGAAGTATGGTCTTAAAATCATGACGCCTCATATCAAAGAGCTTGTAAAAGGCGGTGGCTATATCCGTTGCACCAGCCTTAGCTTTAATTAAAAACACGCACTAGTGAAAAGATTGCCCCTAGACGATAGTCGTTGTATAGTCTCCAAAAAGATGATTAAATACTTTCGTTCACGTGCCGCATCCTACATTTAGGAGAGTAGAGTGACTAGTAAGCGGAAATTAAGGAACGAGGCCATCGAGGCAATGGCGAATCTGGCCAAAAGACGTCCCAATCTTACCTCACAGGCGATAGCTCTCGGAGAGGTTGTCTGGTTCATTCTCCGGCAAAACGGTTTCCAGCGTGAAAGCTCACTGAGACCGGAGGGAGGCTTCAGGCTCTGGCTCGATCGAAGTGACACATTTGCCCCAAACCTAGCCTTGCTGGAATATTACATCAGGGTGAACAAGGATCGTGAGGACGCACAGAAGGAGAAACTTCGAATTGAAGCCATAGAAAGAGAGACTCTTCGGCTTCATGCCTGTCTCGTTCACGCCTTCCTCCCCATACTCGGCGCAAGCAATACCGAGCTGTGCCTCCATCTCAAGCGATCCAGCTGGAGCTCAGAGGACAAGAATTCGCCTGTGGAGTCAATCCACATCACCTTTCCGCCGGAGAACCTGCTTCGGCAGCTGCGTGAAGCCGTGCTACCGTAACCGCGTGCAATCAGCACCGCCCATTGTCTTTTCGAAGCCGGCATAAATCCCGAACCTTCTCTCTCAAAAGAGTGAAGGCTCGGGATTTTTACTTGGCTAATGCCTGTAACGCCTTTCGTGCTTCTTCTGCTTCGCTCCATGGCACAGATATAACTCGCTCCGGGTCACCATCATCCTGCTTCAAGTGGCGAAGTTCAGCCGCGCGTGGTCCGGGGCGAAGGATATCTTTCTCGTGACCCTTACCTAAAAGAATAACTGTGTCTTCTTTTTTCGATACTCGCGAAAATGCAAAGATGATTGCTTCTCTGCGATCATGTACCAAAAATAAATCTCTTTCGCGCGTTTTTCCCACTTTTTCCGCACCCAAAGCGATTTCATCCATAATTTCCTGACCATCGATGTCACGATCATCTTCTTCAGTTAGGACCACCTCGTCGGCATACTTAGCCGCAATCTCTCCTTGGACGGCTCTTTTTTCTTCATCCCTTCGGCCAGCCGAACCAAATACCACAACCAGCTTGCCCTTAACAACCGGCCGCAGATCATGCAGTAACTTTTCAAAGCTATCGGGCGTATGGGCGTAGTCGATAATAACACCGAACGGCTGCCCTTCATCTATCACCGTCATGCGACCCTCCACTCCTTCAAGACTTTTGATGCCATCCTCAATTTGCTGCTTTGAAAGACCAATTTTACGACCTACGGCTACCGCGGCGAGGCTATTATATACATTAAATTCTCCAGGAATCCGGCAACGAATCGCATACGAATCTCCACCGACTTCCGCAGTATACTCACTCCCTTCGGCGGTTAATGAAATATCGTTTGCGGTTAGTTCGCCCGTTTTTATGCCATAGGCCAGCGAGTTAGGCGTAGCGGAAAGAAAGGTAGCCGCATGTTCGTCATCCGCATTTACGATTCCGAGTCGCATTCCGTGCCGTGCGGCAATTTGGAAAAGTCGTCGCTTTGCCGCAACATATCTCGCGAAAGTCTTGTGATAATCAAGATGCTCATGAGTAATATTCGTCATGACGGCAATTTCATACGGAACCCCCCATACACGGTGCTGCACAAGGGCATGGCTGGTGGTTTCAAGCACAACCCACTCTACCCCTTGAGCCTTAAACTCCGCCAAGCGTTTTTGCAATAATGGTGCCGACACGGTCGTCATATGAGCGATCTGCGGGTGGATATCGTCATTTACTCCATAGGCTACCGTCGTCAATAGCCCTACCTTCAGCCCAGCCTTTGAAAGCATCTTATGGATCATAAACGAGGTAGTCGTTTTGCCATTCGTGCCAGTTACCCCAATAACATGCATCGATTTTGACGGAAATCCATAACGAATATTCGCTGCGATCGCCTCAATAAGATGACCCATAGGCTCAATTCGTTCAAACAGGCCGATCGGTATTGCTTTTTTTACAATGCTACGAAAAGACATCTATTGATTCTCTTTTTCACCTAAAATGCCCAACTGATCTTTTTGTGAGGCGAACTCTTTTCCAATAAGCAACACTGTATCATCAAGCTTAGCTGCCCGGCCCACAATACGCCACGCTTCTTCAGGAGAAGCTACTACTTCCGCTCCTGGGAGCGCTCTCTCGTCGGCTAAGACCAATACGAGTCGATCGGCAACTTTTTTAACATACCGGATAGTTGCGTCATCACACTTAGCTGCTTCGAGAGCAACAAGAAGTCGGCGCTTACTGAGTTCTGCCGCAGAATCAACTACCATTTTTATCGAAACATCGGTGCTAGCTTTATCTACTACAACCGAATAAGGACGATCTCCCTTCAAATATTCGTAGTTATCTTCTACCGCCTCTACCGCAGCTGCGCCTTCTTCGACGGTATTAAAAGGGATGCCCAAAACATACGCCGACGCAATTGCTGCGGTTAGATTGTAAGCATTAGCCTTCCCCACCAAATGTGTTGCTGCCGTGAGGGAAGTATGATGGTCAATGGTCAAATCGACCTCTGTGCCCTTACGATATAATGTCAATTTATTAATGCGGGCTTCGGCTGTTTCTTGCTCACCATACGTAATCACCTGATGGTCAGCTATTTCCAGCAAACCCGCCTGATACGTATCTGGAATGACCGCATAATTCAGGTCTCCCGCCAGAAGTTCATCAGCCTCAGGCGATTTGCTTGTCGCTATTACTGTATCGATACCCAGAGCCATCAGCCCCCCCGACCCCATAAGCTCAGGAGTCACCTCAACGATAAAAAACTCAGCCGCGTTACGCTTTGCATCTTTCAATTGTCGTTGTAAATCCGATACTACATCCTCTGAACCTGGCACGTAGGTGACAACCACTCGTCCAGTCTCTTTTAAAATAGCCAGGAGCAATTGTGTCGTGGACGTCTTACCGTACTCGCCTACCACTACGATGACTCGCACTGTACTTGCCGGGTTTCCGTAGCGGGCACTTACCAGCTTCGCCCTTCCCTTACGGTAAAGCCCGAGTACTCGGCCGGCTAGTCCACCGGAAGCCGTCTTCTCCATATCCCCCAAAAATTCTTTCATGTCCCTATTTTACCACTCTGATCATCACTACAAAATACAGCCTATTAATGATATGATAACGGGCATTATGCACCACAAATCATTTCAAACAATATCCAGGGAAGAAGTAGTCGATCACCTTCTTAGAGGTGAGGTAGGTGTCATGCCAACCGATACGGTATACGGACTTGTCGCACGCGCCTCAGACCCGAAGGCAGTAGCCAAGTTATACGCCTTAAAAAACCGGGACCATAAACCGGGTACGGTTATCGCGGCCTCAACAGACCAACTTCTTGCACTTGGTGTCAATAAACACCATATCGACCGCGTTAAGCAGTGGTGGCCTAATCCTCTTAGCGTTGAGACCCCGCTTGGTCCCGAGCTCAATTACATGCACCAAGAGACCGGCCGACAAGGATTTCGAGTGGTGGCAGACGAAGCCGTAAGAGCCATCCTTGAAAAAACAGGGCCGCTTGTTACCTCAAGCGCTAATCATCCGGGAGCCCCAGGTTCTACCAATGTAGACGAAGCATGGGAATATTTTGGAGATCGTGTTGATTTTTATGTTGATGGCGGCGACCTCTCAAACAGACCCCCATCAACTATCGTTAAGCTTCACCAAAATGGCACGATAGAGGTCATTCGTGAAGGTGCGGTAAAACTCTCTTAGCTCCAAAAACTTTTCCATAATATTGTTACTAAAGCAATGTTATGTTTAAATTAGGCAGTACTCTCTCCCCTAGGAGGAACTGTGAGAAAAATACTCTGGTTCGTTGTACTGGGCGCAGCGGCCTTGGCACTTCTTGTATCGGGGTGTAGCGGCTCGCCCGTGCATCAATCACGCGCCGAGTACCAGGCCAAGCTCGATGCCAGTCCCATCCGTTTCGACGCCAGCACGCAGGTTATCGGTAAAGGTGGCCGGCTGTACATCAAGAAGGGCGCTTCAGCCACACAGAGCTGCCTGAAGCTCTGTGGCACAATCGAACCCAAGGATTCGGCCGATCCGCAGAGTGGGTTCAAAGTAGCGCTCCCCATCGGATTCAGAGTGGCAATGAACACACCGCAAACCCTGGCCGACGGCCTAGTCACCGAACTGACGTACTGGAATCCACTCACCCAAGCGGAAGAAGGTGTTCCTTACGAGCGCGACCGGGCTATCGAGGTGCCTTCGTCGCTCATCAGCAAGACAGTCAATGACCTGGCAGAGGTGAAGGAAGGCTTCATCCAAGGAGCCTATGTTCACCCCACGCACGATGGCAGCTGGGTAGTCGACCGCGATATCCCGCTCTGGCGTGAACCGTTAGGACTTGACTACGGCATGACCGTCACGGTGAGAATCACCGAGAACGATGGCAAGCCTTCCGTCTGTGTCCCTTCGGGTACAGTACTGAGTTCGACCGTGACGGATGACGGGATCCAGGTTTCGAGATCCTGCTAGCAGGGAGTACGGGGCAGCGGTTCGTTCGCTGCCCCACTCTCAAAACTTATGCATTCTTTTTTGCTATCCACATGCACCAGTACAAAGTTACGAGTACCGCAAAGTAGCTTAACGTCACCGAGATTAACCCAGGGTGCGCAGAAGGGTGAGCCACTATCGACCAAACGTCTCCAAAGAGACCAACCGGGTTACTCACCACATCCCAGCTATTCCACCTCAATTCTCTACCCAAATAAATTGCAAAGCTGCTCAGCAATAGCACCACCCCTACAAGTGGTGTTATTATTTTTGCCCTCAAGTGGCGTAGGTAGGCCGTATGAAGAAGCCACAGACTCGCGAAGCCCATCACAAACCCGACGATACTAAACTGCGCCAGCATTATCACATCCTGTACAATATCCACACGTTGCACCTCCGGCAAGTGAATGTAATCTGTAAAAATATAAAAACTATTTGGCAAAAACAGAAGCCAAATAATCAAAAGAGCCACCGTACGCCAGTTCTTCCAGTTATAGGTATTAAGCAGCTTCCGCAAGCCTACAGCAAGAGCAAGCGGAATTGCACCGAGAAAAAGATTGTATGGCAAATACCAATAGTCGAACGTGTGATTCCGCAGTGCGCCTACCGCAAATAAACCTATTGCTACTATACTCGCAACGATTAAACTTATGGTAAAAAGTCGGAAATTCATTACCTCTAGTATACTCCGAGAGCCCTTCTGTATTAAAGAGGTGTAATCTGCTAAAATGAGGGCAATGAAAATTTTGGGAATAGAAAGCAGTTGTGACGAAACCGCGGCCGCCGTCGTTGAAGATGGTCACCGCCTTCTCAGTAATGTCGTTAATTCTCAGATTGATATCCATGCCGCGTATGGAGGAGTCATCCCAGAGGTAGCTGCTCGAAGCCATATCGAGGTAATAGAGCCTGTTATCACCCAAGCCCTCCAAAACGCCCACGCCACGTGGGACGACATTTACGCCATTGCCGTCACTTATGCGCCGGGACTTATCGGGTCGCTTTTGGTGGGTACGCTCGCCGCTCGAACGCTTGCTATCTTAAAAAACAAACCCCTATACCCCGTTCATCACGTCGAAGGTCATGTTTACGCAAACTTTATTACTGAGCAATCGACCGATCTTTCTTTTGCGCTTCCCTCAAAACAGCCTGAATTTCCTATGCTGGCCCTTATTGTGAGTGGAGGCCACTCGCAACTAGTCCTCTTCCGCGATCATGGCGACTACACGCTCCTGGGCCAAACTCAGGATGATGCGGTAGGAGAGGCGTACGATAAGGTGGCAAAAATTATCGGCCTCCCCTATCCAGGCGGTCCCGCTGTAGATACACTCGCTCTTCAAGGTGACCCCTATAAGTATCCTCTGCCAAAAGCCAAGCTTAAAAACCCTTACGACTTTAGCTTTTCAGGCCTCAAAACAGCTGTTTTACGGGCAGTACAGCGCGAAGTGGGTGTTGACTTCACTTTTCCATCTTATGGCCTTCCAGCACGCTTAAACGACGTTCAACGGGCAGATTTTGCTGCCAGCTTCCAGCGCATTGCCAACGAAACGCTTGTCGACACGGCCTTTCGCGCCTTTTCGGCCTACGCACCCAAATCCGTTGTTATTGCAGGCGGTGTTGCCGCGAGCCAAGCCCTTCGTAAAATGCTTGCAGATCGACTCCCTATCGCCATCGAATATGCGCCTATCAAACTATGTACTGATAACGCAGCCATGATCGCAGCACTTGGCTACTACTACGCTCAAGCTAAGGAGCCTACGAGTCCTTATGATCTTGAAGTTATCCCAAGTCTCTCAATGACTAAAACAGCCTGGAAATAGCTATCGTTTTATTGCCCGAATAATCTTCTTGGCCGCCGGAAGACCGTACGTCCATGCATGGTAAAATGGCGAAAGCGGAAAATCGAATGTACCAACCATGTTGTTCTCATGATCAGCAAAACCTTGTTTAAATGCGCTGATCCCATCGTTGATCAAGCCATTGAGGTCATACTGGGAGATTCCCCACTTCTTCATCATGGTAATAGCCTGCCATTTTAAGGTGTAGTTGGCCCTCGCCTCCTGCCCTTCATCCGTCACACCCCCGTATAGTTCAAACGCGGTAAAATTACTGATAGCCAACCACAAGAAGGCAACCATTTTTTCACCATGAAATGCGGCAAATACCGGCGAATGATCACCTAATTCCTTAAAAATATCTTCATAATAGTCATCACCATGAAGTGCAAATCCGGCGCGCCGAGCTGTTTGCTTATATATAGCCAAACACTCCTGTAATTCTGTCGCTGTTTTTATCTGGCGAACAGTCACTTCTGCCGCAGATTTTCGAATATACTGTCGTGTTTTTTTTGCCATAACGGCAAGCAATTCTTCTTCAGATCGCTCCAGATCAAGAATAAGAGTCCGAGGCGCCAAGATAGTGTTTGATGACTGGCGCCACCCCTCCGGCAGGTCTGCCTTCTCCCAATTCGGTTCGATCGTTAAGACTGTCGCAGGATGATGTTCTCTAACATAGGTAACCAGTGCATTCAAAACCACCCCCCTCTTACTCTCAACACACACAGGCCCTCTCGGTATATACACCAATGCCTTAAATGGCTTTGGTAAATGGCGGATCAAAAGTTGCGCGGCTCCCGCTATCTCGCTTCCCTCTCTCGCAACAACCCTCTCAGCACGCCAACCATGCGTTGCTTTTACTTCTCCCCAACCCCAAAGTTGGAGCGGGTGCCCACCATTATCGAGTACAATCTCATCCCATTCTTCCCTGTCGTTACAAGCCCTAACCTCTGTCATATCTTCCTATTATACACCTCCGTCATGTGGTATAATTAAAGAGGAAAATAAACACGTGGTGAAACATACTGGAGGATTTGTCAAACTTTTCACGTGAAACGTTTGTTATCTTCGCTGTGCTTTTTTCACGTGAAAATTACAACAGAGAGCGACCTCTATGAAACTAGCTAAAACGTACGACCCTAATCAATACGAGCCAACTATTTATGCCCTTTGGGAGCGCTCAGATGCCTTTAGTCCAAGCGGAGAAGGGGAGCCTTATAGTGTCGTAATGCCACCCGCAAACGCAAACGGCAACCTTCACTTAGGTCACGCACTCACCATCGGCCTTGAGGATATCCTTACCCGCTATTACAGAATGAAGGGAAGGGACGTCATCTACATTCCAGGTGAAGATCATGCTGGTCTAGAGACATGGGTTGTATATGAACGCGAACTTGAGAAAAAAGGCCAAAGCCGATTTGATTTTAGCCGTGAGCAAGTATACAGCCAGGTATGGGACTTTGTTGCTATGCATAGGGGTAATACCGAATTGCAGATCCGTGCCTTAGGCGCAAGCACTTCTTGGAAAGATCTCGTATTTACTCTTGACGATAAGGTTATTGATCGTGTTTATAAAACATTCAAAAAAATGTGGGACGAAGGCCTTGTTTATCGAGGCGAAAGAATTGTTAACTATAGTACGAAATACCAAACGGGCTACGCCGATATAGAGGTCGATCACAAGTTAGAGAAGGGGACTCTCTGGAAAATTGCCTACCCAACACTCGATAAAATCGGTGAAATTGTCATCGCTACCACCCGTCCCGAAACACTTCTTGGAGACGTTGCTGTTGCCGTCCACCCTAATGATGAACGATATAAGCATCTCGTAGGCACACATGTATTGCTACCTCTTACTAATCGCGAAATTCCGGTAATTGCTGATGAATATGTTGACCCCGAGTTTGGTACCGGAGCGGTTAAAATTACTCCGGCTCACGATCCTAACGATTTTGAAGTGGGGGAGCGTCATAACCTTGAGCGTATTCAGGTTATCGACTTCGACGGCAAGATGATAAACGTGCCACAACAATTCGCGGGACTTGAGGTAGAAGAAGCTCGCAAAAAAGTTCTCGCAGCCTTAAAAGCTGGGGAGTTCCTGCGCGGAGAAGAAACGATCGAACACAGCGTGGGATACGACTATAAGAGCGGACTTCCAATTCAGCCCCTTATAAAAGAGCAATGGTTCCTCAACATGAAACCGCTTGCCGAGCGTGCTATTAAAGCTATTGAAAACGGGGATATCGCATTTACGCCAACAAGTAAAAAATCGGCGTTGGTTAATTATCTCAAAAACATCCGAGACTGGAACCTTAGTCGACAGATTCCTTGGGGGATTCCTATTCCTGCCTTCCAAAACGAAAATAACCCCGAAGATTGGATATTTGATACACGAGTCGACGAAAAAGCAATCGTTGTTAATGGTACTACATATAAGAGATCGGAAGAGACGTTCGATACGTGGTTTTCAAGCGGTCAGTGGCCGTTTGTTACAACAGACTATCTTGATGGCGGAGAGCTCAAACGCTTTTATCCTCTCAACGTAATGGAGACCGGAGCAGATATTCTCTATGCCTGGGTGGCACGCATGATCATGTTCGGACTATACGCGACGGATACCGTGCCGTTCAAAGACGTCTATCTCCACGGGCTCGTTCTAGATGAACACGGCCAAAAAATGAGCAAAAGCAAAGGAAATGTCATCAATCCGATGGAACTCGTTGCCGAATACGGCTCTGACGCTCTTCGTCTCGGCATTATCGCTTCTCGCAGCGCCGGCCAAAATCAGGCATTTTCAACTAGTAAAGTGATTGCCGGACGCAACTTCTGTAATAAGCTGTGGAATATTGCTCGCTTCATAGAAGGGAAGTTGGGAGACTCCTACACACCTGAATCACCCCAGCCTCAAACTCTTGCCGACCACTGGATTATCAAAGAGCTTACCGATGCCGCTAGCTCGATCGAGAAATATCTTGAAAGCTATCGTTTTGCCGAAGCAAGCGAAGTAGTTTACCACGCCGTTTGGGATAGTGTTGCCGATTGGTATATCGAAGCCAGTAAAACTACCGAAAACCCTGCCATGCTGGCCTGGGTACTCGATACGAGCCTCAAGCTTGCTCATCCGTTTGCGCCATTTGTTACCGAAACCATTTGGCAATCGCTCAGCTGGCACAACGATAAAGAGCTTCTTATTGCCGCTTCATGGCCCTCTGAGACCGCGTATAACGATATAGCCGCTGCCGAGTTCGAACAGCTCCAAACACTCATCGTAGAGGCCCGTTACGTGATGTCTGAGCTGCCTGGTAATGAGAGATATCCTCTTGTTTACCAAAACGACGCGCTTGTTGGCGATAACGCCGACCTTATCCAGCACCTCAGTCGCGTAAAAGAAGTCCGGGAAGAAGCTCAGCCAAAAGGCCTGCGGCTTGCAAGTAGCAACCGCGAAGCTTGGCTGGAGATCAGCGAAGAAACAATGTACGAACACCAAAGCAATCTTGAAGTACGCCTCGCCGAAACCAAGCAGTTTATCAAAACTCTTGAAGCACGCCTAAGTAACGAAAGTTACACCGCAAAAGCGCCCGCTCATCTTGTAGAAGAGTCTCGTAAGCAACTCGAAGAGAAAAAGACGTTGCTGCAACGCCTTGAGACCGAGCTGGCAGTTTTAAAGTAAGCGTCATCCGCTTCTTAATAGACCAAGGCTGACACACCATCTCTCGAACAATGGACTCCGCGCCAAGAATTTCACGAATCAGCGATGTAAATTCTTGGGCTCTCGTATGTTGTTCTCAAGAGATGCGTCAGCCTCTACACGAGCGGTAAATTATAATTATCAAAAGCATGATGACCTTTAGGCGCATACTTTTGAAGAAGATGCCTTCGATCTTCGCTACGAGGCTGGATACCTGGCGTTGACGTCTGATACGATCGCATCGCCTGCGAAAACGACGTTCGCTCCGCATGGGGGTGAGTATCGTTCGTTATTACTGGTTTACCCGAAAGATCATATTGCACAGTAGGAGCTGTCAAAAACGTCGCCGTTGCTTTATCGAGTTTCGTATCATGAATAAAAATACCCGATGCCGTGCCTATGCTAAGTAAGAAAGTAAAAATGCTAATAAGTGATGGTGTCATGTTTATTTTCGTAAGGTTACTTTATTAAATTAGCATAAGTTTTATATATTGTCAATTAGGTGTCTTCGATTACCTTATCCATTTACACTCTCCATACTGAAAAACGATCCCTTGGATATGGCTTCTACCAAGGAAGGGGTGAGGCATGTCCCAGCCGGAAATCTACGCCAAGCATATTCGAAGCGGATTCATCTTTTGGCATAACAACAAACACCACAGAGCCCGCCTAGACGCAAAGAAGTGCAGTCATCCCCAAGAGATCCCGCTAAAACTACTTTGGCGGGTTTTCTCTATTCATGGTGATACAGACCGCCGTGTGAGATTTCTTGCGCCCGATAAAGCTGCTCTACAAGAAGCAGACGAACAAGTTGATGAGGGAAAACAAGAGGTGACAGTGACCACACGCTGTCCGCCCTCGCATGAACTGATGCATCAACGCCATACGCGCCCCCTATAATGCACACGATTCGGCGAGAGGACTCCAAAGGCGCAAGAAGTAACCTGGAAAAGGCGACTGAATCAAGTAGTTTTCCTCGCTCATCTAATAGAATCACAAAATCATCGCCTTTAAGTGCTTCTAAGATCCTTGCCGATTCTTCACGGCGAGCTTCGTCTTTTTGGCGTGAGGAGTGGGGCAAGAGCAGCCACGAAGCCATGAAAGGTTTTCGCAACCGCGCCTCATATTTCTCAATACCATCTGCCACCCAGGCTTCGTGTTTTTTACCGATTGCAATGATTTGAATGGGCATTAGATTCGGAGCTTCTCGGCTACGGTCGCTAATGCAGTGTGATCGGGCTCCGCGTTCATATCTTGAGGTGCCTTAAACTCTTCTACAATATTAAAGGGTATGAGCTGAACATGAGCATGCGGAACGTCGACGCCAATAATTTTTTCGCCTACATAGCGAACACCCAGCGTCTTGCGCAAATGAAGGGCAAGCTTTTTTGTCACATCCATCACCGCGCGGTAATCTTCATCTGTAAGATCCCATACAAACTCAACTTGCACTTTAGGAATTACCAGCACATGACCGGGCTGGACAGGGTGGATATCGAGAAAAGCAAGTACTCGCTCGTCTTCATAGATTTTATGAGCCGGAATCTCACCATTTATAATCCTAGTAAAAATAGACGCTTCCATAGAGGTATTGTAGCATTTTTGCTACAATGACAGATAGGTAAGGAGAGGTGCAGGAGTGGTTGAACTGGCCGCTCTCGAAAAGCGGTGAATCGCTAAGGTTCCGAGGGTTCGAATCCCTCTCTCTCCGCCAAGAAAGGTATTATTATGGCAACTAAAGAAACAAAGCAACAAATAGTGCAAGCCGAAGCTCAAGCACCTCAGCCGAGTGACAACTCACTTTCAATTATCTCTGTCGTTCTCGGAACGGTATCACTTATAGGACCGGGGCTCCTTTTAGGTATCCCGGCAATTATCGTTGGTGCGATAGCGCTCAAAAAACAGCAAGGCGAAAAAGGTGTTAGCATCACCGGTATCGTTACTGGTGCGATCAGTACAGTTTTCTCCGTTATTATTCTCGCTCTTGTCATTTGGGGATTTGTATGGGGAATGAATCACCCAGAAGAAATGCGTGACAAGCGCCGCATACCGACTCAAGAACAACGAGAACGATTCGATTTGCAGCGATCATAGAAACCCGACAGGATATCGCTTCGCTCCTTCGTTCATTTACGAAAAATGTAAACACTTTTTCGTTTCACTCACTACGCCGAACCTTACGGTTCTTGCAGAATACTACCAAGAAAATAACCTCACATAAAAGTGAGGTTATTTTCTTGGTACACCCGACAGGATTCGAACCTATGGCCTTCGGCTCCGCAAGCCGACGCTCTATCCAGCTGAGCTACGGGTGCAAATACGGCGCTGAGCTAAAAGTCCAGCGCCGCGTTTCGTGTAACTAGAAGGTACTTTCAGCTACCAATTTGCAGCGAACATGGGTTATTGTACCACGTATATGTATGTTGCGGCAAGAGATGACGTGCGTTAGATTCGCAGTTTTCGAATGACCTTATCAACAAAATCAAGATGAAGTGTCAACATGGGGAGCCTAGCACCGAGGCTATCAACGATGGCTTCGCCCGCATCTTCAGGGAAGTACACCACAATTCCTGGGCGAAAACGTTTCACAGGAATAAGCATAACTGAATACTCTTCGCCGTCCCGGATAACCCCGAATCCTTTGAATTCGGAAAAAGAATAGAGATGATCATTCACGTGGAGGCCTTGCTTACCAAGAGAGTAGTCGATTACACGCGGTGGTCTATGGATGTAAACCAGGAGGGCCGCCGCCATGACAGGTACAAGGATCGCAAAAGAAAGCGAATCCATTAAAAAGATAGCCGCCGCCACAAGTATGGCGATCACAACACCAAAAATAACGAACCAAAGAACGTTCTTCTCTCGATGGATATACTCTTTTGCCTGCCAATGCACCGGCTCACTTAATGCGTTTTTAGATGGAGGCACTTCCGGTTGTTGGTTTGGGGCTGGTTGCTCAGGACTGAGGGATACAACAGGGGCCGGTTTTTGCGTATCTGAATCAGCAGCATACGGTGCTTGCGACGGCTGCGTTGGAGGCTCTTGCCATGTATCATCTTCGTGATTTGGCTGCATATTTTCAGTATAACATGAGTGGAATAAGAGAAAAGTGACAAATATTACCCGTGGGTAACTCCCATACGCGCAGCAACACTCTCGGGGCCGTTAAAGAGTGAATTGCCACGGCTGACAGCATCTTGGATTATGCCAAACATCGTCGTTCTATCTTCGCAAATCTTCTCGACAAGTGCGCGGGGCGCTTCTGAAAGGGGATCGGTCTCCGAGCTCCACCGGGACATTTCAAGCAACATAGGAATAAGCTCTAAGCCTTTTTCAGTCAACACGTACAAGTCTTTGCGCTTATCGTCTTCGCAGCGCTTTTTTTCAATGATGCCACGCTGCTCCAGATGAGCCAACCGTGAAGCAAGAATATTAGTAGAAATACCTTCTCTCGAAGCCAAAAATTCCCCATAGGTGTGCTTGCCCCAAAACACAATGTCCCGCACAATAAGAAGTGACCATGGATCGCCAAACGATTCGAGTGCAAAATTGACCGGACAATGTGATTTTATATCTGTTCGCTTCATACGAACAATGTATCACACTTGCATAATAAAAGTAAATACGATGTCTCAAAAAACTGAGGAAGATTGCAGCGGAAGTTATACTGCGGATGAAAGCAAGATATACTTCTTACTATTAGCCCTGAGATAAGATGACCCAAACAAAAACACCATGTTTATCACATGGTGCCTATGCTTGGCGGAGGAGAGGAGATTCGAACTCCTGCTACAGGTCTCCCCGTACTAACGATTTAGCAAACCGTCCCCTTCAGCCACTTGGGTACTCCTCCGTAGATTTACGGCTTGGTTTATTGTAACACAAAACAGAGGCGAGAGGTAGACTTTACCTCATTTTTTGCTATAATTAAGACTATGTGGTCTAAGCGCATAAAAACAATTCGCTTTTTGTTTTTGCTTGGCAGTCTCTTCCTTGCTATTGCTCTTTTGGCGGCTATTCCTAGCACTACTTTTGCTACTGGTTTTGACATGGGCATGCTTGATGGTGCTAACTCCGCCAGGGGCATCGACCAAGCCACGACACTGTTTGGCTCTACGGGTATTTTTACGACCATTAGCAATGTCATGCTATTTCTCGTAGGCGCCATTAGTGTGATCATGGTTGTCATTGGTGGTATGCGCTATGTTATTTCCGGAGGAAATACAGCGAACGTCGGTGCAGCTAAAAACACCATTCTTTATGCTATTGTAGGGCTCGTGATCTCTATTCTTGCCTATGCAGTTATTAATTTTGTTATCGGTAGTTTTGTTCCTGGTGGAGAAGTGAGCGGGACAAACGTATAGGGAAGTAGCGAGAAACTTGTATCGGATCCACGATACATTTGTTTTTTTATAGTATTATGTTATTATATATACTGACCTAACCTACGTCACGGGAGACGGTATGTCTTTGGATCTGAGAGTAGCCCCGTTCGAGTCCAACCCTCTCATGCAGTGGGCGCTCAAAACGGTAAAGGCGGCCATTCCGAGAGGATATGAAGCCGTATCACTCGTGGCCTATCAAGATGATTTGCCGCGAGTCGACGCCACTGCTTATGCCCTCGACAGGGAGGGCAATGAAGTGGGTCGTTGCGCCCTCGTCCTTGAGGGCGAGGTATGGCAAGCTGCTTTCTTGCTGCTTTCCACTCAACTCATCATCGACAGGGTACTCAGGGATCGGTACGAGGACAGAAAGGTGGAGTACGAGGCTTACCAGGCTGAAGTGAGGCTCGCAAATGAGCCCTGGCAGGCAGCGAACGTCGACGTCAACTACATGCCAGATCGGGACCGGATAGGTATCGACTTGGTAATCTCGAGATAGCCCGAGAGTAGTACGGTCACCCCTCGACGAAATGAACTGCTCTTTTAGTTCTTTCGTCGAGGGTTTCACCATATTTAGATGATGCACCAAGAAAATAAGATGATCCAAAAGATCATCTTATTTTCTTGGCGGAGAGAGTGGGATTCGAACCCACGGTGCCGTTGCCGGCACGACGGTTTTCAAGACCGTTACCTTCAACCACTCGGTCATCTCTCCAGGTTGCTTGGCCCATAATAACAGATACGGCCTTTTTAGTCGAGAGGCTGGCGAGCGATCGCTGCCACCCACACGTCAGTCGCGCCTGCTTCCCGAAGTAAACGAGCGGCTGCTTTTATTGTCGCACCCGTCGTTACAATGTCGTCAACGATCAAAATCGTTTTATTTTCACAGCTGCCCCGCGCCGCAAAAGCAAGTGCGGCCTGTTCTGATCGCTTTCGCTTTGTTTTTCCTGTTTGCACCGAGTGTGTTCGTCGTTCTAAAAGTCGCTCAGGTTTTCGATTGTTCAGCTTGGCAAGCTGCCGGGCAATTAAGTATGTATGGTCATAGCCACGCTGGCGAATATGCGCAGGATTGCTAGGGATAGGGACAACGCTACATGCTTCGGGTAAAATACCAATCCTCTGGAACAGTAGGTCCGCAAGCACCCGGGAGGCCGCTCGTTTCCTTTGGAACTTGTAATCATTGGTGAGAAGAAGGAGCTCATCGGCACGCTCGCCGACATACCAGGCCCTCGAAAAGGGAGGTTGACACTCTTTGCAAACACCTTCACTAGAGCACACGCATCCGCATAGTATACAGGTGCTAAAATCCTCACTTATGATGTTATATTTACAATTATCGCATAAAAGCGCACCCGTTTTTCCGCAAGAATAACAGAGGTGTGGAGCGAGTGTGGAGAGAAGCATATCAATCATTGTGTTTTTTACGTTTTGCACATTCGTTTTATTGATTATACCGTACATGTTAGTTATAATTGAAGGGACTATTTGTCAATAGAGCCTAGAGAAAAAGTGGAGGATATCATGGCACGCAAACAAAATGACGATCTGTTGATCGAAGATGAACTGGCCGCCGCGTTCCTAAATGACGACGAGCTCAGCGAGCAGCAACAAGCGGCCGCTCCAGCAGCAGTAAACGATAACGCGGCATGGGAAGAGTCAGAAGAAGACTTCCCAGGACAACTTGCCGTTGATGTATATGAAACCGACGAGAAACTCATTGTTAAAGCCCGCACCGCAGGTGTTAACAAAGAAGATCTCGACGTCAGTATCAGCGACGGAATTCTTACAATTAGCGGTACGCTCTCAAGCGGAGACGACACTGAAGCGACCAACTGGCATATCCAGGAATGTTACTGGGGTGAATTTAGCCGTACGCTTGCGCTTCCAGTTCCTGTAAAGGAAGACGAGGTTGAAGCAGTTCTTAAAGATGGTGTACTTACCATCAGCTTCACCAAAGTCAAACAAGAACAAGCCAAAAAGATTACTATCCAGTAGTAAGAAAAAGTTTTCCCTATGTAAAAGCACCCCAATTGCGAGGAGAGGGGTGTTTTTATTTTATCGCCTCCCAGCACCTAATAAAATAGCCACTCTTTGTAAGTGGCTATTTTATTAATTTAGCTAGAACCTAGGCGCCTGAACCGCTAGCCGAGAAGCTTGATACGACGAAATTGACCAACGCGTAAGCAAGAATTGATACGACAATACCGATAACAGCGTAGAGAATCGTGTTCTTCGCGCTTGTTACCGCCGCCGAGTCACCATTTGACACGGTGTAGCGGATACCACCGATGATCAGCATGATGACTGAAATCGCACCAATGATAAAGAGGAGCACGTTAGTAATGGTCTTAAAAATACCCTGGTCGCCGAATAGCTCGGCCTGCTGATCTTTACCTTTAGATGAATCTGCGCCATCCTGAAGACCTTTGTCGAATGCCGCATTTGCAGGGGTAGCCTGAAATACTGGGGCAACAAAGCTCACACCAAGCGCAAGTGCTGGTACGATCAATAAGCTTTGCAAACCTTTTTTGATTATACGTTTCATTGTTTATTCCTTTCTTAGGATTACTCTACCTTATGTTATATCAAACAGCCGTCGTTTTGTTAAGGCTTTAACCCTACTTAAATGATGTGACGACAAAGTTAACGATGGCATATGCCAAAATAGCAACGATCAGACCAATGACGGAATAAAGAATGGTATCTTTGGCACCTTTAACTGCGCTTGTATCACCGTTTGAAGTCGCATAACGAATACCACCGATGACGATCATTATAACTGCGATTGCTCCGAGGATGAAGAGAAGGATATTAACAACAGTCTTAAGGTTATCTTCTAGAGAAGTGCCGCCGTTACCACCCACGGCATTAACGCCACCCTGGATTTCGGATGCCGGGTCCGCATAGGTAAGCGATGGCATTAATACGATCGCACTGAGTGCCATAAATACCGTTACTATCGCGAGTTTGATTTTTTTCATAGTACCTCCTTTTTAAGCTCCGATAAATCTTCCTAATACGAAGTTGACAATAGCATACGACATAATTGCAATTACCAATCCGATAACCGAATAAAGAATCGTATCCTTTGCTTCCTTAACCTGGCTAGCATTTCCATTCGAAAGCGTGTAACGGATACCGCCCACGATAATCATAATCACCGCAATGATACCAACCACGAACAAAAGAATATTAATAACAATGGTGATCATGTTCGTGGCGTTGTCGCCCTGAGCCTTACATACGGCAGCATCCGCATTTGAGGCACATTGGTCAAATACGTTTACCGCAGACGCCGAAGGGGTAAAAATAAATAATCCTCCGAGCCCTAGCGCCACCACGAATGCGCTTATAAGTTGTTTCCACTTTTTCATTTAAAACCTCCCCAAGATAAATTGCGTAATAACGAATGCCATAATAATAACAACGAGTCCAACTACGGCATAAATGATCGCCTCACGAGCCCGCTTTGTATGTGATGGATTTGCCGTTGACGTCGTATAAAACAAGCCGGCGATAATAATAGCCAGCACACAAATAATACCCGCCCAGGTATATACCGTGGTTAGCACGGCACTCAGTGTCGCGTTCGGATCTGTCGCAGGGTTTTTAAGCCCAATTTCATCGGGTGTGATCTTATCGATTGCAAAAAGAAGAAATTGATTCATTACACAGCTCCCGCCACAATATTAACGATAGCTATTGAAAATATAGAGATTATCAAACCAATAACCGCGTTAAGAATGGTCTTGCGTGCCTTTACGATATCGTCGGGGCTACCCGTACTCGTAAGATACTTAAAACCACCCGCAATGATATAACCTACGGCGATATATCCGACAAGCTGGAGCATTACCTCAATAATATTAAGACCTATTTTTGCGATAAACGTCGGCAATCCACCCACATCATTTGGATTTTTAATATCACAGCTATCGTTAATGATACCGCGATACCATGCCGGAAAGGTAAGAAGGCGATCGTTACAAGCTGCCATGGCCGGTTGTGGCGCAGCAATAGTAAGTGCTGTGCCCCCAAGACTTGCGGTAAATATAATTGCGGCTATCCAGTTACGAATTATCTTCTTCATATATTCTCCTTATGCAAAAATGCCGCCAGGAATTAGGTAGTTCAGCACCAAATACATCAGGCCATAGGCGATTAACCCAATGACAACATTTCGAATAATCTCGATAGCTTTTTTGGTCTGTTCAGAGCTATCGCCGGCACTTGTGTAGAGGATAGAACCATATACAATACCGCCTACCGCAGCGATTCCTACGCCCGCCGTCATAATATTAAGAACAATGAGCAAAACACCCCACACACCGTTTTCTTTAGCATTTGGCCCCGAGCTCGATTGGGGACAAGAAATGATAGCAGTTTGCGCACCGCCACAACTCTCGGCCAATACAGCAGGTGCAGCAACGCCAGCCCCTACGAACGACGCGACAACGACAGCCAAACCAATGATTTTTTGTTTTATATTCATACCTACCTATAAAATACGATAAAAGCTCTGTAGGCGCAAGCAGAAACCACCGCGATTAACAGTATACTCACACCCTGTGTAAATGCAGTCCATTTGATTGACTTTTTTGCCATAAAGTGGTAGCATTAGCACTGATATGGTGGAATTGCGAAAAGCCTTTCTGCCCGGTAGTATATCGGGACGGAAAATTCTTTTGTTCGCCACAAGTATGCTCGTGGCCGTCTTCGCATTGCTTGGCATTTCTCCCACTGCCTACGCAGCCGACGCTACCTGGCAGGGCAATTCTATAACCTATGCCCAAAAGCAATATATTAAAACCGGAAATGCCGGCAGCAATGACCCTCGCGGTTTTGCCAAAGACACTCAAATATATGCCTACGTGGAGCCCATTGTATCGGGTTCTTCAAACCCAACCCAAAAAGCTCACCTAATCTATTTTGCTCCAGGTACAGACCCTACCAAGGCAACGACGGCATCGTATGTCGTGTACGATTACACGCCGCCAGACAGCTACACCAATCCCTCAGGGGCGACGCAGATCACCCTTGATCCTCAACCGGCAAATGCCAACGAAAACACTACCTCTTGTGCGCTAGAAGGTATTGGCTGGATTGTGTGTCCAGTCACTAAATTTTTGGCCGGGGCCATGGACTGGATGTATGGCATTCTCGCCAGCTTCCTTACCGTGCGTCCAGTACAAACGAGCCAAGATAATTCACTTTTCCGCATTTGGGCCGTTATGCGAAACTTTGCTAACATCGTCTTCGTTATCGGCTTCCTCGTTATTATTTATTCGCAAATAACCAACGCCGGTATCTCTAATTATGGTATAAAACGTTTGCTCCCGCGCCTTATCGCGGCGGCAATTTTGGTGAATTTATCATACTGGATATGCGCCATCGCGATCGACGTCTCAAATATCTTAGGTAATTCCATACAGGAATTGTTTATCAGCCTGCGTAATGTATTGGTGGGCCGAGAAGGGAACAACTGGGACATTATCAGCTGGGAGAGTATCTCCAGTTTCATTCTTTCTGGCGGAACAGCGGCCGTACTTGCGGGTATCGGAGCAAATATTTTACTCGGCGGTACGATTACCGGTTCGATCTTCATGCTCGTGCCGGTACTAGTAACGGTGCTCGTAGCCGTGTTGGTGGCACTGCTGGTTATGGCGCTTCGCCAAGCGCTTATTACTATACTAGTGATCGTATCGCCGCTGGCATTCGTAGCGTACTTGCTACCAAATACCGAGAAATACTTTGAAAAGTGGCGCGAGCTCTTCATGACAATGCTGCTGCTTTTTCCGATCTTTTCGGTTATTTTTGGTGGATCACAGCTGGCGGGTATGGCAATTATACAAAATGCCAATTCGATCAACCTCATTCTCCTTGGTATGGCCGTACAAGTTGCTCCAATTATTATTACGCCTTTACTTATTAAGTTCAGCGGATCACTACTTGGCCGCTTTGCCGGCATGGTCAACAACCCAAACAAGGGACTTATCGACCGCACTCGCAACTGGGCAAAGGATCGTGCCGAAAACCAAAAAGCTCGCGTACTTGCTGGCACACCGCGTGCCGGCTGGCGTGGAGCCGCCACCAGGCGCTCGCAAAACATTGAAACCAAGCGCCGCAAGCGCGAGGGCTGGCGCGCAGCCAATACCGCGCTGGCTGATGCTGCGTGGGCTAATAGCGAAGAATACTCAAAAATTCACCAGGCCAACCA
This sequence comes from Candidatus Saccharimonadales bacterium, assembly GCA_035697325.1. Taxonomy (NCBI): domain Bacteria; phylum Candidatus Saccharimonadota; class Candidatus Saccharimonadia; order Saccharimonadales (SeqCode); species Saccharimonadales bacterium (SeqCode). Next base: position 137,751 of record DASSDB010000002.1, read on the forward strand.
ACGTGCCGCACTTTCTAAAGAAGCAGGTGAAACAGCCGCGCAAGTACGCTTTGAAACCGCCAAAACAACCAATGCCGCGTTGCAGCACATGGACGTTGAGGCGCGAGCTGCTAAATTGAATTTGGATGTTACCAAGGCTAAAGTAGACGCCAATTGGCAAGAATTGATGGCGGGTAAGAGAACTAATGAAAACCTCCTCGACTTAGAGGCGCTGAATCCGGCAGAAGTTTCTCGTCGAGGTATTGGCAACTACCAGGCCTATCGCAACAATATGGTTGAAGCTATCAAACAAGCCTCGATCGATAATAACCTTGAAAAGCGCCGTGCCCACTCCGCTGAACATGTACGTCAAGAAGATATGACGAAGCTCATGCTTTCAGACAACTTAATACGTGAACGTGCTAAGGGTATTGATCCACACGGTGCCGATACAGCCCTAGCAAACGCCGTTGCCGAAGATCGAACTGCCTTTGGTAAATCTGTGGAAGAAGCAAAGCATGTATTGAAGCACTTTAACGTCAGCGCCGAAAAGCGAGCTGACCTCTTAAGAGGTGAGACTATTCACGTAACCGATAGCTCGGGACACCCGCGTGACTTCAGCCTTAAGGATACGTTCATTACCGAGGCTGCAATTGAAATCCAGATGAAGGAAGGAAGCTTTAGACAGAGGGAAGATATTATTGCCGAATCTGGTAAAGGCGGCAAGCTATATGCTCACCGAACCACTATTGGTGATGAAGCTAAGGCGAACAAGATCGGCGAAATGGCCGCTTACTTTGGTGGTTCCGCTATCGACCGTATTAAACAGGGTGAAATTAAGGGTAATGCTGGAATCGACCTGAACATTGCGCACACCATCCGTAGCGGTAAGCTCAAGGCCGCCCACCTTGCCGATATGGATTGGGAAGCCGTCCAGCGAGTGGTTAAGGTTGCACGAGCTAATGCACCTGCTGAATTCAATGCTGCACAGGTGGCCGAATACGAGCGAAACCGCGCTCAACTGGGCACACTGGCGAAGGAAGCACTCACGAACACCAGCCTTCGTGGCCGCGTGGCAAGGAACTCTCTAGAACACTTACAAAACCTTATACAAGACTTTCCTCCACCTCCAACACCGCCTAATAACCCTTAGTGCAACTTAGTTTTACGCCCCGGTCTGTTTTTACAGACCGGGGCGTTTACTTACTCGGAGGAGACGATAATAATCACTACGATCACGACAAGCGTGAGAATGATTCCCGCAACTCCGAGACCCTGAAAAACCTGGCCTGGGTCCATCGAGACCGCATCGTCATCCATAGCCGCACTGCCCAAAATCAGTGAGAGGACAGACAAGCCACCAAGGACAACGAGGGTCAGCAGAATCCAGATGAAAGCTCCTTCCTTTCGCCGCTTCGCCCGGTGAGGCGGGTCCGGCAAGTCAAACGGGTCGTCAGTCACAGGTCTTAGCTCCCTAGTGAATATAGGCACCTTCACCCTAACATAATAAACTAGAGTCAAAATAAAAAACTAATTAAACTTGCATTTCACCCGATAAAGTATATAATTACTCTGTCCAATCAGATACGCAACAGAGGCGGTGAAGTATGAGTTCTCTGGACGATTACTACGCGCGGCAAGATGGCGGTAAACAGGAGCGGGCCGACGATCTGCACATCCGGCAGTACAACCGCTGGGTCGACATCGTGCTCGAGGCCGTGCGGGAGTTCGCCCGTGCGGCCCAGACCCGCCCGCCCGCAACCTGCGAGTGGGTGTACGAAAATGGGCAGCGCACGGCTTCGTGGGAGCTCCTCAAGGAATACGACGACACCTACCGCATCAACTTGATGCAGGACGGCCGACTCGTGTACGTCAAGGGGTCGTACTACTCACTGAAGCCGCCCCCAGAGGGTCACGTCACCAATGTGATCCATCTGCGCCACATCTCCCACCAGTCGGAAGAGCAGGCAGTGGGGGTGGGATGGAGTACGCTGAGCGATCTGTGCAGCAACATCGTCACCAGCGGTTACCTGCGATTCCACATGCCGTCGCCCAGCCATTTGCACGACGATCTCCTCACGCACTGGTCTCGTACTCACCCGGCCGACGATCAGTCGAAGCGGTAGCACCCTGAATTGGACACCCGTCGCGTAGAAAAAACGCGGCGGGATTGTCCCTGAAGTTATTTCTCACCCCTGTATACACTTTTGATGTTAATATACATACGCTATATGTAGTGTATTAAAAGTATTTAAAACCCCTTGCGTTTTTAAGGGTATTAATGTATAATACAAAGGCAATAGGTTACTTATGCTGCGCGTTTCGCGCTAAGGAGCACAAAATGACTATTGAAAACCCCCATGCAAATCGTCTTAACGAACAAGGGGGTGTCATGCCTCCTGAAGAAGTAGACCAATCTCGTGGTACTGGAGAGATTCCTTACCAACAAACTGTCCATAACAACCCCGACACTTATCATATTCCTCAAACAGAAGAGGAAGAGCCAGGATTCCTCAAACGCCATTGGGGTAAAGTAGCTCTTGCTACCGCTGGTGTTGTCGCAGCAGGTGCCTACTACTTAGGCAACGCCACCGCTAACGATTCCGAACCCAAAAATATCCCAGACACCGGGTCACAGCCGGTTGCCACTGCTGAACAACACCCTGGTGGAAGCGCTCCAGCTACTTCAGCAGAAGCACCCGCCTCCAGCCCTGAAGCCAACCCTGCTGACACCGGAGTATCATTCGGCTCGCAGCACATGACCGTTGAAACAGCCAAAGCGACACTTTTTGAAGTTTCCGGAGCTAAAGCACCCTCGCCTAATGAAGCAGCTAAGCAATGGGCTGTCGCTCTTCAAAACGGTATGAAAATGAACGCAAGCCGCGAAGCGGTATCGCAAAACGGTGGTGTTGAAGCAACCGAAAAAGCCAACCTCGATCTTCTTACCGGTGCAGATGGAATTCTGCTTGGTCTTGGAAAGGATCATAACAGTGTTACTGATGCCGGAGCCGACTTTATGCAGCCAGCAACGCTTGTATATGAAGCTAATAAGGCGAACGTTGAAAACGAAACATTCTCACGTGTATATCTCACCAACATGCGCGTTACTGGAAGCGAAAGTGGTGGCTACACCGTGCTTGGCGACCTTACTGTCACGACAATGCGCGGAGAAGAGCCGCTGAGCAGTAGGGGATACAAGGCTGAGATCCACCAAAAGCTCGACCCCCAGACCAACAAGTGGGATTACACAGGTTCTCACGTTCTCAAAGATAACGGCTAAGCCTCTTACTTAACTATTGTTTCAAACTGCTATCGGTTTTATACTGATAGCAGTTATGTTTATGTGGCGTGATTTATTTTCTAACATAAGACGTCGAGTTCTTGTTTTAGCTGCCGTGCCGCTTTTGTCGCTCCTTAGCCTTTACACGCCATTTTTTGCAAATTCCGCCTATGCCGTTACGGCAGATGATGTCCTTAACCGCGCTCGTGCGTGGTCAATTTTGCAGGCGGTGATTGATAAGGCAAGTCTTCTTGATTCAAGTATTAGTAACGAAGACGCCAGCAACTGTCATATTTTTGGTGGTTCAGACAATGATGCGGTGTATGTTGGCCACTGGGCGACAGGTGATAACGATGATAACGGCACCGTTTACTCCAACGGAGGATCGTGGGACGCACTCGAAAACAGAGTGGATCTTGCTAATAATGCACTGGCTTCTGTGGGAATTCAGGGTGGCTGCCGAGGTTTGCTTGAAAAACTAGGCTACACCTCTAGCGGCGGCGACATGAATCAGCCAAAGGATTATAGTAATGGCGATGGCGAGGTCCGCGATAAACTCCAAGCTGCTCTTAAGGCTGATGCATTTTTTGGCAGACGGCTAAGCGATGGTTCACCTGGTGACGCAATTTCTTATGCAATGCTTTATTATGCGCTCACTAACGTATGCGGTTGGGCATATCGAAATCCTTTTGTACCCAACGATACATCACCGGGAGACGACGGAAGTAGAAACCGCGAAGCTCAAAACAACGGCTGGAGCGGTGATAGCCGTAACAGTCATTTTCATACATATACATATGAAAACGGTAAGGCAGGCGAGAATACATACTACAAAGGCGGAGGCCGCGAAGATGATATCCGTGTCGGCTCAAAAACCGGGTTTGCCAACTCTGGGAATAACGATGCTATCACCGACTGTGGCGACAATAACGCCGATACAATTGGAGCAAAGCTAGGAGATAACCCCCGTTTTGCAGATGCGTACGCGGCGCTTTTGAAGCCAGGCGGTCAATATACTCCAGGAACGTGTGGTGAAAAGTATCCGGCAGCCGGTACAGACGCAGAAGTCCAGCGAGCAAACGCTCTTCGAGCGGCTTGTGACGACGGTTTCAAAAATAAAACGGCTGGATATTGTGACAAATATAATAGCGATAAAGGCCTAAAAGACGCCTGTTTATACGGGCAACAGACCGCCACGGGTCTCTCCACAGATACGACGCCTGCCCAAGAAAAAGATCCTACTAAAAAAGAAGATAAAACCACGTGTGCCATCCCCGGTATCGGCTGGATCGTCTGCCCAATACTGAATTTGCTTGCGCAATTGGTAGATGGCGCATATAGTTTTGTTGCGGCTCTGCTTAAGGTACAGCCAGTTGTGATGGATACTAACTCCGGATTGTTCAAGGCGTGGTCGGTTATGCGAAACTTCGCCAATATTGCCTTTGTTATTGCCTTCTTGTTTATTATCTTTTCACAGGTGACCAGCTTTGGTATATCTAATTATGGTATTAAACGAATGCTGCCGCGGCTTATTATTGCGGCGATATTGGTCAATGTATCTTTCTGGATATGTTCGCTTGCTGTCGACCTTTCGAACATTGGTGGCGCATCGCTTAAATCTCTCTTTGATGGCATCGGGCAGGGATTAAGTCTTCCGAATACCGACAATGGATTCAACTCCGGTACTCAATGGCAGGGAATCGTTGGTGGACTACTTGGTGGTACCGTCCTTGTTGGAGCGGCTCTGTATATTGGGCTTTCGGCACTTATTCCGGTGATACTCGCTTGTCTTATCGCTATTTTGGCTGTATTCCTCGTATTAGTTATTCGCCAGGCATTGATTGTGCTATTAATCGTTATATCACCACTGGCGTTCGTGGCGTACTTACTACCTAATACCGAATCATTATTTACAAGATGGCGGAAACTATTTACGACTCTCCTTATCCTTTATCCTGTGGTATCGATCATATTTGGCGCTTCGGCTCTGGCGTCTAAAATCGTCATGGGAGGAAGCTAGCATATGAATGGTGTCGTAAAATGGGTACAAACGGTGATGGGCGCCGGTATTGGTATTATTCCTTTGTTTTTAACCTACATGCTTGTCATGGCTACTTTAAAGGGCCTGGGAGCTATTGGTGGCGCGGTTTTAAGCGCTAGCGACAGAAGCCAAAAGGCAGGAAAGAATTTTGCGCAGGGTATTCGTGATGACCGCAAGAACATACGTCGCCGCAATGAACTTGAGGGTAGGGGGATGGTAGGTCGTCGCGCTATTACACAATGGGGTGCGAGGCGCGCTGCCAAACGGGCTAGTAATGAAACAGGTGCTAAGCGTGCTGAAACAGAATACGTTGCCGATACAGCCGTAAGTAATGATGCATTTGCAAGTGCGCTGGCTGGTGGCGACGAAGCTCGTAAAGCAGGTGTGGTGGCTGCCGCTGTTAACCAGCAAAAGAAGGCTTTTCAGGAAGATGTCAGTGACATGGAAGCACTTATTAAAATCAAGTTCGACAATGACCCGGAGAAGGCTCTTAAGGACGCCATAGAGAGCGGCAACAAGGCACAGGCTGTTGCTGCCCAAAATATGCTGTTTGCTAAGGGCGGTTCGGGTGTTAGTAAATTCCGTGAAATTGTAGAAGAAAGTGAGAAAACCACAGAAGGTCAGCAAAAGCTCGACAATGTTTCAGGTAGTTTGCGCGAAAACCTTCAGGAACGCCATGGTAAGCAGGCCAAAGACAAAGGCGCCGACCTCGTTACATGGGCAGGTAAAGGCGGCAAGCTCACTGACGCAAAGGCGGGAGCAATGTCCGACAACGATTTGGCCGGTCAGCATGCTGCGAGTATCGAAAAGATGGTCAATCAAGGAGGTGTTATTTCTGGCGATCAAGCGCGACGCGTCCTCTCTGATCCACGAGTGAGTGCCAACCTTAACGATGACCAGAAAAAACAACTTGTTCGTGCAGCCGGCGGAGACCTTCGCCCAGCACCGACCGATAAGGAGCTTACTATCGCTCATGAAGAAGCTGATGTTCAAAATAAACTCCATGACATGGAGAACAACAATCCGTCGGAACCACGGCAAGGTCCATAAACTTTGCTATACTAAACCTACATGGCAGTATACAAAGTACCTCAGGATGTTGAAGCCGATGACAAGTTGATCGGTCCATTTAGCTTTCGCCAGTTTATCTATATTATTATTGCGATTATTGCTATCGGTCTTGCCTGGGGACTTGCTCAAATATTTGTAGGGCTAGCCTTAATACCACTACCTTTAGTAGTACTTTTTGGTGCGCTCGCGCTGCCGCTTCGTAAAGACCAGCCCATGGAAATATATCTCGCAGCGGTAGTGTCATTTCACTTAAAACCCCGCAAACGCCTTTGGCTCCCGGATGGGATTCAATCACTGGTAGAGATTACGGCACCTAAAGTTGTTGAAATTCAACGTACAAAGGATTTATCTCAGTCTGAAGCCGAACAAAGGCTCTCTTACCTTGCAAATATCGTTGACACTGGCGGCTGGGCTGTGAGGGGAGTAAGTACCCCAACTCCTGATAGCGCTATGCAAAACGACGTTTACTACGCCGCTCAGCAAACAGAAGATGTTCTCGATACGAATAGTGGCGTCGCCCAGTCTTTCAATACAATGATCAACCAAGCGGAAGTTGAGCGGAGAGAAGAAATGATTGCCCACATGAAAGAGGAGCCAAAGACGACAGCTATCGTCCCTCAGGTGCCTGATCCATATGCAAGCCTGGCGCCCTCGGCACCTTCCCAACAGACAATGCCAACCGCCTCAACGCCTGTGACGGATGATCCGCACCTTACGTATAATCCGTATCCAAATAGTATTCACCAGACGGTTATCAACCCCCTAGGAAGCACTCCTCGGTCCGTGCAAGCACCAATATCCGCTCCATCGACAGCTGCCGCTCCACCGTCTGTGCCGACGGCAGTACCCGCGCCCGTGCAAACTGCGCAAACAAACACTAGCGAAGCGGTAGTGTCACCTGATATAATAAACCTTGCAAATAACTCTGATTTATCTATCGAGACGATTGCGCACGAAGCCAACCGTATTCACGAGAAGGAAGAGCAAAAACTTCCCGACGATGAAGTGGTCATTTCATTGCGATAACAGATAGATAGTCGGCCGAGGAGAAGAGTGGGACGTGCCGCCAAATAATCAACAACCTCTACAACCAACCCCAGGGTCTGCTCCGAATATTCAGCAGCCTGTTCCTGCCGCCCCTCAAGTCCCCCTGCCACCCCAGCCTCAACAGCAGCCAAACGCCGTTGGGTCGGGTCAACAAGCTCAGCAGGCTAAAAAACCAGCAAACCCTAATACAACCCAAAATAGTCTTTTGATTTCTGAAATACGGGAAGGGATGGCGATTATGAGCGACGGCAGTTTTCGTGCGGTCGTGGCCTGTAAATCTATTAACTTCGACCTTATGAGCTCTCGCGAGCGGGAAGGTGTTGAGTATAGCTACCAGAACTTCCTTAACGCACTGTATTTTCCAGTACAGATCTTCATTCGCTCACAGCGTGTCGATATTGGTCCGTATCTTGATCGGCTTGCCAATATCCGCCGATCTCAAGATAATATGCTTCTGAATGTACTAATGGATGATTATATCAATTTCATCGATGTGCTTTCGCAGGAAGCAAATATTATGGATAAGAGCTTTTTTATTGTTATTCCATACTATCCGACGGGCGATCTTAATAATGTTGTTGAACAAAGTAAAGGCTTCTTTAGTAAGATCTTCGCCAAGGCTCCTACAACTGCGACCAAAATTGATAAGGTCGCCTACGACAAGGCGAAGGATGAGATCAAAAACCGTGTTGATTCTGTAATGAGCGGTTTGTTCCAGATTGGCATTAAGAGCGTTCAACTTAATACCAAGGAACTCGGTGAACTTTATTACAATATGTACAACCCCGATACAGCCGTACGGGAACCACTTGGTGATTTTGAGAACGTAACAAGCATGTACGTTGCCAAGGGCCAGGGAGAAGCTCCTCGTCCACACCTGCAAGAAGGGGGTATGTAGAAATGGCCAAGAAAAAACTTGATCCAATTGACATTGCTGCTCAGCAGCGCGCCCGCGAACAAGCCGAGGTAGAACAAGCGTTCTTAAAAGGAATGACGACGCTTCGTGACCTCATTGCGCCAAGTAGCATTGAAATTCACTCCAGTCACTTTAGGCTCGGGACGAAATATGGTCGTACGCTATATATTTATGGGTATCCGCGCCAGATCTACACGGGTTGGCTGAGCTCACTTATTAATATCGATGAAGTACTCGACATCAGTATGTTTATTTATCCGGTTGAAAGCCAGGTGGTACTTAATAATCTTCGCAAAAAGGTGACTCAGCTTGAAGCAACCATGTCCATCAACAGTGAAAAGGGAAGAACTCGTGATCCAGGGCTTGAGGCAGCCTTGCAAGATGCCGAGGAACTACGCGATCAGTTACAAGTGGGTGCCGAACGCTTTTTCCGCTATGGCCTGTATGTCACCTTATACGCCGATAGCATGGACGAGCTGAGCTTTGTACAGCACAAAATTGAAACGATATTCGGTCAGCAGTTGATCTTCAGCAAAGTCGCTTCCTCACAGCAGGAGCAAGGGTTAAATAGTACGATTCCTCAGATGACCGACCAATTGCAAATTCGGCGCAATATGAACACCGGCGCAATCAGTACTAGCTTCCCATTCACAAGTGCTGATCTAACCCAAGAAAAGGGCGTATTATACGGTATAAACATGCACAACAACGGATTGGTTATTTTTGATCGGTTCTCTCTTGAAAATGCCAATATGGTAGTGTTTGCAAAATCTGGTGCCGGTAAGTCGTTCACTGTAAAGCTTGAGGCACTTCGCAGCATGATGGTTGGCTGCGACGTGATTATCATCGACCCTGAAAACGAATATCAAAAGCTCTCTGATGCGGTAGGGGGAAGTTATATTCGTCTTAGCCTTAGCGCGGATACACGTATTAATCCATTTGATCTTCCTAGGGTTATCGACAGTGATGAAGCAGATGATGCGCTTCGCGCCAACCTTGTGACACTTCACGGCTTGTTCCGGCTGATGCTGGGAGGAACGCAATCAACCGCGAATGGGCAGATTATGTCTGCCCTCACGCCAGCCGAAGAGGCCGACCTTGATCAAGCTCTTATCGATACGTACGCGCGTGCCGGTATTACCAGTGACCCGCTTACGCATCACTCAAAGCCCCCTACAATCGCCGACTTATACGACACACTGCTCCATATGGGCGGCACTGGCCCAGCGCTGGCGCAACGCTTGCGCAAGTATACCAGTGGAACCTTCGCCGGTATTTTCAGCCAGCAGTCAAACATCGACATCAACAACAATATGGTCGTCTTCAACATCCGTGACCTTGAAGATGAACTTCGTCCAGTAGCTATGTATATCGTACTATCGCACATTTGGAATATTACCAGGACCGACCAGCGAAAGCGCATGCTTATCGTGGACGAGGCGTGGCAGCTCATGAAATACGATGACTCTGCAAACTTCCTCTTTAGCCTCGCTAAGCGTGCTCGTAAATATTACCTTGGACTTACAACTATTACGCAGGACGTTGAGGACTTTATGGGAAGTAAAATGGGACGTGCGATTGTCGCCAACTCCTCTATGCAACTTCTCTTGAAGCAATCATCGAGTGCCGTTGATGTGCTTTCCGACGTCTTTAAGTTAACAGAGGAAGAGCGCAAACGTCTCGCTAACTTTCCGGTTGGACAAGGTTTATTCTTTGCCGGTCAAAACCATGTTCACATTCAAATCGTCGCCAGCCAAACCGAGACGGGACTTATTACCACTAATCCAGCGGCGGCGCAGCCTCAGGCGCCACAACCCCCACAGCAGAATCCCGGTGAGCCGATGGCAACCAACGGCTACATGAATCCTGGCGAATTCAGCGTATAATAGAGCATAATCATGGAAACCAAGACTCCAAATACTAGGGAAGAACAGGATCAAGCCCACAACCCTTCTCAAAGGAATATTGATCGTGAGTTCCAGCATATCGCCGACAACAATACGTTCGACGACATGATGAATAGCAATGGTCTTGGTCAAGAGCTCAAGGATATGGAGCAGCGTGTCGGCAAAGAAGCGGGGAATGCTGACAATGGAAGTTCGAATAACGCTCCAGACGCATCGAAAAACATCAGCAATGCGAAATCCAGCGAACAAGCCTGGAATACGGACGTATCTGCGGGCAATAAATCCGCTAAACAGAAGCAGGGATTTGGGTCACGCGTAAAGGGCATTTTCAAGAAACAGCTTCCTACGGCACTCGTTGGAGGTGGATTACTGACCGGTGGTGGGTTGCTTGGCTTCTTTGGCCTTACGCTTATGCCGGTTACTATAGCCGAACACTTCACCAATGACACGAACGATGTCAATGACTCAAGCCAGCACAAGTCACTCAACCTTATTGGTAAACAGCTTGGCGGTGACGCGCGCAAAAAGCTAAGTATTTGCAATAAAGCTATTTCAATCCGCTGCAAATTTAATTCGATGGATAAAGACCTGGTAGCCAAGTACGAAGAGAAGGGCTTTAAATTTGGCGAAAAGCAGGTAAGCACAGACGGCAAGCGCGTAATGTTTACGTCCATCGAATTTCCGACAGGGGAAGTTGCCCATAACGTACAAGAACTCACGGCCATTTTAAAGAACTCAGCAGTTGCCAACGCCGCTTTTAACGCCGTGTACAGCCTTAAGAATTCTCTATTCTTGGTGGGAAATTTCTTTAAGGGAGTTTTAACAAGCTTGAATCTTACTAAACAGAAAAAAATTGAAGGAAAAAACAAGGAGGAAGCGGACAAATCGTTCGAGGACTCGGCAAAAGGCGAAAAGGGGACCGTCAGTACGGAGTCCGTCGCAAAACAAGCCGGCGATAACGCGAGTGAGGAGGCTAAGAAGGATGCCCAGGCGGCCACAGACGCCGGGAATGATACGTCGAGACAAATAAATGAGGCGATCGCCAAAGGCTCCAAGCTAAAGTCGTTATCCTTGAAGATTACGAATGCTTTGGCAATACCTCAGCTGGCGTGTCTTACCTATAATATGTCGAGCTTCATAGCCACCATGGCAAAAATCAAAAAAGCTATGCGCTTTGCGGCATTTGCCATGATATTTCTCACGATGGCAAGTGCAATAAAAGCCAATGCCTCTACTGATGCCGAGGTGACGAAGGGAATGAGTATTCTTGCGCCATCGACCTACCCTCAAAAAGTTGAAGATCCTGAAACGGGAGAAATGATAGATAATCCTAATATCGGCAAAAATGCGCTGGATGCCGAGGCCTATAAAGTGGTGGCCTACGGTGATCAGATAAATCTTACAGGACTCGCTACCCGATTCTTTATCGCTAGCGGATTCCTTGGTGTTCTCGAAAAAATTGTCACGTGGCTTAACGACAATATTGGAAAAGAAACGATTAAGCTCACCTGTAAAGCGGTAAATAATAAGGTCGTCCAGATCATTAGCTTTTTGGCCGCACCAATTTTCAGTGCAGTTATCCTTGGTATTACCAGCGTGCTACCTATTGAAGAGTGGGCAGCCGAACTTGTAAACGTAGCGATTGATGCCGCGGCAGGTGTCGATCTTACGACAGGCGTTACTGGAGTGGACGCAGGAAACGTCATATTTATCGGTGCCGCTGTTATTTTGGGAACGACGGCTATGAAATTCGGGCTAAAACCAGGAAAGCTTGCTGCTATTAAAGCAAACATCGCGGCAAACAACGAGCTTAATCAGCAGGACATAGCCATGAAAACATACGAAGCTTCAAAAACACCTTTTGATATTAATAATCGCTACTCATTCTTAGGTGCCATGGCGACATCACTCGCAGACTACATGCCTTCTATTCAGCAGCCGTTCATATCGACAATTGGGAAGACCTTTGCAGCCATTCCAAATTCGCTAACCATGCTGACAAATAACACTAAAGCAGCATACAGTATGCCCACGGCAAACTATAGCGAGACTCGGTTTAGCCAGTGTAAAGATGAGGTGTACGCGACATTGAAGGATAAAATGGACCCTGATATGTTTTGCGCCGTACGATACGTACCTCATGAATACGTTGATTCGGACGTCGTTCTTGATTATATGGAAAGCAATAATCAAATTGATGAAGTCTCGGGTAGTCCTAAGCCAGATACATACCTTGATAAATACATGAAATACTGTGTCAATCGCGAAGATCCGTGGGGTAGTACAAGTGTCGCAGCCGAAGAACAAACGGATGAAGCAACGTGGTATACCGGCGAAAAATGCATGGACGACACAACCGAGAATAAAATGTCGAGCGAATACAATGGCTATCTCATTTCTCAGACAAACCAAGATGAAGCAGGCTCAGGATCAACGGCCACCTCAGCCTACTCCGACGACCCAGGCAAAGCCATGGCAGATCTTTCTACACCACAGGCACTTTCACTAGGAATGGCATATGCAATGGGAGGACTCAGCCAGTGATAAAATTATCAAAAAAAATAACGTCGATCGTGCTTGCATCCTTAATTGTCAGTTCCATCTTTACGGGATGGGCGCATGCTGAAGGAATCGACCAGCAATTTTACTCTGGTAATGATATTCTTTTTTATGATCCTAGCGCGACATGCGTTCCTGGTACAAGCGGCTCCGTTACGCCTGGCAGTGCGGCAAATCCGGCTCCAGCGGACTTTCCTAAAACGGTTTGGTCATTCCTCCTTGGCAAAGGCCTTACCGCAGAGCAAGCTGCTGGAGTTATGGGAAACATCCAGCAAGAATCTACTTACAAGGGCTATCCTTTCAATCCTGAAGCAGAAGAAAAGCCAGGCACTGGCACAGGTGGTTATGGTATTGTGCAATGGACAGGTCCGCGCCGCCAGAGCCTTAACGCCGCTGCCGCAAAGCAAGGTGTTCCCGTGTCGAGTCTCGCATTTCAGCTTGAGTATCTTTACCAAGAAAGCAACGCTCGAACCGCTAAAGCATCGTATGGTGGCGGTAATGAATGGGACGGACTAAAAAAGCAAGCGACGATTATCCAGGCGACAGTATACTGGCATGATAATTTTGAGCGATCAGCAGATTCGCCCGAAGCCGTCCGAACCGTTCGTGGCGGCTATGCCCAAAAGTGGTATAACGAGTTTAATGGCAAGGTTGGACCAGGAAGCTCCGCCGGCTGCGGTGTCGCCGATACGTCATCACTGACCGCAACTGCGAAATCGTATGCTTGGCCCGACTATCGAGGTCTTACCATCGTCGCCAAGCCCGAGTATGTGACGGCACTCAATAAAGCACGGTCGGAAAGACGCTATATTGGAGGAATCAGTTACCCGGGAATCGACTGTGGTGGTTTTGTAACAACCGTCATGTACGACTCTGGTTTCGAAAAAGCCTACAATTCAAATGCTCGCGGCGGAGCAACTCCCGCGCAAAAAGCATGGCTTGATAAAAACTGGACTAACCTTGGGAATGGCGCTTCTATAAACGTCGGCGACCTTCGGGCGGGAGACGTTGCAATGCTTCCTGGCCACACATATGTCTATGTTGGAGACAAAGGCAAAAAGCCGGAAGGATTTGATAGCGTCATCGCCTCAGCATCGCTTGACGAGCGCGCTCCAATGGCTGGACGTGAGAAAATTACCGCATCCGACACGACATGGTATCGAAAGAAATAGGAGGAATATGACACCGACATTGTTTACACGACACAGAATACTCATTATCAGCCTTCTGGTTATAGCTGTCATCGTCATACCTGTTTTCTACTTTGTTTACACATCGATCGAGAGGGCTGGAAAAACCCAAGTGACGCTTATCGCGCTTCCGGAAGACGCTTCACTTACTATCGATGGCAAACCGACAGGTCCAGGAACGCTCTACCTTAAGCCCGGCTCTTATACCATCAAAGGCGAGAAGAATGGTTTTACAACCTACGAGCACAGAGAAGTCATCGAAAACGATAACCGAACGATCACCGTAGTCCTCAACCCTGTTTCAGATGAAGCAAAAAAATGGACACAGCAGAATCAGACCAAATACCTTGAAATAGAAGGAAAAGCCGGCTTAGCCGCCAACCAAGAGGGCGAGGCATTCCGCAAGGAAAACCCTATTGTGAACGACCTCCCTTACAGTAATTATTTATATACGATTGGATACCAAAACGATAATTCAGACCCTTCCGGAAATTCCATTATCGTCACAATTGACGCCCCAAGCGGCTATCGAAATGCCGCCGTACGACAGATACGCGCACTTGGCTATGACCCCGCCACATTAAAAATAGAATTTAGAAACTACGAAAGCCCATTCTAATATGAACAAAAGAATTATCATCACAATAGTAATCGTCGTGGCACTTCTTATTGCTGCTGCCAGTGTCACTTTTTATCTGCTTTCTTTTCGAAACGTGACCTTCACATTCAAAAAAACGGACCTTACGGCGAATATTTATCGTTCGGACGATACGGATAAAAAAAATAAGCTCGCCGATGTAAAAAATAATGAAACCATACGGCTCCAAGAAGGTAATTACGCAGCCTTCGCTTCGGGCGATAATTACGACCGAGCAGCGGTTTACTTTTCCGTTAACAAGGGAGATGCAACCGTCACTATTGACCCGAGCTATTCGGATACGTATCTGAAACGCGCACTTACGGGAGAACTGCCGGCCATAAAGGCCGCACTCATCAAAGCATTTCCTTTTGTTGCGACATCATTCGATATAAATGATGGCAAGCTCTACAAGGAAGGGGAGTGGTATGCCACAGCCCTCACGCAACGTCCTGCCGACCCACGCGACGAAGGCGACGTTTACTACACAATACTAAAAAAAGAAAACGATACGTGGACAGTCATCGGAAAGCCTAGCCTTGTGCTTACAACTGTCGACTTCAAAGATGTCCCTGCCGACATCATCAAGGACGCCAATCATATTGGTGAATAGCCTACTCTAATTTGGTAATAATACTCGCAGGAATACGGCTGCCACTCGTGGCGGAGGTAATGATAATTTGATGAGATTTCGTGAGCGTAGTTAGCTGTTTTTGGCGCTCTTCGTCAAGCTCGCTAAAAACATCATCAAGAAGTACGACTGGCTTTTCGCTTGTTACCTGCTCGATAATATCGATTTCGAGAAACTTAAGTGCCAGCACGATACTCCGCACCTCACCTCGTGAGGCCACCGAAAGAGCAGGGGAACCATTAAATTCAAAGAGAACATCATGACGATGCGGTCCAACTGACGTGAATCCCAGCACAAGATCCTTCTGAGTTGCATGGTGAAGCTCGCTCAGTAACTTCTGCTGAATTGAATCACCTGCTGAAAATGAATAGCGCATCGAGACCGTATCCGGCTTGTGTGCAATTGCATGATAGGTTTCATTCAAACGCTCGTTGAGTTGTTCAATAAAATGGATTCTTTTTTCAATAATCGTTGCGCCATATTCGCTCAAGGTAAGGTTCCATGCAAAAAAATCATCGCTTGATGCCTGCTTTTTAAGAAGAGCGTTGCGCTGCCTTAAAGAGCGCTCGTAGCGGCGCAGTACTGATGCGTAAGAAACATCGATTTGTGATATGAACTGGTCTATAAAGCGTCGCCGTCGCTCTGGCGAACCATTGAGCAAACGAAGATCATCGGGCTCAAATAAAACAACCGGGTAACGGAGTGCGGGCGGAAGACGATACTGATTTTTGTCATTAATATTGAATTGCTTTCGCCCAGTCTGTTTTCGGCTATCAAATTTAACCGTGCGCACGGTACCATCATCAAACCCCACATCGATTCGATACCACTCCTTAGTACGCTCGACGATATCTTTATCCGATCCCTTAAATGAAGAGCCTTGAAGCGCCACATAAAGCGCCTCAAGAAGTGAAGTCTTGCCGCTTCCATTCGCTCCAGTAATGACGGTAACGTCCGGGGCAAGCTTCAATGTGAAATCGGGGTGGGCCCTTACGTGCCGAACATGCAATGATTGGATCCGGGGCATTCTAGCTCTTCAGCGGCATAATAATATGCCTATAGTTCACATTATCGCCCTTGGCGGCTAACACGCATGCCGCAAGCTTACCACTAAAGCGGAAGGTAACTACGTCACCCTCAATCACAGCAAGCGCATCGCTAAGGTAGCGCGAATTAAGCGTTACTTGGCCATCATCAGAAATCTCGGCATCTGCGCTTGATGTATTCTCACCCAATTCAGATGCTATAGAGTGAATAGACAGCTGTTGGTTTTCCTTATCGGCCGTCAGCGTCACACTTCCACCGGATTCACGTGCAAATAGTCCGGCAATTTTTGTTACTCGTACGAATTCACTCGCGTTCAGTGTTGTATTCGTATCCGATTTTTCAGGGATAAGCTGGCGATAATCCGGATAGTTTCCGTCGATCAATCGGCTGGTTACCTCGCTTTCGCCAACACGGAATCGCACCTGTGTCTCATCAAACAGGATATCCACTTCCGAGACATCATCGGTCAGTGTTCGAAGTACCTCTTGGAGCGTCGTTGTTGGAATAATCGCCGCCACCTCGCTGGTCGTCTCAACCAACCTTCGCTCCGCAAGACGATATCCGTCCGTAGCCGCCAGATACAGACTTCCCTCAAAAGAGTGCCAATACACGCCCGTAAGCACTGGGCGCGTGCTATCATTGCTTGCTGTAATAATAGTTTGAGAAACTGCCTGCTTGAAATCTGTGGTACTGATGCTGTATTGAATCGAAGACGTCTCGTCGATTGTAGGGAGCTCGGGAAATTCGTCTGCCACCACACCGTTGATAACGGATTTGAAACTTCCTGATGAAATATGGAGGTGGCTATCATCGGTTACTTTTAATTCGACTGTACCTTTAGGAAGGCTCGACACAAACTCACTCACTAAGCGGGCGGGGATGGTAATTGCTCCTGGAGTCGCTATTTTAGCGCCGATATGCTGAGTAGAAGCAACTTCAAGGTTTGTCGCTGCTATGAGTAACCGGTTGCTATCTGTTCTTAGTAAGATGTTACTGAGTATGGGGAGTCCTGTCTTACTGCTTGCTACTCGTCCCACGTTACTGAGTGCTTTGGCGAGATTTTCTTGGGTAACGGTGAGTTCCATTATTATATACTGCCTTTCTTTCTTTTTCCTTTGGTAAAGGTAATAGTAGGTGCTGTGGAAACTGGGTAAAAATAGTGTTCACCCAGAGGTAAAAGTTGCATTTTTGGTGTGGATAGATGCTGTGGATGAATGAGGGTAAGTGTGTGCGTAGCTCGGACTTTTACACGGTCTATAACTTTGCTTAGTTGCCTAGTAAGGCAAACTGGGGAAAGTTGTACTATGGTTTTACGCTGTTGTTTACTCCGGAAACGCACAGCTTTTCCACATACTTTAAGCATACAACTTCTCCCGTATTTCAGCCACTTGCTCCCTGACTAGCAGATCTAGCTTAACGGCTTTTTCAATTTTCTCAACTGAATGAATTGCGGTGGTGTGGTCTTTTCTGCCAAGTTCGCCCGCGATCCTTGGAAAACTAAGGTGGAGCTCGCTGCGAAGTAAATACATAGCGATTTGTCGGGGAACAACGATGTGTTTGTCGCGTTTGGCGCTACAGATCTCTTTTATTTCGATTTGGAAGTGGCGCGCAGTTTTATCGATGATTTGCTTGGGTGTGAGGTGCTGGGGTCGAGAGTGTCGTACGTTTCCGATGATGCCTTCGGCGATGGTAATATCTGGCGTGACGCCGCGCATTTCTGCATACGCAAGCAGCTGGTTGAGCGCGCCTTCAAGCTCGCGGACGTTGGTTTTTATATTATTTGCCAAGTATTCGGTTGTTTCGCGGGCAAGCTCAATACCTGAAAGCGAAGCTTTTGTTTGTACGATCGCGCATCTTGTTTCAAAATCAGGCATTTGGATATCGATAGCCATGCCCCACTCAAAACGGCTACGAAGACGCTCGGTCAAGGTGGGAATACTCTTTGGCGGCTTATCGCTACTGATAATGAGCTGCTTGTTAGATTGATGAAGCGCATTAAAAGTATGGAAGAATTCTTCTTGAGTTTTTTCTTTGCCGGCAATAAATTGCATGTCGTCCACAATAAGAACGTCAACATTACGGTATTTATCGGAAAAACCCTTTTTTTTGAAACGAATACTCTCAAGGAACTCTTTTACAAACGTTTCGGTACTTATGTAAAGAATACGCGAATCCGGCTGAGTTTTTGCAATTTCATTTCCTACAGCTTGCATGAGGTGTGTTTTACCAAGGCCGACGCCGCCATAAAGAAAGAGGGGATTATATTTAACTCCAGGATTACTTGCGACTGCTTGACAGGCCGCATAAGCTAAGTCGTTACTTCCACCGACAATAAAATTTGAAAAAGTATACCGTGGATTCAATCCGGTCTCGCTACCGCCCGACGTTGTAACGCTTCGAGGGCGGGGAGCAGAACTAATAAGTTCATCAACTCGATTTTCGGCTGTCGTTGTTTCTCGGCTGATTGTTTTTTTGCCCGTTGTTTTTATCGTGTAAACGATATTTTGAGGAGTAAGACCATTTTTTTCGAGAACTGTCTTGACTTGATCGTTAAACTTAACTTCAAATTGTCGCTTGGCAAAGATATTTGCAACGGCGATAGTGACGGTATCATCAGAAACGTCAATAAGTTCTGTATTTTTGAACCACGTTGTGAAGATACCATGTGATACCGACAGTTCAATTTCACCTAAAACACTTTGCCACAACGCATGTTGCATAATTAAAAACCTTCCCCCTAGGAGGTATCCCTCAAATCTCGTACTTCTTTTACTATAGCGCCTGGACGAGTTTTCCACAACCATAACAGGATATAGAATTTAGGGGCTGTGTAGAGGGACCATTTTTCCACAGCCGCTGCCTATATCATATAAACTTGTGGATAAAACGACCAAATATGTGGAAAAACTAGTGAGCGACAGAGAGGGGACTTGCGAAAAGCGGCAAAATTAGCTACAATATATCAGATATGCCAAAGCGAACACACCAACCACATACCCGACACCGCGCTCGTACCCATGGATTCCGCGCACGCGTCGCCACGAAAGCCGGTCGCGCCGTTATTAAGCGCCGCCGCGCCAAAGGTCGTGCACGGCTGACTGTCTAGCGGTAGTCTCACAAATAAGAATACACCTCTTTTGCGAGGTGTATTTTGTTTTTTACAGTATAATAAAACTACTTTATGTTATCATTCCAGCACAGATTTCACGGACATGGCAGTTTGCGGTATGTTTACAAAAACGGAACGGCCATTCGATCACATCTTTTTACAGTCAAGTACGTGTCTAACCCTCATCGTAGGCATTCGCGTTTTTCTATTGTCGTAAGCAAGAAGGTGTATAAGGGTGCAGTTGGGAGAAACCGCATTCGCCGCCGCTTGTATGAGATTATTCGTGCAGAACTTCCAAAGATAGAGCGTGTTCACGATGTTGCGGTTATAGTCTCCTCAAGTGAAGTTATGTCACTGCCTTTCTCTGAGTTAGAAGAATCGCTAGCGGCTGCTTTTGATCAGGCCGGCCTCTACAAAAAACGATAAAACTGATATAATAAGAGTAAATATTAGTTCTGGAGTAACACGTGAATATCTTTGACATATTAATTGTGCAGCCGATCTTCAACCTTTTGATCGGTCTCTACAGTATTATCCCCGGTGGTGATTTTGGAGTGAGCCTTATTATCTTTACGGTGCTGGTGCGTTTTGCGATGTACCCGCTTGTAAAGAAGCAGCTACACCAAACGAAGGCAATGCGAAAATTGCAGCCTGAACTTGCCAAGATTAAAAAAGCGGCAAAAGGCAACAAGCAGCTTGAAGGCATGCAGATGCTGGAACTTTACAAAAAACATGGTGTAAGTCCATTCCGTTCCATCGGTATCTTGCTGGTTCAGTTTCCGATTTTTATCGCGCTCTATTACGTGATACAAATCTTTACGCTTCACCGTGATCAGATTGCTAAGTTTACCTACGATTTTATGGAAGGTATTGGCCCAATCAAAAATCTTATCGAGCGTCCCAATGAGTTTAATGAGAAGCTGTTTGGCCTTGTTGATCTCACTAAATCCGCATTTGCTCAGGGACACGTTGATATTATTCTTATCATCTTGGCAGTAGTTGCGGCAGCAACTCAGTACTTCATGAGTAAGCAAACAATGCCGCAGACTGAAAGCAAGAAGCGTCTTCGTGATGTTATGAGTGAAGCTGCCGACGGAAAGTCTGCTGATCAATCAGAAATGAATGCAATCGTTATGGGTAAAATGATGAAAATCCTTCCGGTGTTTATGTTCTTTGTGATGATCAGTGTGCCTGGTGCGTTGGCGCTTTACTACTCTGTTTCCAACCTCGTAGCCGTTGCTCAGCAAACCTACCTGCTTCGCCAGGATGAAGAAGAGCTTGAAGAGATTGCTGATGAGCCTGCTAAAAAACCAGGCAAAAAAGCAACCGCGAAAGCGCGTGAAAAAGTAGCTAAGGAAGCAACGGTCACTCGTGTCGTTGCTAAAGATACGAGGAAGAAAGGGAAGAAGTAATGAACGCTGATGAATCTGTGGAATTTGCAAAAAAATATCTCGAGGATCTCCTTTCATTTTTTGGCATAAATGTTTCCGTAGAAATGAGCGTCGAAGATGACGTTATAGAAGCCTCTATTCCGTCATCCGAAAGCAATAGCTTGCTTATTGGTCGTAGTGCCGAAACACTTCGCAGTATTCAGTACCTTGTCTCCACGACACTCCGCAATAAAGAAGCAGCCCTTACTCGTATAAATGTTGATATTGCCGACTACAAAAAACAACGTGCCGAGAAGATCGCTGCCCAAGCCCGTGAGTGGATTGAAGAAGTTCGTCGTACGGGCGATTCATACGTAGCAAATCTTAATGCGGCTGATCGTCGAATCGTCCATCACGTTGCCGCTGAGTACGATGATATCCGGACATTCTCCGAAGGCGAAGGTCGCGATCGTCGCTTAATTATTGCTCAACGAAGCTCTTAACTTTTTTTCAGTGCATTCATGTAAATGGCGTGGGTTTGTGAGGCCATTCTTTGCCATGAATATTTTTTAATTTGTTTGGCGCCCTTTTTGATGAGATCTTTACGAAGTCTTTCATCTGCGAGAATATCATCGATAGCGCGAGCAATATCGTTCGTATCGAGAGGATTGAAATAGTGGGCGGCATCTCCGTACACTTCAGGTAAACAAGTTGCATTGCTGCTTGCTACCGGAGCGCCATATCCCATTGCTTCGAGGGCTGGGAGGCCAAAGCCCTCCATGAGTGAGGGGAAAGTGTATACAGCACAGTTTGCGAAGAGCCAGTCGCGTTCAGCATCTTCAATAAAACCGGTAAAAAGGATATTTTTATAATCTTTGCTTTTAAAATAGGTTTCGTTTTTAAGATGTGCAGGTGTTTTTTTGCCGACCAAAATCAATCCGAGGTCAGGATACTTTTCTAATAGCTTTTGATGAGCGTCGCCGAGTCTTTGAATATTTTTATAATCACTTTGTTGCCCTACGTAGAGCAAAAAACGTTTGAACGGATTTTTATACAGTGAGATTTTATCAACAAAAATATCGGCCGCCTCATACGTAACTGTCACCTTGCTTTCAGGTATACCGGCAAACCGAACGAAATCATCTTTTACATAGTGAGTTGGCGTTATGATATGGCTACTTGTTTTGGCGATTTTCTTGAAGACATATCGTCCTACTGATTGCTTGGCGTGAAAGACGAGCCAGTTCTTATCGGAGTTGTAGGTATTAAGTAGTGTTAAATCATGAACTGTCGTGACATGATTTCCCTTATAGAGGACGGGCTGCTGGGGCATGCAAAAATGAACGAGGTCGGTCTGTAAGTCATCGAGAAAAGTTTTGAACGTGGTTTGTTCGGCGAAGGAATAGTTTTTAAAATCGGCCGCTTTTACGGTGAAATTTTTATTGCTGGGCGTGAAGAAACCGAGGTCCTTCGTGGGCAAAAGAATTGTGTAACGATTAGTAGTGTCAATTTCCTGAAGATAATGAACCAGGCGCTCAACGTAGCGACCGGTGGATGAATTCATAATACGAGCATCAATGACGATATGCTTGCTATCTTTGGTGGCCATCGTGATATTCCTCGACAAAATAAAGCGGGCGCCGTTTTGTCTCGTTGAAGATGCGGCCAATGTATTCGCCAATAACGCCCAAACTCAAAAGCTGGACGCCGCCAAGAAAAAGAATGACAGCCATCATCGATGGGTACCCTGCGAGATCACTTCCAAAAAAGATCGTTCGTATAACAAGGTAAACAATGTAGACGAACGCGGCGAATGATACTAAAACGCCTAGTATGGAAGAAATGCGAAGAGGCGCGGTCGTAAATGAAGTAATGCCATCGATGGCAAAGTTGGTAAGTTTTATATAATTCCATTTTGTTTCTCCAGCTGCGCGAGGATCGCGGTCGTAGAGAAGCTCTTTCTTTTTGTAGCCAATCCAGCTGAACATTCCTTTAGTGTAACGCTCGGATTCACGAAATTCTTTCAATGCTTCGACACATCGTCTACTAAGCAGGCGGAAATCACCCGTATCGCGCTGAATGGGGATATTGGTTGACTTTTGAAGCACTCGATAAAAAATCTCCGACGTGATTTTCTTAAACCATGATTCACCAGCGCGGCTGCGGCGCTTGGCGTAGACATCATCATAACCTTCTTCCCAGTATGTAATCATTTGCGGAATAAGCTCCGGCGGATCCTGAAGATCGGCATCAATGATAACTGTCGCATCACCTGTTACATGATCAAGCCCAGCGATCATGGCGACTTCTTTGCCGAAGTTTCGAGAAAGATTGACGTAGCTAATGCGAGCATCGTCGTTGCTATAAGCTTTTATCATTTCCAAGGTTCGATCCCGGCTGCCGTCATTCACGAACAAAAATTCAAAATCATAACCATCTGTTTCCCCCGCAAGTTTCACGAGACGTTCGTAAAGGTGGCGCAACACCTCTTCTTCGTTGTAGGCGGGAATAAGGATGCTGATCTTCTTTTTCTTGCTCATAGTAGCTCTATTATATCACCCCACGCTCTTGATCAGCTCTGTTATGCTAGTGAAGGTCTTCGCTCCTGCGCGCCTTAGGGCCTCAGTTTTGGCTGAGGCAGACTCGTTACTGTCGCTTAGTATGGCACCCGCATGACCAAGCTGAACATCTTTTGGGGCATGGTGCCCAACGACATACGCATAGACAGGTTTTGTCACGCGCTGCTTTATATATGCGGCTGCCTCGTGTTCACTGGACCCTCCGATTTCCCCGATTAACACAATTGATGTGACACTCGGGTCGTCCTCAAAAAGCGCTAGGCACTCCGTGAAGCCTATACCATGAACTCGATCACCTCCTATCCCGATAATATAACGCTGACCGGTATTTCTCGCAGTAAGGCCGGCGGTAACTTCGTAGGTTAATGTGCCCGAACGACTCACGATACCAACGCTGCCAGGAAGCCCAAGTTGGGCTGGTATAATACCTAGTTTATTTCCGCCTGGAATGAGAATGCCTGGACAGTTAGGCCCAATAAGTGTGCAATTATTTTGCTTAGCTTTTTTAAGAATGTCGAGCATATCGTGGATGGGAATTCCTTCGGTGATACAAATGATAAGGGGGATTTTGGCATTTATGGCTTCGATAATGGCTGCTTTAGCAAAAGCGGCGGGCACGAAGACGACACTGGTGTCGATCATGAAATCCTTTTGTATATCCTCAATAGTTTCGTATACGGGTATGCCATCGACAAATTGCCCGGCCTTATTTGGAGATGTTCCTGCTATAACGTGAGTACCATTTGCACGCATTGCTGCCGCATGAAACGAACCATGGGCACCCGTAATGCCCTGAATGATGACGTTTTTTCCTTCGAGAAGTTGCCTATCCATGCACTGCTTTCCTGGCCGCAAGCAGGCATTCCTCAAGGGAAGCAAGTCTAGGAATCTCATGTTCGGCAAGTAATTGAACAGCTTCTTCGAAGTTTGTGCCAGCTAGACGAATAAAAAGCGGAGGGAGATTTGGTGCATTTGCTCGCGCCTCAACGATAGCCTTGGCGATTTCATCGCAGCGAGTGATACCAGCGAAAATATTGATAACAATCGCTTTGATGTTGGGAAACTCCATAATCTTCGAGAAGGCTCTGAGAACGCTTGCCGTTGTTGCCCCGCCCCCTATGTCGAGAAAATTAGCCGGTGTCATCCCAAAATCCGCAACGGCATCGACAGTTGCCATAGCTAAGCCTGCGCCGTTTGCGATGGTTGCTACCGAACCTCTTTCGTTCAGTTTTACAAAGTTAGCATCAGGTGGCGGCTGGCTCATCAATTCGGCGTGTCTGAATAGTGATGCGTCGTCGATTTCTATTTTGCAATCACCGCATAAAAGTTGGCCGCTTTTGCTTAAGATGAGTGGATTTATCTCAAGTAGCGTGGCATCAGAATCCACAAATGCTTGAAAGAGGTTTTTAAGAAGAGTCGCGATACGTTGCTCGTCGTAGCTAAATAGCACGGCAAGATTTTTAGCGCGCTCGGAAAGGAAATCGTCAGACAGCGAGGAGTGAAGAAAATCTTGCGAAGCGTTACCTTCTACCTCAATACCACCCTGGCTATGCGCCAAGAGCTGGATCTCACCTGATGATCGATCGATAAGAAGTGCGAGATAAAACTCCTTCTTTATTGGAATGAGTTCTTCGGCCAAGATTGCCACGGGAAGGTGACCTTGTATTTGTAAGTTAAATAAACGCACGATAGAGGTTTTTAGCTCAGTTGTATCTTTAACAATAACAATGCCACCCGCCTTGCCTCGGCCACCTACCGGAACCTGCGACTTCAGGACGACGGGCGTACGAATTGCAGGGTCTTCATTCTTTCTCACTAGGATGCCTTCAGGAATTGGAATACCATGTTTTTTAAGGATATGCTTGGCCTGGTATTCAAGTAACTTCATTCGTTATGCTTTTCCGGTGAAAAAACGGCGAAGCCTTCGGATGCCAGTTTGATCAGGAGGAAGATCGGGCCATAAAAGTTGCCTAATATGGAGAGCCGATACTTTTTTGTTTTTTTGGATACGCCATCTTTCGCGAAAAGAATGGGGAATCAAGCCGATAGATTGGATCATACCCCTTAGTGCAGCGCTGCCATTGCCATTT
Organism: Candidatus Saccharimonadales bacterium; assembly: GCA_035697325.1. Classification (NCBI taxonomy): domain Bacteria; phylum Candidatus Saccharimonadota; class Candidatus Saccharimonadia; order Saccharimonadales (SeqCode); species Saccharimonadales bacterium (SeqCode). The sequence goes on from DASSDB010000002.1 coordinate 163,204, forward strand.
TTTATGGCATTGCCTAGCATGAGCGTATAGGCAAAATAAAACCTGACTCCGATTGAAAACAATAATTGGCGCGGAACATCTTTTATGAAAACAACCGGTAAGTTTTTGAACGTTTGACGTACGGCGAACCCGCTGGGCATACGATTACTAGTTGCTCCCTGCTTGTGGTATGCGATAGCTGCGGGCGTATACCACACAGAGTAACCCGCAAGCTGCGCCCTAAAACTGATATCAACATCTTCGTAATACGCAAACAAAACATCGTCGAACAGTCCGATATTTTTAAATAATTCTGCCGTATAAAGACTGCCGCCTCCCGTCGCGCTAAACACGAATTCGGCTGCCGGTGCATTGCTGGCGTTGTCACCACGATTACGCGGAAAGGGGAGGCCCCAGGTTGAATACCAGTCACCTGTGCTGTCAATAGTATCGCCGTGTTCGTGAAGGAGAAGCCCGGTCGTAATGCCTGATTTTTTAATCTTTTGTGCTTTTACCAGCTCTTCAAGCCAGGTCGGCTCGGCAATGGCATCGTTATTAAATAGGGCGATGCCGTCAAACCCATGATCGAGCGCCCATCGGATGCCTGTGTTGACGCCACCGGTAAATCCAAGATTTTCTTGGTTGTAGAGCGCTTGTAGCTTCTGACCGTATTTGGCTTCCAGCTTTTTAAATTCAGCTACAGACGTGTCACCGGAGCCGTTTTCCACAGCCACGATTTTAAAGTGTTTAAAAGTCTGTTTCTCGAGAGATTTAAGGCAATTTATAGTGTCTTCAATCCCTTTATAATTCAATACGACAACGGCAACTCTATTCATAATGCTGTATATATCTTATAATGTTTTGCAGGTAATATGAAAATCTCGAATATAATTTCCCGTCGAAACCGTATTTTATTACGCGAACTCGTTGTGACAGATTTTAAATTGCGATACCAGGGATCGGTACTCGGTTACCTTTGGTCGCTGCTTAAGCCGTTGCTCCTTTTTGCAATCCTGTATGTTGTATTTGTGAAGTTTTTAAAGTTCGGTGGGGACGTCGAACATTATCCCGTGTACTTGCTTTTGGGTGTCGTAATGTGGAGTTTCTTTATCGAGGCGACCAGTCAAGGCATGCAGGCTATCGTAGGGCGAGGGGATCTTATTCGCAAAATCAATTTTCCAAAGTACATCATCGTTATATCAGGTACGATTTCTGCGCTTATCAATCTTCTTCTCAACCTTGTCGTCGTCTTTATCTTTGTGGCTATAAATGGTGTCGATCTCCATCTGTCTGTTTTATGGCTGCCGCTTAATATTCTCGAACTCTATGTATTCTCCCTGGCGATTGCCTTCCTCCTTGGCGCGATGTTCGTAAAGTATCGTGACATCAGCCATATATGGGAAGTATTTTTGCAAGGTGCGTTTTATGCAACGCCGATCCTTTATCCTATCAGTATGGTCATCACTCAAAGTGAGGTTGCGGCAAAGTTACTCATGCTTAATCCGGTCGCCCAAATCATCCAGGATGCAAGGTTTAATCTTATTACGCATCAATCGATTACAACAGATAGTCTGATCGGCAATGTTTGGATCGCCGCCATACCTTACATTATCGTGCTGCTGGCAATCGTATTTGCAAGCTGGTACTTCAAGAAAACTCAGAAATACTTTGCGGAGAATGTGTAATGGATACCGAACCAGCTGTTATCGTCAAAGATTTATACAAAACGTTTAGGCTTCCGCACGAGCAGCATAGTGGTCTCAAGCAACGCATCGTGAATATCTTTAATAGTACGCGTGGATACGAACTTCAGCACGTACTCGACGATGTGACGTTTACGATTAATAAAGGTGATTTCTTTGGAATCGTCGGTCGGAACGGAAGTGGAAAGAGTACACTATTGAAGCTGCTTGCTGGTATTTACGCCCCCGACAAAGGCCTGGTGCAAGTACACGGAAGCCTTACGCCGTTCATTGAGCTTGGAGTCGGTTTCAACCCGGAACTGACAGGGCGAGAAAATATCTTTATGAACGGGGCGCTTCTTGGGTTTAGCCGCAAGGAAATGGAAGCGATGTACAATGACATCGTTGAGTTTGCGGAACTTGTTGATTTCATGGATCAAAAACTCAAGAATTACTCTTCAGGAATGCAAGTTCGCTTAGCATTCTCAATTGCGATCAGGGCTCGTGGCGATATTCTTCTGCTTGATGAGGTATTGGCGGTGGGTGACGCTGCATTCCAGCAAAAGTGTTACAATTACTTTGAAGAGCTGAAGGCACAGAAAAAGACGGTTATTTTTGTGTCGCACGACATGGGGGCGGTGAAGCGGTTCTGCTCTAAAGCTATCTACGTAAAGCAAGGCAAGATCATTGCCGAGGGTACGCCGTCGGAAATCGCCGATATCTATGCCTCTGAAAACATCGATGTACCAAAAACGGATGATGAGAAGAAGGCAGATGCTCAAGCGGCACTTTACCAAGTGAAGTCAAAGGTCAGTCAGCACCCAGAGAACGTCACGCTGAAAGTCGATTATAAAACAAAAGATCCAGCCGCCGAAAAAATGTATGTCGGCATATCGTTGATGAAGGACGGCGTCTCGGTGGCAGAAATAAGCACGCCTAAAGACATGATCATTACATCAGATAGCTCTATAGAATATACGCTCGATACAAGAATGCTTAATGCTGGAACATATGGTATCAATGTGGCGATGTTCAAGTGGCGAAATCGTGAACTCATGGCAATTGCCAAAAGCAAGAATCAGTTCGTTATAAAGGGAGACGATATAACAAGGGGTGGTGCCTTTAGGCTAGAAAATACCTGGACAATAGAGTGACAGGTAAATGAAGGCTTCTAGAGAGGAAGAAGCCTTGGGGGTTGTATGCATAAGGAAAAAATCAATGTGACGAAGACGTTTCTTCCGCCCGCGGAGGAATATGCGGCTCACTTAGAGGGTATCTGGAGTCGAGGCTGGCTCACTAATCAGGGCCCCCTTGTTCGGGAGCTGGAAAAGAAGGTAGGGGATTATCTTGGCCTCCCCGAGCTTCACTTTGTCAGCAATGGAACGGTCGCGTTACAACTTGCATTGAAGGCGCTTGATATCGAAGACGGAGAAATAATCACCACACCGTTTTCCTATGTTGCTACAACATCAGCCATTATGTGGGAGCGCTGTAAGCCTGTGTATGTTGATATCCGAAGAGATACGCTATGTATTGATGCTGATAAGATCGAGGCCGCGATTACGCCCAGCACCCGTGCAATTTTAGCAGTTCATGTTTTTGGCCAACCCTGCGATGTTGATAAGATCGCCGCCATCGCCAAAAAACACGACTTGAAGGTTATTTATGATGGCGCGCATGCCTTTGGCGCCGTTCATAAGGGAAAGGCTTTGCTAAGTTACGGTGATATCGCAACCGGTAGTTTCCACTCCACTAAGTTGTTTCACACAGTAGAGGGTGGATGCGTCATCACCCACGACAAAGCGACGAGTGATAAAGTGGAGCTGCTGAAGCGCTTTGGTCATGAAGGTGATACGCACCACATGCTCGGTATCAATGCAAAAGCGTCTGAATTTCACGCGGCTATGGGTCTCTGTAACTTGAAGTATATTGACGAGATCATCCACAAAAGAAAGAGTATTCACGAACTTTATCATAAATTGCTTCGAAAAGAGATCAAAAAAATCGAAGTTCAAAAAGAAACACAGCATAATTACGCCTATTATCCGGTTATCGTCGATAGCGAGGAGCAACTTCACAAGATAGTCGGCGATTTAAATAAGGAAAATATTTTTCCTCGTCGCTACTTTTATCCCTCACTTAATAAGCTCTCGTACGTTAATTCTGAACACGGCTGTCCAGTATCTGAAGATATTGCCAGCCGTATCCTTTGCTTACCGCTCTATCACGATCTAGCAGACGAGACGGTACATAGAGTGAGTAGTATCATTAATAATGCGTATGAAATTTAGGTTCCTGCGAAAAACCATTCGCGACGACTTTGTTGTTATCGACTCGCAATTTCCCCAAGAAATCCCTATGGGGTTTCGCAATACGGAAATTAACGAGTATTTCAAGCGATTAAAAAATGTAAACTCGTATGCGATGCATCCCATGAAACCAGATGATAAAGCATGGTTTTCGCATGGATATGGCGTTGATAAAAAAGCATACGAGACTAACAAAAATGGGTATTTGAAATTATTTCCTCAAAACAAAGATCGCGTTCGGTATCTTGATAAAAACATGAACTATCGTTTTAAGCTGGCGTATTCTTTTTTCTTGGCAGAAACGTATACGCTATTGCCTTTTTACGAGAAAAATCGGATTCCTTTTGTTTTTATCCTCTATCCGGGTGGTGCGTTTGGTCTTGATAACTCCTCTTCTGATGCGATGTTGCAAAAACTATGCGGAAGCCCTTATTTTCGAGGCGTCATCGTTTCGCAAAAAATTACCAAGAATTACTTAGTGAAGAAAAAGCTTTGCAACGCTAAAGACATTGGGTATGTCTATGGAGGCTTCGTGCAGTTCAACCCTAAAGATGTGCGTCCAAAGCGATACTACAAGAAAGATAAAAAGACATTTGACATATGTTTCGTGGCGGCGAAGTATACTGATAAAGGAGTAGACAAGGGATATGATGCATTCATCGCAGCGGCAAAAATAATTGCCAAACAGACGAAGGATGTTCGTTTTCATATAATTGGCAACTTTGATAAAAACGATATCGATATATCTGAGTTGGGGTCGAGAATTGTATTCTATGGATATCAAAAAGCAGATTTCTTTCCTGAGTTTTATGCCTCAATGGATGTAATGGTGTCGCCCAATAGGCCATTTAAGCTATACGAAGGAAACTTTGACGGTTTTCCGCTTGGCGTTGATGCCGGATACTGCGGTACAGCTATGTTTGTTTCCGACGAGCTTGGCATGAATAAGCATTTTACGGACGGAAAAGACATAGTCATCATAAAGGTAAGTCCAAAACGCATAGCTAATAAGATAATGAAATACTATAATGATACTGATACGCTTTATGAACTTTCCAAAAGAGGGCAGGCGGCTTCACACAAGTTCTTTTCTATTGAGAAACAGATCAGTGGAAGGCTCAAGTTTTTTAAAGCCGTGTACAAGCGTGAATATGCGAGGGAGTTGGAATGAAAAAAATAGCTATAATGCAGCCATACTTTTTCCCCTACCTGGGATATATAAGTCTGCTGAAACACACTGATGAGTTCATTCTTTTTGATACGGTGCAATTCATTCGTCATGGATGGATCGAACGGAACCGTATCTTGAAACAGGGAGAGGGGTGGCTTTATATCAAGGCACCTATTGTAAAAGAAGCGCGCGACACACTGATCAAAGATGTGCTCATAAATAATAAAGAAGATTGGAAAGCGAAAATACGTGCTCAGTTGCAGCCCTATAAAAAAATAGCACCCTACTATAGAGATGTAATCAGTATGATTGAGGAGCTATTTGAGAATGATTACGATACGATTGTGGAACTAAACAAAGCCTCCCTTGAAGCCATTTGTGATTATTTAGGAATCAATCACGATATAAAAGTATTTTCAAAAATGGATTTGTCCATTGAGCCTGCCAACGCTCCTGACGAATGGGCTCTAAATATTTGCAAGGCGCTTGGCGATATTGATGAATATTGGAATCCGCCTGGTGGACAGGAATTTTTTGATCGCAAAAAATACGATGATGCGGGTATTAAGCTTGTATTCCATAAGTCTCTGCTTAGTGCATACGATCAAAAGCGTGAACCATTTGAGCCTGGACTCTCGATTTTGGACGTTTTGATGTTCAATTCCCCCGAAAAAGTAAATAAAATGCTTGATGTATATGAACTCCTCTAGGGCCATCGGTGGGTACTTTGATCTCGAGACGCGAATGGGTGGTAGCACATATCACGATGGTTTAATCGAGTTAAACAGTGCTAGAAATGCTTTTGAATACATTCTCCGCGTGAAAAAACCACGACGTGTATACATGCCAAAGTTTACTTGTGATGTCATGCTTGAACCTTTTCAAAAAACGAATACAGAGTATGTACACTACGCACTTAATGATCAGCTCGAGATAGCTGACACAATAAAACCTATGGTCGATGAGTTAGTCCTTTATACAAATTATTTTGGTATAAAAGATACGTATACTCAGAAACTAAGTAAGCAGTTCGGTGAACAGTTGATAGTAGATTGTAGCCAAGCATTTTATTATGTGTCCGCTGGTAAAGAAGATGTTTTTTATAGTCCACGAAAGTTCGTTGGAGTGGCCGATGGCGCATATTTAAAGACTGAAGAGATTCTAAATAAAAAGTTAGAATTTGATACATCATACCAACGAATGGAGCATCTTCTGAAGCGTGTAGATATGGGTGCCGAAGCCGGTTACGAAAGCTTTAAAAAGAACGATGAAAGCCTAGTTGGAGAACCTATAAAGCACATGTCGCATCTTACAAAGAAGATCCTGGACTCACTGAACTATGAAAAGATACGAGAGGCACGATTGCGTAACTTTGGCCTACTTCATGCCATGCTTGGTGACAAAAACGAGCTTACTATTGATCATACTCAAAATTTCGTTCCGATGGTATATCCATTTAAGCCCAGCGATAGTACGGGGCTGAGGCAACGACTTATAGAACAAAAGGTATTTGTGCCTACATACTGGCCGAATGTTTTTGAGTGGTGCAATGAAGGGGAGGTGGAGTACCAATTGGCGCGCGACATCATTCCGCTTCCGATTGATCAGCGATATAGCAAGAAAGATATGCAAAGAATAACGGAGATACTTATATGAACGTAACGATCAGGCCTTTAAAAGAAGAAGACGCTCGTACGTCGGTCAAATGGCGCAATATGCCGGAACTCTGGACGTACACGACATTTAAAGCTGACCACGAGATTACTATCGAAGACGAGCTGAAATGGATACGTGCGGTCATAAAAGATCCTACTAGCGCGCGTTTTGCGATTATGGCAGACGATGACTATGTTGGTAATATTTACCTTACAGGGCTTACAAAAGAGACGGGCGAGTATCATATATTTATCGGTAATAAAGCGTATTGGGGCAAAGGTATTGCGCGTAAAGCATCGGAGTTGATAATAGACTATGGCCGCGAAAAGCTAGGCCTGAAAACGATTATTCTAGGCGTTAAACCCGCCAACGTGGCGGCCTTCCACTTATATGAAAGCCTTGGCTTTATAAAAACGGGTGAGGAAGAAGGCTTCACGCGGATGAAGCTTAGCCTCGCTGGATAAATTAGCAGATTTGTGTGATAGAATAAGAGCACGATGAAGCCAACAGTCAGTATTGTATGTATTACCTTTAACCAGCAAAAATACATACGGCAAACACTTGACAGTTTCTTGATGCAAAAGACTGACTTTTCTATAGAGGTGCTCATTCATGATGACGCTTCAACTGACGGCACAACTGAGATACTAAAAGAGTATGCCGCAAAGCATCCGCGTATTATAAAACCAGTATACGAAGCCGAAAATCAATATTCCAGCGGCGATTACGATTTTATTAACGACCTTTTCCGCAGCGCTAAAGGAAAGTATATCGCGTTTTGTGAAGGTGATGATTTTTGGACCGATGAGTTGAAGTTGCAAAAACAAGTGGATTTCTTAGAAAAACATAAAGAGTACACTTTATGTTTTCATCCAGTCAGAGTGTTTTTTGAAAAACATGAGGAGCCGGACAGTGTCTTTCCTGATGTCAACGACTCTAAAGTATTCACGTTGGAAGCTCTACTGCGCAGGAATTTCATCCAATCAAATTCAGTCATGTACCGGCGTAAGAGCTACAAAGGCATTCCTTCTCGAATTATTCCCAGCGATTGGTATATGCATCTTTACCATGCACAGGATGGTAAAATCGGATACATAAACGATGTGATGTCAGCCTATCGTCGTCAGTCTGGCGGCGTCTGGTGGGAGACATTTAAAAACGTCGACCTTATCTGGAAAAAGTACGGAATCCAGCATCTTGATTTGTACGTTGAATTACTCAAACTATTCGGTGATAAGAAAAAGTATGCCGATACTCTGTACGATCACATTGATACGATCTTAGTAGCCTTTAAAAATACAGACGCTAAATATAACACAAGGCTGCTTGCAACCGCGCTTGCAAAATTTCCAGATACCATGAGCGAAGCAATGAAAAGGGTATTGACGCGCTATGATGATACAAAAAGTAGGAAGGACTACCTTATGAGTGAAGTTGAATCACTAGGGCGGTCACTTGAACAAGAGAGACAAACTGTATATCACCGCGACTTGGAGCTTGCCACTATCAAAGATTCTAAATTATGGAAGTTGAGAAACGCTTTGAAGCGTAGGCTGTAAATTATTTTTTAAGTTCCTCTTTATAGCGTTCAAGAATCTCATCTGTATTCCAAGAGGTAATGTCCTGGCTGGCGCGCATGCGGTAAAAGGCCTCTTCAGGGTCGATAAGCGAGCTGTTTACGTACCAGGCAAGGTGTTTGGCGGTATAGGGCCGTCCTGTGCGAATGCTCGGATGGAGTGTGTAATAATCTGTGTATGGTTTATAGAGCGCGAAGGTCGTGTCGATACCGGCTTCGTATACATTTGGTTCAAGTTCGTTTTTCCAAAACTGCTCTTCCCATTCCGTAACATAACTTTTTAGTTTGTAATGGTTGGGAAGGTCATCGATTTGAAGTCCGAATCCAACTTTTTGGTAGTCAATGTATTTTTTGTGGAGCGTGTAGAAATAGGCGATAGCGTCGCTTGGGCATTTTTCGTCCGGAACGACATCAGGGTCGGAAACAATGTAAAATTGGCCCGGAAAAAGCGTCTTTGCAATTCCTTCGTGCCACATAACGGTATGTCCGATGTTTTTCCCCGTACGAATAACCTGATAGGGGGTATTTTCAAGAAATTCCATGAGAGGAGGATAGGCAGAGTCGTTATCTACCAGTATGACGTTGTGCATTTTGTGAGCTTTAAGCCATGCGGTGAGCTGCTTGAGCTCGCTGACGCGATCGCGGCAAATGATAAACACCGGAGTTTGTCGCCAATTGTTTTTTTCAAGTGCGATATCAATTTTCTGAGTGATTTCCTCTTCTCGTTTTTCTTTGTCAAACCCACTGTGGCGGCTTTTTACCACCTCGTTCGACATATGCTTCAGTTCGAGCGCGAGTCGCTTGCGGTTGAGGCTAATAACCGAAGCGAGGCTGTTATAGATACGCGCTGCCTTGTGGCGTGGAGAATAATCGAAGAGGAAAAACCAAATGAGGAAGTTATTAAGCTGATAAAGACGGTAGTAGCGCTCTAAAAGTTTGGCATAGCGGGTCTTCTTCTTACCTTCGTCTTTATAGCCATGGAGCGTTTCTTTTAATGTCGCTAACCGAGCAGCAGTAAGTGAATATGTCTTCGATATGGTGGCAATCGGTTGTCGGTATACTTTTACATCATCGAGATTAGCAGCCAATTGATAGATGGTAGCAAGGCTCTCCTGTATGTCATTATCTTTAACTCCTCCGTGAAGTGCGAGAAGTGAACGAGAAATACAGGCGATGCGCGACATACTCACGGGCTGGTGCTTGCGCGCCATGGATGCTTCTATGTAAAGTGCCAAATGACTATCTGGAACGTGCAGAGCGGCATCGGTAATAACAGACGAAGAAGGCAAGTGCGTTTTATCGATAAACCAAACGTACTGTTTAGAGGCGCTTAACCATCCTATATTAAGCGGGCTGGTTGTAGCCTGTTTTTTGTCGATAGCCAGCTTAACGATGCTCTTGCAGGAAAGCGATTCGCGGAACTTTTCAACACGTACACGATCACTTGCTGGAACGACAAGAATAAACTCCGAATTGAAATGATGATAAGCCGTTGTCTCGATATATTTTTTGAGTTTAGATAGATCTTTCCACGAGCTATCGATCGATACGATAAAAGAAATTGCAGTTTGCTCTATTTTAAGATGGTGGCTGAGATTATGGCCGCTTTCATTTTGCTTTTTTACTTCCCGTCGACTCAGAACCCATTTAGGCCATGTTCGCATCGTATGGGTAAAAGCGCTGGCGAGTGCTTGATTGAAGACGATATCATCGGGTGTTTTGGAGCGCTTGGCTATGTGGTGATAGCTGCCGCGTGCCGCAAGAGTTATGTACGCTTTTAAAAAGTGAGCAAAGTCTTTTCCGCTGAGGTTGCGGGCGGCAAAGACGAAGCGGTTTTTAAATAATGACGTAAGCTGAAAAAGGCTTGAAGAACTGGCGCCATCCTTATGCCATATCTTTAGGTTTGGGCTATAAACAATTGAATAGCCGCAAGCCTGAATACGGGCAAAGAGATCACTCTCTTCATAGTAGGCAAACATAGGATCGTAGAAGTAGCCACTTTTCTTGAGCGCGCTTTTACGGATGACCATCGCTGAGCCGGATACCCAGTTTACTTCGTGCTCGAACCCTAAATCGGAAGTGGCAAAAATGCCCTCCATAGTGAAACGATTGATTGTTTGAAACGCATAAAAAGGATTCTCTTCGCTCATCGGCATATCATCGTTCCAACGGTAGGAGCGACCGCCTACGATGGCGATCTTCTTGTCTTTTTGAAGAACGGTTATGGCGTTCTTGACGTACTCTTTGTCGACGACGGCATCGTTATTGAGTACGAAGATAAACTCACCCTTGGCGTGTTTTAGTCCGTCGATATGACCGCCCGTAAAGCCTCGGTTTTTTGGGTTATCAACGAGCACGATATCCCTGATATCTTTGAGGATTTTTTTTGAATCATCCACAGAGCCATTGTCGACAACGATGATCTCGTAGTTTTTATATGTCTGCTTTCGGACCGACTCAAGGCAGGCGAGCGTGTCGTTGATACGATTCCAGTTGAGAATAATGATGCTGACAAGAGGTGTATTGGTTGCGGCCATGGATAGTAAATGCCTACTTTGTGATTATACGCTTAATAATATTTTTAGCTTTTTTTGGTACGAGGCGCTTCATTGAGCGAACGGCTTTCGAGCTCATAACAGCCTCTGAGCTGCTTGTGGTAACGCGAGTCTCACGTGGGCTAGGTGCGAAGAAGTTACTTTCGATGAAAGCGTTCAGGGGTTTTAATGTGTAATCCCAGGTGAACTCCGGTTGGCTCTTTTTAACGTTTGCCTCAATCTTTTTTTGCAGTTTAGGACTGCTCATCAGTGCGCCAATTGCCTCGCCCATAGCCTTATCATCAAAAGGCTCTACGGAAATACCTAGCTCGTGAGCATCGATGTAGTCTGAGAAATAATCGCCTTTTGTCGCAATAGTAGGAAGACCGGTAAGAATGTGGTCGAGAACGCGTGTGCGGTGTGAGAAGCGTGACTCGATTGATGGTTTATGTGCATAAATAGCCGCATCAGCACGTTCGAAGTAGTGAATACGGTCATCGTAGGGAAGCCAGCCGTTTAAGAAGAAAACGTGCTTATCAATAAGACCAAGCTTCTTAGCTAGTTTTCTGGCAACTTCCGTTTCTTCCATTGCGGGAACATCATCGTTCGGGTGTTTCGTACCCAAGAAGACAAGCTTCACATTCTTTTTACCGGATTTCACAACATGATTGATCGCTTTGATCGGGGTGACCGCGTCAAACCAATCCCATATACCACCCGTCCAAAGAATGAGATAATCGTCTTTTTTCAAACCTTTTATGCGCTCTTCGGCGAGAGGTTTGTAGGGAACATCCAGCTGAGAAAGATCAATTCCCATCGGACAGATGCCAAGATAGCTGTCAATTGGTCGCTTGCTTTGCTGGGTTGGCGTTGTTTTGCCTGCCGAGAATGCATACCCCATCCAAAAGTCGCGCTGCTGTTCATTGGAGGTGAGCAGGTAATCACCATTTCGAATGAAATGCTGGTAGTTGCGAAGCATTTGAGTGTAGTCGTAGTCAGACTCGGGTCCGATGCGCTTACCAAAGACTCGCTGTACAAGATCTTCTACTGGCACAGGTGCGTATAGGTCAAAGATAAGCACAACATTATTTGCCTTGGCAAACTCGATCATTTCGTCGCTGAGCCATAGAGCAATAATAGCGTCGTATTTGGCAAATTCTTCCTGAAATTTTTGGACATGAATATCGATCGCCTTGTAGCTGGTTTTGCCAATGTTTTCTATGTAGCTTGGATTGAAAACAGCCAGCGTGACATCATGTTTTTTAGAAAGGTTAGTTGCTATTTGGTGATAGCGGATACCAGGGCCGGCCATCGAAGGGCCTACTTTATCGTGGGATATAACAAGAATTTTCTTTCGCATGTTCGAAGATTATTATAGCATAATCTTGATCGCTATTGGCAGGTGACATTAGCACCTGTGGCGGCCGGAATCATGTCGAGTGTCATATAGACGATATCGCCGGTAGTGTAGCGAAAAGCCGAGTTATAGCAGGACCATGGGCCAATTGGGCGCTTTATTTCAGAGCCGGAACTAGGCAGTTGTACGACATACAGGTTGGTGCTGTCGCTAATGATAGATCCTTCCTTCAGTAGCATATCCGCTCCTCGTGTCAGTTGCTTATCACCCGGAGTGGCAGGCATGACATTGCTCCAATCCCAGCGCTGTGATTCGAAGACAAACCTATTAACGTAGCGGCGAGTGGAGTGATCAAGGTAATAGACGCTTCCGCTATCATTAATAAGTGTTCCGTCGGGATGTCTGTCGGCGGTGAGCGGCGTTGAGGAAGCATCTTTAAGCATAAAATTAGAATTGATAGCTTTTACTTGATCCCACCTGTAGCCAAGCTTCGTGAAGGCGTCGTAGGTAACAAGTTTCTTCACCCAAAGGCCGTTTTCAAAAGCGGTAACATACACACCGGAAGGATCACCAGTGTAAAGCATGCCTGGCTGAATAAAGTTAAGCTGCCATGATATAGGGAGATTACGATCACCAGTTGTGCCAGGCTTAACGTCCCGCCATTTAAATCCAGCACTTTCAAATACCGGTCCGTTAGTTATGAGATGGCGTGTGCCGCCTTGAAGGAAATAGGCGCTATCATCTATTGCGACTACCGTTCCGTCGGGGTGGGCGCTCATTGTATCATTGGCGCGGACAGTACCGAACCAATCTATGAAATAGAGGTAGAAATTACGGTTACCGTATGCGCCACAAGGTGCGGTACCATACCCAGCATTAAGAGCTGCTTGGTTGGGCTGGTAAGGAGTGTAGTTATAAAGCGATTGTGTGGCGCGATTTTCAATATTGACGACGCTACCCCCGCAACTCGAGTTCGGATTATATTGAATATAGTTATTGCCAAGTACGTATGGTGTATACCAGGTAGGGCTATTGTTAAAGATTGCTCGGAACATTCGTGCTGCCCAGCGTACCTGGTTGGTAAACCCATAGTAACTACTGTTACAAACACCGGGGGTGCTATCAGGGCATCCATAACCAGTAGCAGATCGGTATTGGGTTGAAGTTGGCCAGGTGTCCGTAATAAGAGCTTGTTCTTTCTGAAGAAGGACGATCAAAACCTGAGGATTAATACTGAATTCTTGAGCGGTATTATAGATGATTTGAGCCGCGCTATAGCCACCTTCGTAGTAGTCTTTTATACATGTGTAAGGAGGGGGTAGACCGCGAGCGCTGCCCCACTGAGCGCGTGTTCCGCCGCCAAATTCGGATGGTTGTGTGCCCCAAGTGTCACAAGTCGGTACTTTGCTGTTCAAAAACACCTGTATTTGATCTGGATTCATAGTATTTCTGTTGGTAAAAACAAGATCATCAATAATGTTACCTGCGTTGAAACCAGCGGCCGAAGCCGCTTCGGCTGGTTTTTGGGTAAAGAAGACCAGTGCTGCTACCGTTAAAATATTAAGAATAATAAACGCACCGAGATAGAGGAACGGGTTAATTTTTTTGTATGTATTTACTGCTGTTTGCATTAGTTTACCGTTATCTTCTGCGAGGCATCTGCGGTTACGCTTTCATTTTCAAAGTGAAGGGAGGCTTGCCAAACTCCTGCTCCCAGTTCGCTCACGGGAACATCAAATCCTTTACAGGCCGAGGTACTTGCGGCCGCCTGAACACCAGCAGTTTTTGTAACACTTCTCGACCCTTGAGTAAGAGTGAGAGTACAGGTGCCACTGTTGGTAATGGTAGATATGAACGAGCGAAGCTGAAACACCGAACCGTTTTGGTTGGCTGCCGTTATGGTCATAGAGACGGTTGTCTTGCTTCCTGATTGGCTAGGAGTATCGGGGCTAGTAGGGTGGTCTGTATTCGAGCCACTTGAGGGTTTCGACTCGCTATCGACAGTATCTTTTTTTGTGTCGTTTCCTGCTTTGATCTGCTCTTCGCTTGGTTTGCTGTAGCTGGTGGAATTGTCGCTTGTATTTTGGTGAGGCCAACCAAACAGAGTGCCCTTAAAGGCTAATACATAGGTTGCGAGGCCGGCTACAACGAGAACAATAATGATCCCCGCGGCGATAAAGTATTTTTTTGTATTTTTACGTGAAGCAATTTTCATTTTTGTTGGGGTCCTTATAATAAAAGCATAACAATAATACACCTGCTTTACAATAATGCAATTAACTTTTTAATGTGTGTAAACAAGGGTGATGCCGGGACGGTTTTTCAAATCATTAAGTACAGGAAGTTTGTTTTCGCAGCGTCGATCGATCGAAATCAGTATATCACTATGGTGCATGACATAGTTGCCGAGATAGGTATTTATTTTCTCCCAGTCTCCCTTGAATATAGCAGTATTTACTTTGCTGCGATCGGCAGACTCCGAAAGAAGTCGTGCTCCCGACCAACGATTGCTTAAGTAGTCACTTGCCGGCGTGCAATCGCCAACGAACATAATATCCTTGTAAGAATCGGTTTTATCAGTGAAGAGAATCGGTGTATCGGCCACTTCGACGGCATTTGGAAACCAATTGTTGATATAGACCTTTAGAAAAACAAGGTTTGAGACGAGAGCGATAACAACCACTCCTCCTATAAATACCGTTGGAATGATAAGTCGAATATACTTGGGGAGCGCACGGAATAATTTATCGGCAAGAAGGAGTACACCTATACTCGCAATGATAATGAGAAAGGCTAAGATGGCGTAAATTACTTTGTAAAAATAATACTCAAGGTGACCGACGCGTGCAAGATGGTATGTGCCTATTATGGCTGCTAAAGCAACACTTCCGCCCAAGGCTATATAAAGATAAGCCAACGCTTTATCTTTTAGCCGAATGATAAGCGGTAATACGAGACTGGCTGCTGCAACCCAGATAAGAAAATCAACAGGCAGTGGGTCGACGCCCCCGGCTTCGCTTAGTGGATCATGTTTTTTAGACAGGATGATATTAACCAGGATAGGATATACTACCCCTATAAGAGGAAGGAGAAGGCTTATAAGAAATTTGCCGTTCTTTAAAAGAGCGTAAAAGACTCGATTTCTCAAAAGATAAAAAAGACCTAGTAAGAAAACAATAAAGAGCAAAAACCACCAACTGGCTGAAATCCCTACTGATAGCAATAGAATAATGAAGATCATCTGTTTGACGCGTTGCTTATCTTGATGAAAGACCATGAAAGTAAATGTGATGGCAAGAAGAAAGGCGAATGCAAATACTTGTGGTTGAAATCCTCGATCAAGCATGAGAAGGAAAAAACTAAGCCCTCCCAAAAGCGCAAGCGCTGGCAATGCGCTAATTGCGATAATCCAAGAAATTTTTTCGATAGCGTACGTGCAAAGCTTTATGAGCCAAAAGACAAACAATGCATAAAGTAAAGATATGAATACAGTATAAAATCGAATGAAATTTCCTTCGGAGAGATGGAACGGTTTTATGAGCGAAGCGAATAGGCTCGCATTAACATGAAATCCTTGAGGGTATATCTCAAGACTGTAGACCACTCCAGCTTCTTCGGCGGTTTGATTATAGGTGAAGCTGCCGTTGTGGCTAATATAGCGACTCAATGCATAGTGCGAGGCGTTATCTTCACCATATGAAAGAAATTGCGCAATATAGGACGGCTTTTGCCCGAAGATAGGGACCAGTAGCAGTACAAAAGTTGCTGTAGTAACTGCCAGTGCGATGAAGTCGCTTTTTTTGCGCACAGTCCAAGTCGGCATTGGCAAGGCATCTTTATACTTGAATCGAAGACCGAGGATGCTTAGTGTAAGAAAAACCGATGGCGCGTATTCAAGCGAAAAGTGGGCGTGAAGTAGCGTAACTAGCGAATAAAATACGATAGTTGAGGCAAAAAATAACATCGTCGCCAAGCCGACCGATTCAATGAGGGTAAATTTTTTCGTATACCCAACAAGAAGGGTCACAAGTAAGATTAAGCCAATTACTCCCAGGACTGGCACAAAGATAGAGCCGATGACAACAGCAAGTACGAGCATAAGCTGAAGTCCGGATATTTTTATTTCAGCAGTATTTTTTTCTTTTTTTGGCATCCTATTCTCCGTCATTTACGAGAGTATTTCTCTTAAAGCGATTACCCAAGATCCAAAAAGCATGGCTAATACCGGTTTTAAGATAATTTTGCTTAGTTTCTCCGAGGCGCTGGTCCTGGCTGATGCTGAATTCGGTAAATTTGATATTTTTGTGACGAGCTGCGTTAATTTTGATCTGCGGGCTCAAATTCCAGTCCCCCATTGAGAGGTTAAGGGCATCGCGTACCTCTTTTTTAAAGATCCACATACCAGAAAGCGCGTCCTTTATCGGAATACCATACAGGATGCGGATCTCCCAGTTAAGAAGTCCGACGCCGAATCGCAGTTTAAAAGGAATCTTTACTCCTTCTTGGAGTGGGTAACGATTACAAGACATAAAGTCGTAATTATTTTTTAACAAAAAAGTGGCGATCTTTTTAATATCATGAATTGGATAAGTAGCATCGCCGTCTGCGCCCAAAATAAGATCCCCACTAGCTGCTTGAATTCCGCTCATGTGTGCAAAGCCGTAGCCAATACCGTTTATTGTGCGATTGTCTTCAATGACGACGATACGTTTATCCTTTTTAGCAAGTTTTTTGGCTACTTTTACGGTGTCGTCTGTGGATTTATTGCTGACGATGAGAATTTCGTCCACGTAACTCGGTACACGTTCAATAACTTCATGAAGGTGTGAGCTTTCATTGCGGCAGGGAAGGACAAGGCTAATCTTTTTGTTCTGAATCATTACTTTTCTCGTTAAAAATCATTTTATATCCGACATAATTAAACACCATTGAAACAGCTACTCCACAGAGTTTGGCAAACATATTGAAGGTCCATTCGTGTTCTTGAAAGAATTGAACGAACCCGAAGGTGTGCAGGACAATAAAGATGATTCCAGATTGGATCACCCATACATTAAATAATGTAACGAGGAGAAACTGGAGCGCGGTTTGGCGCCGCTTTCGCTGCGAACGAAAGACAAAGTAATGGTTCATGAAGTAGCTAAAAATCAATGTCAGCCCGGTTGAGATGATACTGGCGAGAATAGGATTGACGCCGATAATATTTGCGATAAGCGCAAAGAGAGTAAAATCGATGAGCGTGTTAAGGCCGCCGGTGAATACAAAACGCATGAGGCTGGCGTGGCGTTTTACAAAAGCAATAAATTGCTTATTGGCAGTTTTTTCATTTTCCATAGGTAATTGCTATTATTTTATCATGAAAGGCAATCAACGAGAGAAAGAAGGTAATCACCATAACCAGATTTTTTGAGTGGCTGAGCTTGTTCAAGCAATTGATCAGCGTTGATGTAACCTTCTTTAAAAGCAACTTCTTCGGGGCTGCCAATAATGAGGCCGGTGCGGCGCTGAATAGCACGAATATAATCAGCAGCATCGGTCATTGAGTCGATAGTACCCGTATCGAGCCATGCATCGCCACGATCAAGCGTGGTGACCGTCAATTTGCCCCGGCGAAGATATTCTTCGTTGACGGCAGTAATTTCAAGTTCGCCACGATCACTTGGTTGTACGTTCTTGGCGATTTCAATGACGTCATTATCGTAAAAGTAGAGGCCGACTACGGCAAAATCGGACTTAGGCGCTTTTGGTTTTTCTTCAATAGAAACCGCTACGTTGTTTTCGTCAAACTCAACGACGCCGTAGCGCTCAGGATCGGAGACGCGGTAAGCGAATACGTTGCCGCCTTCTGGATCCATGCAGTTTTTGAGCGATTTGCCAAGATCGGAGCCATGGAAAATATTGTCGCCAAGCACCAGCGCGACTTTATCGTCACCAATGAACTCCTCGCCAATAATAAAGGCTTGAGCCAGGCCATCGGGTGAAGGTTGAACTTCGTAAGAGAGTTTGATACCCCACTGTGAACCGTCGCCAAGCAGGTTTTGGAAAGACTTCTGATCTTCGGGTGTTGTAATGATAAGAATATCGCGAATACCCGCAAGCATGAGGGTTGTAAGCGGATAATATACCATTGGTTTGTCATAGATCGGCATCAGTTGTTTGCTGATTCCTTTTGTAATAGGCCACAAACGTGTTCCTGAGCCACCCGCTAGAATAATACCCTTCATGTAGTCCTCCTCGCTTAAGACTAGTTGTCTTCTAAATACAATGTGAGAGCTTGGCGCCAATCTCTCGGCGTAAAACCTTGAGCCTTTATTTTAGCAAGATTGAGCATGCTTTGTAAGGGGCGGGGCGCAGCCGTAGGCTTATCTTTGAAGTACTCTTCCGTGCTAACAGGGGTGACATCAGTTTCTTGTTTGCCGGAGTGTTCAAATACGATCTTGGCGATATCCGCCCAGCTTGAGGCATCTCCTTCATTTGAAAGATTATATGTGCCGTAAGGACTCTGTGTAACGAGGAGATGTTTGATACCGCTTGCAAGGTCTTCGGTGAAAGTAAGCCGCCCTATCTGATCGCTCACCACACTCGGCTTGATGTCTCGTTCAGCCAGAGATTTCATAATCTGGATAAAGTTTTTTCCTTCACCAATGACCCAAGTGGTACGAATAATGTAATGCCTGGGAGTTGTGCTTGCGGCAATATCACCTGCTGCCTTGGATTGCCCGTATACACCAAGAGGTGAGAGTGCCTCGTCTTCATCGTGCACGCTGTTGGTCCCGTCAAAAACGTAGTCGGACGATACATGCACAAGTGTGAGGGTATTCTCTGATGCGATGCGGCTAAGATTTGCGACCGCTTCGGCATTGGTTTTCCACGCGGCTTTTCGACCATTGTTTGTTTCGGCTTCATCAACTGCCGTGTACGCGGCGGCATTAATAATAGTGCTGTAGTCGCGCCAGCGCCGAAGCGTATCGAGGCGGCTGCTGGTTATATCGAGCTCTTCGCGACCAACAAACTCGGCCTCGGGGAATTCTTTTCGAAGCGCTTTGCCAAGTTGCCCGTTTGCACCGGTAACAAGAATTTTCTTTGGTTTAACTGGCTGGACATCTTTAAGGAACGGATGATTCTTATCTTTTTCCGACATTTCCCATTCTTCGGGAGCGATTGGCCACTTGATACCAAGCGAGGGGTCGGTCGCATTAACAAAACTATATGAAGCGTCAGGGTGCCAGTGATCGTTTACGAGGTATGAATAGACTGTATTGTCCTCTAGTGTAAGATAAGAATTTGCAACACCAGCAGGAACGAAAATAGCTTTACTGGCATCGATTTCCGTGGTGAAAACCTGGCCAAAAGTAGGGCTGTTTTCGCGGATATCGACCCATGCACCAAAAAAACTGCCGCTTCCAACAGAAATGAACTTATCCCAGGGTTCAGCATGAATGCCACGCATGGTGCCACGCTTGCCATTGAATGAGAAATTATTTTGAATCGGTCCGAAATCGGGGAGTCCTATGGCAAGCATTTTCTCGCGTTGCCAGTTTTCTTTAAACCATCCTCGGTTGTCTCCTAGAATGCTGAGATCAAAGATGACTAGCCCGGGAATAGAAGTTTCGTGTTTTTTAAGTGTTTTGCTGAATTCTAAATGCATCGGATCTGACATATCTCTATCAGTATAACAAAGCTATCAATTCTCGTCATAAATTGCCAATAATGAAAGAGTATGTTTAAATAGGACATTATGACACATTATGACTACGACCGCGTTGCGATGATCGAGGCGGAGCTTGCTGAGCTGGCGCCTGAAGATCGTGAAAGAATAGCAAAACACCTTTTTGATACGGCAGATACCGCCACCCGGCTTTCGCTTACTGTCAAAGGCCTCGAGGAGCGTGAGCCAGGCAGACAGCCATTCGAGCTATTTACCCAGATGGCGCGCATTGCTGTACTGCCAACATACGAAGCCGCCATTATTCGTCCTAACGAACAAGAACGAAGCGTTGATATCCTGATGAAGCAGCGCAAAAGTGAAAACGGCAATCAAGACTGGTGGGAAGGGCAATGGCACGTTCCCGGCACGGTAATGCTCTCGAGTGATGAATATCCTGAGAATTTTGAAGACTTTAGTGTCATGCGAAACAGGTTATTTAAGGCAGAACTTGGCGATGCACTCGAAGTTGTCGGTGAGCCATATATTTTGCCGCCTGTACTACGCGGTGGTGATCGCGGCAAAGAAGTAACGGTTCGCGAACTAATGCTCGCCGAGCAAAAACCAGGCAAGCGGTTACCGGAAAATACACAGTTTTTTGAAATCCGAAATGTACTCGCCAACCCACCGGGCGGGGGCCTTGTGGGTACTCATGCTGAGTTTCTTACAAGTGTTATCGATGTTCTCTCAAGTGTGGATCGCCACCGTCGACCACCTCTCTTGCTTGAGCCTTAAGCTTCTTTTTCAAGATAAGCAATTTCAAGGAGGTAAGCGGCAATACTCTCTGTATTGTTAATTTCACCGTCTAGAATCATCTTCTTTATTGAGGCGAGAGGAAGCTTTTTAACTTCCATAATGCCTTCTTCTTTGTCGAGCAGGTTGGTGTCTGGTTCCAGGTCTCTTGCAAGGCAAATCGTACCGCGAAATGTCGTCATCCCCATAGCGACGCGTGGGCTTGAAAGAATGGTAATAGATCTGGCTTTCAAGCCGGCTTCTTCTAGGAGCTCGCGTTGTGCTGCAATGACAGGATCTTCTCCGTCCGTTCTTCCTGCCGGACACTGCCAGGCCATTTCACGAGTTGTGTAATGTTCTTGTTTGACAAGATACGAGTTACCCTCAGAATCAACAGGTACAATGTACATACTATCACTTGTTGACTCCACGAAGCCATAGATACCATCCTTGCCGCTTGGCATCGTCACCCGATCTTCATACACGCGCATCCAAGGGTTCTCATACACTATCTTAGATGATTTGGTCTGCCAGCTTTTCAGACTATTGCCCCTTCTCGGCGTAGGCTGCTTCTACCTTGGCTTTTTCGTTTTTCCACCATTCTTCGTTTGTCTTGTACCAGTCGATGGTTGCTTGGAGACCTTCGCGGAGATTGGTGTATCTTGGCTCCCAGCCGAGTTCATCGCGAAGCTTGCTGGCATCGATGGCATAACGCAAATCGTGGCCTGGGCGATCGTTTACATGCTCGTAGGCATTTTTGTCTTTGCCCATGAGTTCGAGAATTGTTTCAAGAACGTATTTGTTGTTCTCTTCGCCATTTGCGCCGATAAGATATACTTCGCCGCTTCGACCCTTATCGATGATGGTGTGAACTGCACTGTTGTGATCATCTACATGAATCCAATCGCGAACGTTTTCTCCGGTTCCGTAGAGTTTTGGCGAGATGCCGCTAAGGATGTTGGTGATTTGGCGTGGAATGAACTTTTCGATGTGCTGATAAGGACCGTAGTTGTTCGAACAGTTTGAGATGGTTGCATGAATGCCGAACGAACGTACCCAGGCTTTTACCAAAAGATCTGAGCCGGCCTTGGTTGAAGAATAAGGGCTACTGGCGTTGTAGGGCGTTTCCGGTGTGAATTTTTTAGGATCATCCAGCTCGAGGTCACCATACACTTCATCGGTTGAAATGTGATGAAGTTTTTTACCGTGTTTACGGATAGCCTCAAGAATAGTTGCGGTACCAATAAGGTTGCTATGAATAAATGGCCATGGATCACGAAGCGAGTTGTCGTTATGGCTCTCTGCGGCGAAATGCACCACGATATCCGTCTCAGATACGAGTCGATCCATGAGCTCACGGTCGCAAATATCGCCGGTTACGAAGTCGATTTTATCGAGCACACTGTTCAAGGTATCGGGATTTCCTGCGTAGGTAAGTTTATCTATAACGGTAATTTCGTATTCGGGACGGTTTTTAAGTGTGAAGTGGACAAAGTTTCCGCCAATGAACCCTGCGCCACCTGTAACGAGCATCTTTTTTTTGTTCATGATCTTATTGTATACGATATTTCTACCCCAAGCCGTTGTATTATTCGGAAGAGAAGATAATTGTGATTAATACAACTAGCTTAGAAGAGGGAGAAGTAAAGTCACCACATGATATAATGAAGATTCTACGACAATACAGGAGGACCTATGAAGATAGCGATTGTGAGCGGCTTTTTTAACCCACTTCACGGCGGACACTTGGACATGATTGAAGCGGCGAGGAAACTAGGGGACAAACTAATTGTCATCGTCAACAACGATGTGCAGCAAGTGATTAAAAAAGACAAGATTATTTTGCCGGAGCAAAATCGCATGCGACTTATGGCGGCTCTGCGCGATGTTGA
Organism: Candidatus Saccharimonadales bacterium; assembly: GCA_035697325.1. Classification (NCBI taxonomy): domain Bacteria; phylum Candidatus Saccharimonadota; class Candidatus Saccharimonadia; order Saccharimonadales (SeqCode); species Saccharimonadales bacterium (SeqCode). Next base: position 185,797 of record DASSDB010000002.1, read on the forward strand.
TGAAGTAGTGCTAGCTATCGATCAGGATCCACCTGTTACCAAAACACTTGAAAAAATAGCAAAGCAATACCCCAATGATGAAATTATCTTTGCCAATGGCGGCGACAGAGTTGATCCAAACGCGCTGCCCGGTCTTGAAGCGGCAATGTGTGAACAGTTGGGTATAGCAATGGTGTTTGGTGTTGGTGGGGATCAAAAAGCGGATTCATCGACCCGCATCAATCAAGCTCTAGGACACAAAAAATAGAGAATTCTCCTCTTGTCATAATCTTATAAACAGCTTATGATTCAGAGTAGTAATTAGGGGCATAAAAATGAATGACGACAAAAACCAAGAACCGGTGAACGACAACGACCTTAACGATATTAACCTTGGTGACATCGATAAGGAAGATACCGCTGTCGATACGAACACGGCTTCTTTTGAGACGTCTAAGCCTGCCGAAGAAAAGCTCTCGCAATCTGAGCTGCCTGCTCCTGAAGGTCAACCTGCTCCAGCTGTTATTTTTCCTAAAAAGGAAAACTGGTTCAAGCGATTTCTTCGTACTAAAAAAGGAAAAGTAATCGTCGTCATCCTCGGAATTCTTATTATTGCGGGAGTGTTATTTGCCATACCCGCGACCCGCTACGGTATCTTAGGCAAATTTATCAAGCGCGATGCTAATCTTGTGGTTATAGATAGCATAACAAAAAAACCGGTCAGCCAGGCAACGGTTGAGATGGGGACTTTTAGTGCAAAAACCGACACTAGCGGAAAGGTAGCTCTTGATGATGTGCCTGTTGGTGAATACGCTGTTAAGATAACCAAAAAGTACTACAAAGATGCGGGCGCGTCTTATACGGTTCCTATATTTGGAAATTCCAGCGAAGTAACCGTAAACCTAGAAGCAACTGGACGCCAAGTAACGGTGATAGTGACCAATCTTGTTACCAAACAGCCCCTAGCCGGTGCGACGATAGCGGTTGATGATGTATCGTCGGTGGCTAACGATAAAGGCGAGGCGACGATCGTTCTACCGGCCGACAAGCAAACGGTAAAAGCAACTATAAAACAGGAAGCGTATAACGATGCAACGGTTGATCTTAAGGTAACCGATCAAGTGGATGCTAACCAGGTGCCACTGACACCAAGAGGCACGGTGTATTACCTGAGTAAGGCTACCGGTAAAATTAATGTTATGAAGGCGAACCTGGATGGTACGTCCGCATCCGTGGTTGTAACGGCGACAGGGAATGAAAGTGACAGAGAAACGGCACTCCTTGCCGCTCGGGACTGGAAATACATGGTACTTTCCGCTAAGCGGAAGCCGGGTGTCGTCAATCAGCTTTATGTTATCGATGCCAAGACAGACAGCCTTAAAGCAATCGATGAGGGCAACGTCGTACTTACTCTTGGTGGCTGGTCGGGTCATAATTTTCTTTACATCGTTGACCAACTCGATAAGCAACCCTGGCAAGATAAAAAACAAGTGCTTAAAAGTTACAATGCCGACACGGGAAAACTGACGATTGTCGATGAAACGACAGGTACGGGTACGAGCTACATGAATATGGAGGCAGAATTTCTAGCACGACCATATATCATCGAGAATAAGGTAGTTTACGTGAAAGCAGTCAACCGAGGAAGTGCCTTTGGAACTCCTCACGCCAAAAAACCCGCAATTATGACGGCTAATCCTGATGGGGGCCAACTGCAACGAGTAAAAGAGTTTGATTTTACGGCTACAAATAGCCTTGATGCCAAACTTTATGAACCCCAAGCTGTTTATTTCCGTTATGGTCATGATGGTAAACCTACCGAATTTTACGAATACGAAAACGGTTCAGTAAAAAGTATTACCAATGATGATACGAAGTTTGAAAATACATTTTACCCAACCTTCCTTATTTCGCCCGATGGCCAGAAGACCTTCTGGGATGAGCCACGAAATGGCAAGAATGCGATTTTTATCGGTGACAAAAACGGATCAAATGGCAAAGAGCTCGCTCAACAATCCGAGTACAAGGCTTATGGGTGGTATGGCGATGGTTACATCCTTCTCTCTAAAGGGGGAAGTGAACTCTACATCGCCTCAGCCGACCAGCCGATAGATGCTCCTGTGAAAATTACTAATTATCATAAGCCGATCATCAATTTTGAAGGATATGGCTACGGCTACGGAGGCTTTTAGACCGTGTGTGGAATCGTTGGCTACATAGGTAAACGAGACGCGCAAGATATACTACTCGGCGGCCTCAGGCGTCTTGAATACAGAGGGTATGACTCGGCAGGTATCATAACGGTTGACGCCAAGCACAAAGCGACGCTTCTACGTGCCAAAGGCAAGGTGAGTGAGCTTGAGACCTTAGTTTCTGCGCACGAGACGCGCGACATGGTGGGCATCGGACATACACGCTGGGCAACACACGGTGAACCTTCAGAAAAAAACGCCCATCCTCATAAAGCCGGAGATATTTACCTTGTTCATAATGGTATCATTGAGAACTATAAGGATCTTCGCGCCCAGTTGAAGAACCATGTATTCGTGAGCGATACGGATACGGAGGTTCTGGCGGCTCTTATTAATTCGTTGTATGACGTCAAGACACCTCTTAAAGAAGCGGTTTCAAGGGCGCTTCGCCGAGTAGTGGGCACCTATGGTATTGCCGTTGTATCTGCAAGAAATCCTGAAGAAATAGTCGTTGCACGAAAAGGAAGCCCGCTTATCATAGGAGTTGGTAATGACGAAACGCTCATCGCAAGCGATGCTTCGGCACTTGTGGGTCATACTACCCAGGCCATTTACTTGAATGATGGTGAGATGGCTGTGTGTCGCGCCTCTGAAGTGGCCCTTGAAAGTCTTGATGCGACTCCGCTTGACGTTCGCATCGAAACGATAGAAGTTGATATGAGATCCATCCAAAAACAGGGGTACGATCATTTTCTTCTGAAGGAAATTTGCGAACAACCCGATACGCTACAGGCAACCATCAACGGACGAGTAGTAAAAGATGAGCACCGCGTACAGCTTGGTGGACTCAATATGACGCCCGACGAACTCCGTGCGGTCGAACACATTACAATTATAGGCTGCGGCACGGCGTACTATGCCGGGCTTCTTGCATCGTACTACCTTGAACAATTGGTAGATGGTATCACGGTAACGGTGGCTATTGCTTCGGAACTTCGCTACAGATCGTTTCATATGCCCAAGAACAGTGTTGCGCTCGTGGTGTCGCAATCGGGTGAAACAGCCGATACGCTGGCCTGTCTTCGTGAGATAAAACGTCGTGGAGTCAAAACGCTCGGTATTATCAACGCCGTTGGCTCAACGATTGCCCGCGAAGTCGATGGTGGTATTTATGTGCATGCCGGCCCAGAAATTTCTGTTGCGAGTACCAAAGCATTTACCTCACAAGTTGCGGCCATGAGCATGTTCGGCGTTCAGTTGGCACAGGCAAAAGGTGTCAGTATTCAGCAGACAGCCGCATTTGTGGATGAAATTGCACAACTTCCTGAAGAGATTAAATCTATAATCACTTCAAATAAAGATGAAATCCAAAAAATTGCCAAAAAATATGTGCATTATGAGCACAGTTTATTCCTCGGACGAGATACACTTTTTCCGGTCGCACTAGAAGGCGCCCTGAAGCTTAAGGAGATCTCTTACATCCAGGCAGAAGGGTATGCGGCAGGTGAGCTGAAGCATGGGCCTATTGCGCTTATTGATGATCGGTTCTTCGAGGTGATGCTCCTTATAGAAGGCTGGCTGTTTGATAAATCTGCGAGCAATCTCAGCGAGATAAATGCCCGAGGCGGTCATGTGTTAGCAATTACCAATAGCGCAAAGCCGATCGATGCAGAGACAGTCATTCGTATTTCAACCAAACTGATAACTCTTGCGCCAATCGTATTGAATGTTGTGCAACAACTCTTTGCGTACTATGTTGCGGTAAATAAGGGGAATGATGTGGACCAGCCTCGTAACCTGGCAAAGAGCGTTACGGTTGAGTAGTCTCTCGATATCCATTTGGATTTTGCGACTGCCATCGCCATGAGTCGGCGCATGCTTCTTCTATTGTTTTTTCAGTTTTCCAGTGTAATTCGTTCAGTGCCTTCGACGCGTCAGCGTAATATTCCGGCAAATCTCCTGCCCGTCGTGGCGCGAACTCGTAAGGTATGGGTATGCCTGTTGCTTGCTCAAACGCATGAATGAGCTCAAGTACGGAAGTGCCCTTTCCTGATCCTAAATTATAGGCAGACCAACCTTGCTGGCTATTTTCTAATGCGGCAAGATGCCCTTTTGCCAGATCGACTACATGAATATAATCACGGACGCCCGTACCGTCAATGGTATTATAGTCGTTACCAAATATAGATAATCGTTTGCGCTTGCCACTCGCCACTTGGGTTATATAGGGCATAAGATTATTAGGCACTCCAGATGGATCTTCGCCAATTCGCCCACTTGCATGCGCGCCGATCGGATTAAAGTAGCGAAGCACGGTAAAGCAGTTTGTGCCGTCGGCCTTGGCGGTATCTTTTAGTATTTGCTCTATGATATATTTTGTTTGCCCATAAGGATTAGTAATACCTTGGCCAGTGGAAAGGAATTCATTATAAGGGATCGTAGAGGAGCCATACACGGTAGCAGATGAACTAAATACCAATTGCTTCACGTTAAATTCTTGCATTGTTTCGAGCAATGTTAACGTTGAGTCGAGGTTAGTTCGGTAATAGGTGAGCGGTTTTTGCGTCGATTCGCCCACTGCTTTTAAGCCGGCAAAGTGAATGACTCCATCGAATACGCTCGCTTTGAATATCCCGCGCGTTTTTACCTTATCCTTAAGGTCAAAAACATGAAGGGGAACTTTTTTGCCGCTTAGTTCCTCAATGCGACGCATAACCTCCGCGTTGCTATTTGAAAGGTTATCTACGACCTCTACTGTATGTCCGGCTTGCAGTAGCTCGATGATAGTATGGCTGCCGATATATCCGGCTCCGCCTGTGACAAGAATGTGCATGTTTAATGTTCCTTTAGCGAATCTGGTCGCCGACTATTTTGCGGATTTTAGTGATAAAGAGGCCTTTGTCGAACCGCTTTGCCTTACGCCGTAGCGTACCGGGGAGGAAGGTGGTTTGCTCGGCCTCTATGATTGCCTGTGTAATCGCCTCGACAGTTTGCTCCTGAAAAAGTATGCCGCTAACTCCATCTTCTACGATATCAAGTGCGCCTGCTTTGCCGTATGTGATTACGGGGGCTCCTGCGGCAAGCGCTTCAACTTGCACAATTCCAAAATCTTCCTCGGCGGCATATATCCAGCCCCTGGCGTGATTCAATGCTTTCTCAAGCTCGGCATCCGACGCATCACCGAATCTATCGGTATAAAAACTTACAGTTGGCCCGGCAATAGCAACAAGTTCGTCATGAGCAGGACCTTTGCCAAAAACTTTAAGCGGTACGCCAAGTTTTGTGCAGGCAGTAACCACCAGATCATATCTTTTATAAGGCAGTTGGCGCCCCATCGTCATGTAGTAATTGGCACGCTCACGAGCCGGCTCAAATCGATCAATATCGACAGGCGGGTGTATGACCGTAGAGGACTTGCCGTAGTATTCTTTTATTCGTTTTTGCGTTTCGGTTGAATTAGCAATGAATATATCCACCTTTTGCGCTGCTTCATAATCAAGCTTTCGCTGGTGGGGTACAAGCAGGGGAATGAGGAGGCGAATAATCGGGTCTAGCCTTCCAAATCCCGGATTTTTTCTGTACTCATCGTAGTGGCTCCAGTAGTAGCGTGCAGGCGTATGGCAATACGAGATAAGAACCTGATTATCACGGGTTTTTCTTACTTGGTTAGCATTAAGGTAGGAGCTGGTAATGATAATATCGAATTCATTTAAATCCAAATCGCGAAATGCTTTCACTTGAAGTGTCGGAAAAAGCTTGTACATTTTGCGAAGGGGTTTGGGTATTTTTTGTAGCCACGTAGTACGAATATCAAGTTTTTTAAACTCCGGCAGCACCCGCTCTTCGTCGTATATTGCCGTATAAATTGGCGCATCTGGAAATGTCTTATGTAGCTCATACACGACACGCTCGGCACCGCCCATAACTGTTAGAAATTCACATACGATTGCGATTTTTGGCTGCTTCATCAACTACTTAGCCCCCCGTTTGCGCAGCACTACGGCGATCGTTTTGAAGAGGATTTTAATGTCCAGCCAAAAGCTCCAGTTTTGAGCATAAAACAGCTCCAACTCAATCCTTTCATCAAATGATAAATTACTTCGGCCAGAAACTTGCCAAAGCCCCGTAACCCCGGATTTTACGCTATGAAGCAATGCGGTACGGCTTGGGGAAAACTTGGCTTCCTGTGGCAAGATCGGGCGTGGTCCTACAAGACTAAGATCACCCCGAACCACGTTGAATATCTGAGGTAGTTCATCGAGCGACGTTCGCCTGAGGAAGTTTCCAAACCACGTTACCCGAGGGTCATTCTCAACTTTGCGATTCTTTTCGTACTCGCGTGCAAGGTCGTCGCGTCCCATTTCACGAAATTCCACAGCGGCGTCACGCTTGCCGTATTTTGCGCTCATACTACGGAACTTAATTAGGTTCACGGGTTCCGAAAACTTACTGAGTCGTTTACTGATATAAAAAACCGGGCCCGGGCTCAAAATAAGCTGTAAAAGTATAAGTATAAGGAAGACAGGTGAAAGTATAATAACAAGGAGCAGTGATGCAATAGTGTCAAAAATTTGCTTGGCTATTGCGCCCCAACCAATGAGCGGTGTTTGGCTCACGGATATCATCGGATAGCCAAGAAAAACATCAACCGTATTTTTACCGGCATAAAACTCGGCCTCGCCCGGGATAAAACTATAACTGATGTGATGGACTTGCGCTGCTCCCAAAATCCGCTGATTGCGATCAGCCGAATCATAAAGGTCCGTCTGAATAATGGTTGTAATAGAGAGTTCTTCAATCTTTTTCAGGGCAGCGTCAATAGAGGTGAAGTGTTTCACCTCAAGCCCTGGCGGAATGGCTTTTTTAGGACCTGCGATAGCAACAACTTTATAGCCGCTTTTGTAGGTATTTGAAAGTTCGTCGGCAATATCGCGCGTCGCGTCAGAATTTCCCACGATAAGTACCCGGCTAATGCCACGGCCGAAGTAAAAAAGAAGGCTGCGGGTAATTCTGAGGACCTCACGCTCAAGTACAAGGAGCAAGAACGAGGCAAGTAACGCATAAGCGGCAACAAGGCGGGCAGGAAAAAGATGCTGGCCGGTTATGTATTCCCAGCCAATAACCAGCAAAATACCAATAAAGGCGCCTATGGCGATCTTACTCCATTCGACCAACCGACGATTATAAACGGTCGCCTGGTACAAACCAAGCGATGCGAAGATGATAATCCAAAAGGGAGCAAGCAGAGCGAATGTGGTAAAGAATTGCTGAGCATATACCTGACTAACAAGGGGTCTCTGGTCGAAGTGAACACGAAGAATATAAGCAGCACTAAACGCTAACAATAGCACAATAAAATCAGCAATGATTAAGACAAGACTATAGAATTTAGTATTTTTCGACGGCATTCTTGGCTGTTATTATAGCATTTTTTCGCTACACTAATAGGTAATGAAGGTATCACGGCTCGAGCAAGTATCCATCATCACCTTACTTGTTATATTTTTGGGTATTGTGTTTCATGCACCGTTAAGTGTGGGTATCAGTCAGTTGCTTCCTGGGTATGATCTGCTGATCAAATCATGGAAAGAGATTTTGATGGTGCTGCTTATTCCAGCCGCATGTATCGTTGTGACTAAAAGGCATATGTGGAACGAGCTTGCAAGGGATTGGATTTTCCGACTCATCGTTGTCTACGGAGTGTTACATATTATTTTGGTTGGCTTACTTTGGCGGGGGACTGCCTCGACGCTTGCCGGACTTGCCATAGACCTTCGGTATGTACTTTTCTTCGGACTCGTATATGTATTTGTGCGCGCTGTCCCTTCCTCAAGGAGGTCGCTTATTATGGCTGCTAGTATTGGTGCGGCAGTGGTGGTTGGGTTTGCGACGCTTCAGCTGTTTCTGCCACCGGATATCCTCACGCATATTGGCTACAGCAAAGACACGATCGCGCCGTACCTTACCGTAGATAAAAACCCTAACTATATACGGGTAAATAGTACGCTTCGTGGGCCGAACCCTCTTGGTGCTTATGCGGGTATGGTGCTTGGATTTCTAACAGCCCTCCTTGCCAAGGGACGGCTTCAGCTAAAGAGACGCAGCACACTTATTACGTCAGTCGTTTTTGGAATATGTTCCGTTGTCGCCTTATGGATCAGCTACTCCAGAAGTGCGCTTGTGGCAAGTATCGTCACTGTTCTATCTGTTGTGCTAATAGCAACATTTACACGAATTTCTAAAAGAGCCTGGGTTGCGGCAGGAGCTATCATTATTGTGCTTGCAGGCGGATTAATTGCCGCACGTAACACAAACTTCGTTTCAAACGTTATTTTGCATGAAAATCCTGATGGAGGCAGTAGCATCAGCTCTAACGATGGGCATATTGAATCATTACAATATGGTACAGGTCAGCTTGTGAAGCAGCCGCTAGGCGGTGGCATTGGCAGTACTGGTTCCGCCTCGCTTTTAAGTGAAAAACCACTTATCGTTGAAAATCAGTACTTGTTCATTGGTCATGAAGTAGGATGGATCGGCCTTGGCCTTTTTGTTGCTCTCTTTGTAGTGATTATGAAAAGATTATGGCGATATCGGGCGGACTGGTTGGCACTTGGTGCATTTGCAAGTGGTATCGGCCTCTCGATCATAGGAATACTTTTGCCGGTGTGGGCCGATGATACAGTTTCTATTATTTGGTGGGGAATCGCAGCGATAGCAATCGTGGGAGGTAGCCATGTCAAGCGTACGAGCAACTAAAAAACAACGTGAGCTTCTTGCGTTCATTACTAATTTTATTCGCGAACAAGGTTATGGGCCAAGCTACCGCGAGATTATGCGAGCGCTTGATTACAAGTCGGTGTCAACGGTCGCTATTCATGTCGATGGCCTGATTTCTCACGGGCTGCTTCGTAAGACTGACCACTCGGCTCGATCGCTTGAGATTGTCAATCAAACACCAAACCAACCGGATAACGATCATTTAAAGTGGCTCAAGCGTGAACTGAAAAAACGCGAGACCGATCAATCGACATACGGTCAAAAAGAGGCGGCTGTATTAAAACAAGCTGTCGAAATTCTAGAGCGGGCCTCTGCGAGCTAGTGGTATACTAAGAGAAGAAAAAAGGAAATTACTAGTGCCCCGTCGTAAACTTTCTGAATACCGCGCCAAACAAATCATTACCAAAGCTTTAGGAATACCTTATGAGGGGTGGCCAATTCACTTACCTTCCAGGGATAGGGATAGTGCAAAAATACCTCAGGATGATCGTCGATATGTAATAAAAGTCGATCAAGCTATCAAAGGCCGCTTTAAAAAGGGGCTTGTAATTCTGGATGTCAAACGAAATGCTATTGCAACAAGTATCAAAAAGTTGGCTGGAAGCGGCTATGAGTATTTTATTGTTGAACCGTTTGTGACGCATGAGAGCGGCGCTGAACGATACATTTCGATGGCCCAGACCCGAGAGGGCGCAACACTTTCGTACAGTGATAAAGGCGGTGTGGATATCGAATCTAACCCTGGCAGCGTAACGACTGTGAAATTAGACAACGTGCTTAATTACCAAGCGCTTTCGAGAGAAACGGCGATTGAGGAGACGGCACTTCGCGCACTTATCGGCGTTTTTACCGCACCCGATAATCATCTTACCTTTATGGAGATTAATCCCTATTTTGTAGCGGACGGCACTATTACAGTTCTCGATAGTGCGATCGAAGTGGATGATGCTGGTCAGTATTTTACAACAACGTGGAAGGGCGAGGACATCCGTGACTCGGCTATTCTGACCAAACAGGAGCAGGTTATACACGAGCTCGACAAGAAGTCCGCTTCTTCTTTTAGCCTTAGTGTGCTTAATCCCAATGGCGCTATCTTTTTGCTTCTTTCTGGGGGCGGCGCAAGCGTTGCGATTGCCGACGAAGTCTATAATAAAGGTCTAGGGAAAATGCTTGCCAATTACGGCGAATATAGCGGTAACCCGCCACTTCACGAGGCGTATAAATATGCGTCACAGGTACTTGATCTTATCATTGCGTCGCGTGCTCCTAAAAAAATTCTTTTTATCGGCGGAGCAGTAGCTAACTTTACAGATGTTGCGGCAACCTTTGCCGGGGTGATTAATGCGCTGAACGAAAAAGCAAAACAGCTCCAAAAACAGAACCTAACGGTTTACGTGCGTCGCGGCGGGCCAAACCAAGAAGAAGGTTTGAAAAACATGACCGCATGCCTGAAATCTTTAGGGATTTATGGTGGCGTCTACGACCCTTCCACGAGCATTCCTGATGCGCTAGATAAGGCATTAAAGGAGTTCACGTCATGATCACGATTGCCAAACTTCGCTCAATGAAAAACATCCAAGTAATTAGCTTGGGTTCTCATGCTGGTATCATTCAGTCGATCCTCGACCACGATTATTTAGTAGGAAAGAAAAGGCCAAGTATTACGACCATCGTGGCAAATGGCCGCAAACAGGAGCGTTATTTTTGGGGTGAGAGCGAAATCATCATTCCGGTTGTTCCAAATCTTGAAAAATTATCACAAGAAGAGCGCGACGCATGTCAGGCCATCGTGAATTTTCAGTCGGCTCGCCGCGTGCTTTCGTCGATCGAGCAGGCGCTTGAGGTGCTGCCTAATGTAAAAGTTGCGACTATTTTTGCCGAGCAAACACCCGAGCGTCACTCGCTTGAGCTACTTAATTTAGCAAAATCTCGTGATGTGCTTTTAGTCGGTCCATCATCAGTAGGCTTGTTAGTACCGGGTGTCATGAAACTAGGTGCTATCGGCGGCACACAACACGCACGCATTACCGATGCAGGCATTATTACCGCAGGGGATACGGCTGTAGTATCAACATCCGGTGGAATTGTAAATGAACTCATTCATACTGTTACCTCGTCCGGGCTCGGCGTTTCATTTGCCCTGGCCCTTGGGGGTGATCGCTATCCGCTTACTAGCCCAGCTGAGGCGATGCTGCTGGCAGAAGCCGATCCGGCTACCAAGCGCATCGTGTATTTTGGCGAATTAGGCGGCGATGATGAATATAAAATTGCTGAATTGCAGCGTGCTGGCAAGCTAAAGAAAGATATTGTGGCATATATCGCCGGAAGCGTCGCGGAGCTGTTTGAGACACCGCCGCAATTCGGTCACGCTAAAGCACTTGCGGGCAACCAAGACGAATCTGCCAGTGCGAAGAAGGCAATTTTGAAAAAAAGCGGAACCATCGTTTGTAATTCATTTGGCGATGTAGCAAAGAATCTTCGAAAATATGGTGGCAGATTCGAGCCCTCGGAGCAAACAATCGGCCCGCGACGTCGGAGCCTTATCGTCAGCCATATTTCTGGAGATAGAAGTGGCGAAACGCAGCTACTAGGCGACGCGCTTCTTGCAACGATCGAATCGCAAAGTATTGCCTCATTGGTCCTTTCGCTGCTGCTTGGTCAACACGTCCAATCAAAACGCGCCATCGAATTTACCGATTATGTTCTGCGCCTACTCGTCGACCACGGTCCGTATGTTTCTGGGGCAGTCAATACGATCGTAGCCGCCCGAGCAGGCAAGGACTTGGTCTCGAGCCTGTCGGCAGGTCTGCTTACTATCGGTCCTCGCTTCGGTGGCGCCATCAATGCGGCTGCGGGTAACTGGCTCGATGGTGTGAAAAACGAAAAAACCGCTGCCGAATTTACAGAGAGCTTTGCTCGCATCGGCCAGGCTATTCCGGGTATCGGTCACAAAAAATACCGAATTGATTCGCCCGATCCTCGTGTGAGTGCGCTTCGGAAATTTGCCAAAAATAAGAATAGTGACCGTTACCTTGTATTTGCCCTCTCGGTTGCGGATGTGACGACGGCAAAAAAAGACAATCTTATCCTTAACGTCGATGGGGTTATTGCGGCCATCATGCTCGATATCCTAGAGTCAGAACTTGGCTACACCGAGCAGCAACTTAGTACACTTGTCGATATCGAGTTCTTCAACGCACTCTTTGTATTGAGTCGCTCAGTCGGATTCACCTCGCATTATCTTGATCAACGTCGTCACGACGAAGGCCTGCTCAGGCTCTCATCCGACGATGTCCGCTACATAGGATAGTTCTCTCTTGACCAAATAGCAGTTTTACCCGTATAATACCCTAAGTATTCCGGCGTAGCTCAGTGGTAGAGCGGTTGGCTGTTAACCAATAGGTCACTGGTTCGAGCCCAGTCGCCGGAGCCATGAAATTATTTGAAAGAACCATCCCGTAGAGGATGGCTTCTTTTGTTTTGTGCTTCAGTTAATGCTCATGTGTATCTCTAAACTTCCACGTTCTGATGAGTTATTATACAATAATGCTATATGGCGGGTGATGAACTCCCTGAATATCTCACGCTAAAGCGAAGAGCTGAAAAAGTACGATCGAATACTCTCTGTATCCGGGGGCGGGATCTCGTGAGGCTATAAGAGCGATATTGGTGTAAGGTTATAAAAATTCTGAATCTGGCAAATGGGGATATTATGAGTAAAAAATTAGATGAATACACAAAAGAGGAGCTGATCTCCTACATTCGTCAACTTCAAAAGGATACAAAGTTTGGACTCGTCTGGAACCCCAAAGAAGAACAAGTTGCTATAGACTGCAGAACAAGGGTGCCGGTGCTCCGGGAAGTATCACAGAAAACAATCGCAAAGGCTGATGAAGGTGACCCGACACACCTACTATTAGAAGGGGATAATTATCATTCACTTTCCGTTCTCAATTACACTCATGCTGGTAGAATAAACGTAATTTATATTGATCCACCCTACAATACGGGCAATAAAGACTTTATCTATAACGATCACTATGTAGATAAAGAAGACCCCTACAGGCATAGTGAGTGGCTGAGCTTTATGGATAATCGTCTGCGCTTGGCGAAGAACCTTCTAGCCAGTACGGGAACGATTTTTATAAGTATTGATGACAATGAATATGCCCATTTAAAAATCTTGTGCGATAAGATATTTGGCGAAGAGAATTTTATCACAAGTATTATTTGGCAGCGTAAACGCGGTAGGGATAATTCGGCTAAATATTTTAGCAAAAGTCACGAGTATCTTCTTGTGTATAGTCGTATTAAAAATGCGCCAACTCTTAATAAGATCAATATGGATGAAGGAACGAAAAAAGCTTATAGGAATCCAGACAATGATCCTCGAGGAGCGTACAGGCTATTAGGCGCCTGGGCTAGGGGCACTCAGGGTGGTAGTCGTTACGAGTTCATATCAAAAAATGGTAAGATTTTTAGCGAAAGATTATGGCTTTTTGCGAAGTCACGAATGCTTGAGCTTGATAGAGATGATAGACTCGTTTTTGTGGGTGACAAAGTATATCGAAAACTCTTTCTATCCGAGCATACCGGCTCTGTACCGGAAACGGTCTGGGCTGATACTTCAAACGCCGCTAACGCCGCCGATGAGATTAAAACAATATTTGGCAAACAAGTTTTTGATACAGTTAAACCACTGCCTTTTATAAAACGCATACTCCAGATTGCCACAGATAAAAACGGCATAATCTTAGATTTCTTTGCGGGTAGTGGCACAACAGGTCATGCCGTCCTCCAACTAAATGCCCAAGATGGTGGCAAACGTCAATTCATACTAGGCACAAATAATGAAAATGGTATTGCCGAAAATATTACATATGAGCGTATCGATAGGGTCATTAATGGGTATTCAGGCACACAGGGCATTCCTGCCAAACTGCGTTATTACAAGACGGATTTTGTAAATACCAATAACCTTGACAGTCTTACCGATAAAGACAGACTAGAGATTGCAAAAGAGATGGCTGTAATGGTTGCCCTTCATGAAAATTCATTTGATCAAGTAGAGCAAACAGACTACTGGCAAACATACGAAAATAACATACAGGTTACTGCTATTTACTACCGCGAAGATAAGACTCGCATTCAGGAGTATATAGACAAACTAAATACTCAAGACAAACATGTAAAGCTATACATATTTGGATGGGGCAAGAACGTTGGCAGAGAGTATGCTAGTAAAAAAATAAGTGTAGAGGATATTCCTGAGCCGTTGATTGAGCTGTATAGGGAGATTACTAAATAATGATAGTTTTAAAACCATTCCAGGAAGCTGCCGTGTCTAAGATGAAGGATAATTTCCTTATGCTGTGGAAGAGTGAAACGCGCGGTGCAAACCTAATCCTCAAAGCCCCAACAGGTAGTGGTAAGACGACAATGATGGCGCAGTTTTTGCGTGATTTAACAGGCGAGCCCCGCTTTACAAATGCAGACGTAGCATTTCTATGGATTACTAAAGGATCCTTAGCTCAGCAAAGTAAAGATAAATTGCTTGAGTACTATGACGGTGTAAGTGAAAACAAACTACTCGATATAAATGATTTGCGTGATGGCGTATTGCCGCGCAATGCAGTATTCTTCGTAAATTGGGAAAAGCTAGTAAGTCGCTCTGCTGAAAACCGTCGTCTACGAGTAGATGGAGATACTACAATAAGCTTCGATACGTATATAAGGAATACACACAATAAAGGTCGCGAAGTAATTCTTATTATTGATGAAGAGCATCTAGCTGCAAATACCGTATTGGCAAGCGACCTAATTCAGAATGTTATTAGGCCGCGTATTATTATTGGTGTATCTGCTACGCCGCAGAATTCGGGCGCAATGACTGTGGAAGTACCGCATGAAGACGTGGTAGAGAGTGGACTTATTAAAGAAAAGATTATCTTTCAGACCGAAGAAGACCTACGTAAGTTTACAGGTGCGGAAACCAATCAAGACGAGATACTACTTGAACTAGCATGGCAAAAACGTCTAGAGCTTCTACAGTTTTACAAAGATATTGGCGAAAATATTAATCCCCTGGTGCTAATACAGTTACCGAATGATGATCAAGCAAGCGTGGAGACTGGTACGAGTAAACGTGATATCGTGGTGGCATTCTTAAAGAATAAAGGTGTTACGGATGAAGAGATTGCGGTTTGGTTAGACAAGGATAAGACACTAAACCTTTCTACGGTGCGTGAGAACAACTCTTCTGTGGCATTTCTATTATTTAAGCAGGCGGCGGCCACAGGATGGGACTGTCCGCGCGCTAGCGTACTTGTAATGTTTCGTGAGATCAAAAACGCTACATTTGCTATACAAACAGTAGGGCGCATTCTGCGCATGCCTTTGGCACGGCACTTTACCGAACCGGCTCTCAATTTAGGCTATCTCTATACTAACTACAAGCGTAATGAGATAGTAGCTACCTATGACAAAAACGGTATTGGTGAGAACCGGCCAACGATTTATGAATCTAAACGCAAAGCACATATCAAACCCTTAGTATTGGAAAGTACTAACTCGGTACGTAGTGATTACAACGACTTAGGTGATTCATTTCAGCAAGTTTTTAAGCACATAGCCAATGATTTTTTTGATATTCAGGATTCATTTGACACTCGTGAACGCATTGCCCAGATTGAGGCGAAAGGCCTGAATCTCACACCGGAAATTACAAGTGACATCATCACGGGTGTGGAAATAGATGACTATGACAACTTTGTGACCGAGCTAAAAGCAGAGGGTAGCACCCAAGCGCAAAAAATATCTCTCCATGATGTAGAACGCCTCTACAATCTCTATTGCTTTAAGATTATTAATGAACAGACAGATACACGAATGAAGTATGCGCCTACTCGTTCATGGGGGCCGCTAAAGTCAGCATTAAATGTTTGGTTCAGTAATAATACGCAATTAGATCGTGCCAACTACTACAAGGTGATTATAAATGACTTTCTAGCCGCCGAAAAAGGTGGTCATAGCATCCTTCTAGAAATTATACGTAAGGCGCTATGGAACTATCGACCAATTCGTGTCAATGAAATTGTCCAGAAGGCAGAGCAAAATCGAGAGCGTGGCATAGTAAGTATTGAGGTACCTGCTGCTAGCGACCGCTTCACGGACTTATGTGAAGAACTGGATGTAAAACGTAACGTATACGACCGTTTTTATATTGGCAAAGATTACAAAGGAAGAAAAAATGAAGAAGCTTTCCTGCGCTTCATTGATAATAATGAAGAGGTAGAGTGGTGGCATAAAAATGGTGATCACGGAAGCCTCTACTTCGCTGTGCCATATATGGACGGCGAGATAGAACAATTATTTTATCCCGATTGGTTTATTAAAACGAGGGGTAAGACATGGGTTGTAGATACTAAAAGCGGGGAAACAGCCAATAGCGCCGGTAGTCGTGCTGAAGGACTTAGGGCGTGGCTTGAAGAGCGCGAAGGTTTTGACGGGGGCATAGTGATTCCCGGCGAATTAGGAACCTGGAAGATATTCGTGGGCAGTGAATATCGTACAGACGATTCAGAACAGTGGAAACCATTTACCCCATAGCGAAGACATTTTGTGTTCGCAATTTTTTGGATGTCAATAAAATGCTATACTAAAACCATGCAAAAAATAGCTACAAAAGTATTCATTTACGCCTCAATCACGTTCGGTATCCTTGGTATTTTGGTTGTTATAACGGGGTCGGGGCCAGACAAGCAAGATTCTGCTTTGGGCGAAGTCCTCATAAGGCTCTTGGCTATGAATGTCTTTATTATCTTGTCCTCATTTGCCCTCAGTGTTGCTGGCAAGTACCTAAACGGTAAGTCATAGTTTTACATCGGCACTCTTTTGCTATAGTAAATATATGACAAAAATCGCCTCCGATGTTCCGGTAATTAGGTTTAAAGCCACGTTGCAAACGATCGGCAGGTGGACCATTCTGCGATTGCCCGAGAAGGCGAGCGAGCAGCTTCCGTCGCGCGGGCAAGTTATGGTACGGGGGGCAATCAAAGGACACGAATTAGCGCAAGTTCTGGAACCGGATGGACGATGGGGCCACTGGTTTAAAGTGAGTAAAAATTTGCAAAAAACTCTCGGTGTTGAATCTGGTGATACGGTAAAGCTCGAAATTTCTCCAAGTAAAGATTGGCCAGAGCCAAAGATACCAACTGATTTCTCGAAAGCTTTAGCTAGCGCTCCTACCAAGGTCCAAAAACTTTGGCATGACATTACGCCAATGGCTCGATGGGAATGGATTCGATGGGTAAACGCCACAAGCGTTATGGAAACACGGGCACGACGAGTCGAGGTGTCTATGTCAAAGATGCAATCTGGTGAACGTCGGCCATGCTGCTTTAACTTGGCGGCATGTACCGACCCTGACTTGGCAAAAAGCGGCAGACTCAAAGATCCCCTAATATAACGAGCCAATATCTACCATCCGGACTTTCGGGTATAATAATTAGGCTATGAAACAAGTCGCCAAACTGATCATCATCGACCAAAATGACAACTATCTTCTTATGAAGCGAAGTGACCACCCTACGTTTCCTAATGACCCGGATCTTCCCGGTGGAACGCTTGAGGAAGGAGAAGAACCGCTGGAGACAATGCTCCGCGAAGTGACTGAAGAGGCAGGGGTTACGGTGAATCCGCAAGAAGTGAAACACGTATACACCGGTGCAAATTATTCTCATCATGGTACGGTATATCATCTTTACACCACCCGCGTAAACGAGCGGCCGGAAATTATTATCAGCTGGGAGCATGATTCTTACGATTGGATGTCAAAAGAAGAGTTTTTGGCTCGTGTAGGCGGGGCCGCCGACACCTACATGCAAATGGTCCACGACATCATAGGCCAGAAGTCGTAAAGAACATACAATAAGAAGTATGCAGCGCTTAGTTATTATCAGAGGGAATTCAGGCAGCGGAAAGTCTACCGTTGCCAAGCGGCTTCAGAAGGAAATGGGGTATCAAACCATGCTCATCCCTCAAGATATTGTGAGGCGTGAAATGCTCAGGGTACGCGACAAACCGGGCAATCCCAGTATCCGGCTAGTATATGATCTTGCTATGTATGGCAATAAAATAGGGTTTGATGTTATTGT
Organism: Candidatus Saccharimonadales bacterium; assembly: GCA_035697325.1. Taxonomy (NCBI): domain Bacteria; phylum Candidatus Saccharimonadota; class Candidatus Saccharimonadia; order Saccharimonadales (SeqCode); species Saccharimonadales bacterium (SeqCode). The sequence goes on from DASSDB010000002.1 coordinate 203,900, forward strand.
TGAGGGTATTTTTGTAAGTCAACGATACGGCGAGACGCTCAAAAAACTCATTGGTGATTTTGATGGCATGTCGCACGTCTATTATTTTGATATTTCCATCGACGAGACATCAAAGAGGCATAATTCGAAGCCGAACGCGCACGAATTCGGCGAAAAAGAACTGCGTGAATGGTGGGTGGAGAAAGATTATCTTGGGGTTCCTGGCGAGAAAAGTATAGCGGCCAGTATGACAGAAGACGACATTATGACTATGTTCATAGACGACATGACTATAAAACCCCGGCTTCACAAGAATTGGGTAAGCTAACTGCCTTGCATTACTGATGTATAATGAGAAGAACAGCAAAAGCGGAGGGGGATAGTAATGCAGCAAAAAATTACAGCAAACTTATGGTTTGATGGAAACGCTAAAGAGGCCGTGGATTTTTATCTTTCGGTATTTCCTGACAGCAAAATTATTTCAACAGAAAATTACCCAAATAGCGAAGAAGAGGGGTTGGCTGATTTCCAAAAAGATTTAGCCGGTCAGCCACTCGCGATTGATTTTGAATTAAATGGCATACGATTCACGGCTATCAATGCGGGTCCAGAGTTTAAATTTAATGAATCCGTCTCGTTTGCAATCACCTGTAAAGACCAAGAGGAAATCGACTACTATTGGGAAAAACTTTCCAGTGTTCCAGAAGCGGAACAATGCGGCTGGTGTAAGGATAAGTTTGGTCTCAGCTGGCAAGTCGTACCAGAAAATATAGGTGAGCTCATGAAGCGGCCAAATGCGTTTGCTAACATGATGCAAATGAAAAAGCTCGTTATCGAAGATTTTTAGTATGTTGCTGACGCTTGTTGAAAAGTTCCCCCTCGTTGACAATATCTGGATTTTTCGTTTCAAACCCGAAGAGCCATTTGTGTGGATAGCGGGGCAATATATACGCGTAGAACTTCCGCACGAGAATCCTGATGAAGAAGGAACAAAGCGATGGTTTACAAATTCCGCTGCGCCATACGAGGGTGTTATGCAAATTTCTACTCGCATCACGGGAAGTACGTTCAAGCAAGCATTGTCCCAGTTGGAATTAGGACACACACTTCAATTAATTGAGAGCCCCGAGGGTGATTTCGTTTGGCAAGATTCAGACCTTACTAAAATTTTCGTTGCTGCCGGTATCGGTGTTACGCCGTATCACAGTATTTTAAAACAGCGTGCTCACGATGGACTACCGCTAAATGCTACCCTTATCTACGGCCTACGTACTGAAGATGTGCCTTTTAAAGAAGAGTTTGATCAATGGATGGCGCAAGATCCGAATTTGAAAATAAAGTATGTGATAGGCGAGCCACTTACCGTTAGCAAACTCACAGAGCTAGAGCCGAACTTGAACGAGTCACTCGTGTATGTCTCCGGGCCCGAGCAAATGGTGGAAAAATTAGGTGAAGAACTAAAAGCGAACGGTCTACCGGAGGCTCATTTTAAGCATGATGGCTTCCCGCACTATGATGAGCAGAGCTACTAAGAGACTTCTCTCATAATCGCGCGGCCGTTCTGCGGGATCTCTGGAGACTTACGCAAAAGAGAAAAACAGAGAGTGGTATCATAGAAATATGATAAGCTACCTTCGTTCGACTAATTACCGGCCCGTCCTCAAAGAAAAAGAAACACTCCAGCCAGGTAGCTGGGTGCGGTGTGAAAAGCCGAACGAAGATGAATTGAAGCAGCTTAAAACCTGGGGTCTAGACACAGAAATTCTTGTTGACACTCTAGACCCGCATGAGATCCCACGTGTAGAGCTCGATTCTGGCTGGACATACTTTATAACGCGACTGCCGGGTGCGGATGATAATTTCAACGACTTCACAGCGCCGATTCTTTTTGCTCTTGGTGGCGAGTATTTAGTAACGGTCAGCCGCGACTCGCTTGGCCGTTTTTGGCAGCCTTTCATTGATAAAAACAACGCACCTACCACTCAGCAAACCAAGTTATTTTTGATCATGATCGACGCCATCGCTAAGCAGTACCAAACACGCGTGGCATCAATCAACCGGCAAATGCGCGCGGCTACAAGTGATGTCACAAATCTTCACTCAAAGGATATTGGCGCGATCGTTCAGTACGAACGAAAGTTAAACGATTATCTGGATGCCCTTATTCCTACAAATACGGCGCTTGAGAATCTTCTTGGTGGGGGGTTGCTTCGTTTGTATGAGGACGACAAAGATTTGGTAGAAGGACTTTCGATCGATGTTGAGCAATTAATTGCGCGATGCAAAAGCCTACTCCGTACCATTACAAATGTGCGTGACTCATACCGTGCTGTCATGGACACTCGCCTTAACGAAACAATTCGCCTTCTTACGGTTATTACGCTATCGCTCACTATTCCAACGATGCTCGCGGGACTCTTTGGCATGAACGTCGCCATTCCGGGAGGTGATTACCCTTACACCTTTTGGATTATTGTTACTATTAGTCTTGTATTTGGAGTAGGTTTTGGATACTACTTCCTTAAAAAGCGTTAGCTATTTGTGAAAAACCTGTGGAAAAGAGTATAGTTACTAGCATAAGGAGATACAATATGATTTCAGGCGATAAAAAAACAGTACGAGTAGTTAATCAGGCACCTATAGGGTTTATTTTCTTCCTGGCTTTTATCGGTTCGGCAATTTATTTTGTCCAGCATACTACTGGAGGTTTCTGGGAAGTAATCTTGGCATTGCTTAAAGCTATCGTTTGGCCTGTTTTCGTGATATATCACGTTTTGCAACTCCTTGGAGCCTGAGCTCGTTATCGGTGGATTATTAACTAGATTGTCGCCGCATTAAGAGCGGAGTATGGTAGGTAGTATGGATAAGATCCGCCCCGCTAAACACCATTACATCATTCTTAGTGTTATTGCAGTACTTTTAATAATGGGCGGAGTTATTTGGGAATTCTCGCGTCCTGCTGGTGATGGCACAAAATTACCAGAAAGACCCGCGCATAAACTCACGATAATCCCCAAACCTCTCTCTCATACACCCGTATCGCCGAGCGGGTATACACCAGATTTTACATTGCCGCCGATTGTTGATGGCATGGCGCCGGTTATTACGAACGTTCCTACTAAGCAGAAAGTCGTGTTTCTTGGAATTGACGACGGTGCGTTTAAGGATCCATCGGTAGTTGCTATTCTCGCCAAAAATAACATAAAAGCCAGTCTGTTTTTATCGAAAGCATTTATTGCCAATGACCCGGACTTCTTCAAACAAATTACCGCTCAAGGGTCTATTGTTGAAAACCATACACTCGGTCATGATACGAGGATGACTATTATCCAAGGCTACCAACAGCAAAAGAATGAAATCTGCGGCATGGCAGATTATATCCAGCAACATTACGGTAGGCGTCCCACGTTCTTTCGCCCTCCAGGCGGTACATATTCAAACACTATGCGAAAAGCCGCTGCTGACTGTGGTATGCGCGCGGTGGTTACCTGGATCGCCAAAGCGAACGGTGGAGCGATGCAATACCAGGTAGGCAATAAGCTGCGACCAGGTGATATCGTACTTATGCACTTTCGGCCAGAATTCGCACAAGACATGAAGGCGTTTGTTGATGCTATGAGCGCAGCTGGCCTTCACACCGAACTTCTTGAAACTGCGCAAACCGCTAAATAGTCTGCTTTTCTGGCAAAAAAATTTCAGCCATCATACAGCGTGCGCTTCCGCCGCCCACAATTTCGATAGTAGGTATGGAGATAGGAAGGAGTGCTCCGCTTTTTGAGAGTTGTTCGCGCTGCTCACGCGTAAAGGTATCGTATGCTTTTTGTGACATCACAACAAATCGTTCACCGGATTTATTTTGCACTTCAAGTATGTTTCCACAAAATGAGTTCATCTGATCATAAGAAATGGTAATGACAGTACGTCCCGAATTAACAAGCAACTCCTCAAGCGTGGATCGCTCACCGGAATCTCTAATACTTTCCATACATACGACCGCAGTTTTCGTTTGTACGCCCATCAAAACGTTTGTATGGTAGATAGGTGTACCGAGTTCATTGACTGCCCGAAATAAAAATGGTTTGTATCCCAGAGCTATTGCATGCGCGCGAAACAGCGCTTCATCACACCGCACAGAAAGACATCCGTACACTATCTTATGAATATGATCAAAGATCATTACGCCCGTACTTTCAAGGAATGATCCCTCCTTTTCATGCACAGAAAGGTCCTCGACATGTGTAATCTGCCATTGGTTCGTAAGAAGATTGAGAGCGGCCCGAGAACGCTCGACACGCCGCGATTCGGTTGCCATGGGATAAAGATAAACAGTGCCATCAGGCCACATACTCAACCAGTTATTTGGAAATACCGCATCTGGTTTTTCAGGGAGTGGACCGTCTTCGAAAACAGTAATGGAAATCCCATGATTGCGAAGCGACTGAACGGCTGCGTCAAATTCTTTACAGGCTTGCTCGCGCATTCTGCCTTTGCCGATCGGTAATCTGTGTTGAAACGTATTTGATCGTGCGGTTTCTTGGTCGAAGCCAAAACTGATGGGGCGCACCATCAATATGCCCCGGGCGCTCTGTGTGTCTGCCATAGTAGTCTCCTTAGCCTTGTAGAAATAATATACTCCTTATTACATTTAAGAAAGAGTAAAAAATTTCATACTTGACATACTTTTCATACTTGGTATACAATAGTCAAAAAGGAATATTTTATGAGCAAAAACCCCATCTACCATAAAAAACTCTACGGCACAGCAACGGTTGGCTCAAAAGGCCAGATCGTGATTCCTTCAGATGCCCGCAAAGAAATGGGTATTGAAGAAGGGGATCGGTTATATGTTATTGGTGCGCCAGATGGTGGTTTTCTCGGTCTTCTGAAAGAAGAGGCCTTGCAGGAAATGGTGCAAAGCATGTCCGCGCAAATCGAAACGTTCCAATCAATAAAAAATAGCAATAAGGAGTAGACGAACCTATGCATCATCACCTAGGCTTAAGAGCCAAGCTTATTATCATGATTTCGGTTATGGCCAGCTTTTTCTTAGTGGCCCTTGACCAGACAATCATTTCAACCGCCCTTGGTAAGATCGTTGAAGAATTCAACTCATTCTCGTCGCTTGCGTGGGTTGTTACCGCGTATCTTATCACCACAACAATCACGACACCAATTGCTGGTAAGTTTTCCGACATGTTTGGTCGTCGCACCATGCTCATGATCGGTGTACTTATCTTTACAGTCGGCTCGTTTCTTAGCGGAACGAGTGGCAGTATAGAGCAGCTTATTGCCTACCGCGCCCTTCAGGGTATCGGAGGTGGTATTCTCACGGCAAATGCCTTTACGGTCATAGGTGACCTCTTTGAGGCTCGCGAGCGTGGCAAGTGGCAAGGAATGATCGGTGCTGTCTTTGGCGTTGCCTCAATCATAGGACCGTTACTTGGTGGATTCTTAACGGAACCTCACACCATTTTTGGTCTTACAACAGATTGGCGCTGGACATTCTTCATCAACATTCCTGTCGGCATCGCCGCGCTTGCGATCCTTGCTATCCTTTGTCCTCCGCTCAAGCACGAAACAAAACCACGTATCGACTATCTAGGTGCTGGACTTATGGCACTTGCTCTTGCAACCCTTGTACTCGCGGTTGATAATACGGATAAGATCTTTGCCAACTTCCTTGATGCAACCGGTATGAGTCTCCTTGGACTTCGAGCGATCATGCTTGCCATCGTTGCTGCGGCTGTCACGGGGTTCATCCTGGTAGAACGTCGTGTCAAAGAACCAATTCTTCGCCTTGAATTCTTTAAGAATCATAACTTCTTACTTATCATGACCATTGCGACACTTGTGGGTGCTGCTATGCTCGGGTCCATTCTGTACCTCACGCAGTTCAATCAACAGGTCTTCGGTGCAACACCAACACAATCCGGGTTGATGCTGCTACCGATGATCGCCGGACTTATGGTGGTGAGTATTGCCTCGGGTCAAGTTGTCTCTAAAACAGGGAAGTACAAACGCTTCATGATCGCCGGATTCGCGGTTGGTACGCTCGCCATCGGTGCCTTACTGACGCTAAATCCATCAAGCACCTATTTGCAGGAAGCCATCATAATGGTATTTATCGGAGCTGGACTTGGTGCCGCAATGCCACTACTCAACGTTGCAATCCAGAATGAATTCGAGCAAAAGTATCTCGGTGTAGTAACCAGTGCCAATCAGTTATTCCGGGGTCTCGGTTCAACTATCGGCGTAGCAATTTTTGGAAGCATGCTCACGATTGGTATTACCAACGTGCTTGGCGACATGTCAAACGACCCATACATTCAAACGTTGAAGCAATCGCCGGCAGCGAGTCAGATGCTTACCAATGTCAATGATCCTGATACGCTTCTTAACCTCAATACTCCTGATGCTAAAGCAAAGGTATCCGATGGTCTTACAAAGAGCCTCGAAGATAAACCGCTGCCAAGTGTCGCTAAGGAAAAAATCACGAAGGATTTTGAAGATAAGCAGCGAGCATATAACGATAAAATCATACAGGCTTTCTCAACGAGTCTTCACCAAATATTTACGATCACTTCAGGCATTATGCTTGGTGCAGGGATACTTACTCTGTTCTTAAAAGAACGAACGCTCAAGTCGGCGTCACCTATGCAAACACCAGGAGAATAATTTAATAACCCTTCCGTATGCGAAGGGTTATTAAATTAAGCAAAAGCACCATTGACCATAGTATGTGTAGGTTTGTAGTATAGTGAAGCGACAGTCTAAACGACAGACAGGATAAGGTAAAGTGAGTACTGTTCCCAAACCGGATCAGAGGATCTTGAAACAGCATCTCGATCAGATGCTTACCGTAGGTAGATTAGGCGCTGAGCACCTCTTCTACCTAACGCTCGTTTGTCCGCTGAGTGGTGAATATGACCTCGTGATTCACAGTGGGCGAGCGAACGACCCTATGCATCGCGTCAAGCTGGCTAACGGCGATGCGGACGACGTGTTTGCCTGTGTCGAACGAGTTTATGCCTACGAAACCCCTGAGGTGCGGGCTATGACTCGTCGTTTGGCGGGCACCATGAAGCAGCGTCCAGCGAGTGTTCTCCTTGTCATCCGCCAGTTGAGGACGGGAGAGTTTTACGTCACGGACGTGCACGAGCATGTCAGATCGCTCTGGCCATAACTGTCAGCAAGAAGGTTTTTGGGCGCTTTATTATGTGTGCCCAAAAACCTTCTCTTACTAAAGCCATTTTCGTTTCTTGAAAAACCAAAACATCACAAGCGCAGGCAGAGTGGACGCAACGCCAACAACAATCAACGTAGTGTACTGTCCCAGGAACGTCCAGGCGCCAGTCTCGTTTCCGCCAGGAAGCGGAATGTTCATACCATAAAATGTGCCGATAACCGTGGCAGGTATTCCAAAGGTGAAGATAATCGTCAGGATGGCGAGAATCTCATTAGTCCTTTCGGTGCTGGTGGTAAAATCAGCGTCCTTATAGATCTCAATCGTTTCCTGCGCTTCTTCAAGCACTACCCATAGCTTTTTGGCTGCCCTGGCATTACTCGCGTAATAGGGCATGACGTTCTCTTCAGCAAAGGAGCCGACACTTGCGGCCAGGTCGCCGAGAACTTCTTTAAGTGTCGCTACAACGCGTCGTATGCGTAAAATCTTTCGCCGCAACAATTCGATCTGATATGCATCAGACGTCTCGTTATCAAACACATTGCCTTCTATAGCGTCGAGTTCTTGATTGATGACGCTCGCTATCTCGTGCACCTCGCCTAGCAGTTCATTAATGATCGAATAAAGTAAGTGTGCCGAAGAATTTTTAAAATAATGCGCACGTTCCCCGGGTTCTTGCTCGCAACTATCAAAAAGTTCACGCATCTTACGATCCGGACCCTCATGTATGGTAATAAGGTGGCTCTTACCCAAAAAAATACCTGCCTTATTTATCTCAACCCTGGTACGTTCGGGTTGATAGGTAGGAAAATGAAGCAGTGAAAAAATATACTCCTTCTCAATCTCCACTTGTGACATTTGTTGTTTTGAAAAAAATTCTTGAATCTGTAGGTCATGCAAGTGGTATTTGGTCGCAATCTCCCTAAGGTCTTGCCAGCTGGGATTTTCAACGTCAATCCAAGTAACTCCTTCGTGTGTTAAGGTTTTTACACTCATCTCGCCGGGTGTTTTGGTTGTATTTTCGAGAATATCACTCATGTTATTTAGTATAGCTTACTTACACGCCGAGTATCATCGTGGCGAGACCAAGGAAAGAAAGGAATCCGAGCACATCGGTAGCCGTCGTGATGAAAATCGTAGCTGAGGATGCCGGGTCTTTACCTAACTTCGACATAATAAGGGGCACGAGCGTTCCAAAAAATGCCGCAACTAATAAGTTAACCACCATTGCCAAGGCAAGGATAATAGCGATCTTAATATCGTGATTAATAATTAGCACTACCGCAGCAACTAAAACGCCATTAATAAGACCATTAATAAGACCCGATCCAAGCTCATTGCGGAGTGTCTTCCAAGCTGTTCGGAGCTCAATCTGCTTTAATGCGATACCACGCACTAATACGGCAAGTGTTTGGGTGGCGGCGTTTCCGCCCATTCCGGCAACGATTGGCATGTAAATAGCGAGAAGTACATATTTGCTCAGCACATCCTCAAATTGGCCAACGGTAAAAGCTGCTAAAAATGCCGTACCGAGGTTGATGATTAGCCATCGATATCGGTTTTGTACCTTATGTTTAGCAGTGTCGGTAACGCTTTCTTCTTGAGTGATACCAGCAAAGTCGTATAGCGAAGCCGACTCTTGCTCTTGAAGTAATTTCAGCACATCGTCAGAATAAATAATTCCAATAATATTACCGGTATCATTAAGTACAGCTACCTTATTATGGGGGTGAGCCCTAAAGAGTTGAAGCACTTGGTCATGAGTAGCGGCATACGAAATTGATGGTAGATGTTTAACGAGGTTATGAATCGCATCACTTGCTTTTGCAAACCCAAGCTCATGACCTGGTAAAAATCCTACTAGTTTATTCTTCTCCATGGCAAGGATAACAGGGGGGCGACCTGTTTTGCGTTCGTGCGCTTTGAATTTCTTGGCAACGTCTTCGATATTGTCACCGATATCAACCTGGATATAGTCGAGTGTCATGAGGCCGGCCGCCGTTTCAGGGTCGAATTCTAGCAGGGTTGATAGCGAATTTTTAAGTTCTTCACTTAGTTTTTGCAGTACCTCTTCTCGTTTGTGAGGAGTAAGGAGTTGAAGGATGTCCGTTGCTTCGTCGGGATCAACTACTTCAAGAATAGTAACCAGATCATCGACAGGGATGTGTCGAACGACATCCTTACGGACTTTTGGCGTTACAGCCCTGAGGAGAGTGACGCGTTTTTCGAGGGGCTGATCAAGAAACAGCTCTATTCGCTTCGTGTGCTTTCGAAATAGAATATCCGTGAGCGCCACAGGGCTAATGAAGGGGAGTGAGGATGGTAGTTTCATGATTGTTTTAGAATGGTCCCTATTCTTTTCCTTAAATAGTACTCTATCGTGCCCAACCAACGCAAGAAAGACTCTCTAAAGGCTAATTTAATAGTTGTCGATTTATCTACAAAATAGCCCTTGCTCTTCTCTGGCTATATCGCTTATACTAAAGTATAGTCCCACCCGTTTAGGGTGCTATACTTGACGTGTGTATATGCCTTTGATACTATTTTCTATGTGTCCTGTGTCAAAACACGTATTAAACAAAACTATTTGTAAAGGTCGAAGTACGCAGGGCTGCATATAGTACAAGGAGTACAATTTCACATGCCAATAGCTATCGAATTTGTGCCATCAAGGCGCAAAAAGATTGCAGTGGATGTGGTGCCTGCCGAATGGCAACTGTATATCGCTCACTAGAGCACAAAAAAGTAACTCTTTTAGGATTACCTACGTCTAAGAGTTTACCCCCGAAAAAAGACTATCAAAAAACACCCCAAGGCACCGGGGTGTTTTATTTTAGTGCGATTATTCGATTATTATGTCGCGGTCGGAAGTGAAATATTATGCTCCTTGAGAAGAGGAACGACTAACAGTTGATCGAATGCTGTTGTATCTGTCCAGATGAGCTGAGCTCCGTTAGTATTAGCCTCCACGATTTTGCCGTTTAATACCGATTGATTGGCCTGTTTGCCATTAAGAAGAATAGTTGGAGTCGCGGTCACATTTGCTTTTCGGCCCAAAGCCTGGTCAAAAGCAATCTTTTGGCTCACCTTAGTGCTTGTAAGATCTTGTGTAAAGGTGGCAACATTCAAGCCTAGCTGCTTTGCATAATCAGTAAAGAAATCGACTCGCTTGGTGCTATCGAGATTTTCCCAAGATGACTGATTGTCGTAAAGAAGATTGTGCATTTCCCAATACTTGCCTTGTAGTCCGGCTGCTTCAGCTGCTGCCGCTGCCGCTTTTGCGTTCGGATGCTTATCAGTAAGTGGGAAATTACGGAATACAAAGGCAATTTGGTCTTTATACTTTTCGCTGATGGCTTTTAGGGTAGGGTAGGCAGACTCACACCCAGGACACTGGAAGTCCCCGTACTCCATTATTACCACTTTACTATCTTTTTTCCCATAAATATGGTCGCCGATGTTTCCATTTTTATCACTTCCATTTTGAAGCGCGCCTGCGTCGACATTACTGACATCCACGCGGTCCTTGCTCGAAAGATAAACGAGTCCCCCTAGTACCGCAACACATATAACGGCAAAAATAATCCATGCTTTTTTACTCACTGTCGTTTCTCCGTTTCTCCGTTAATTATAGGTGAAAACTGATGTGAAAAGCAAGGAAAACTAAGGTACAATAAGCATATGTTTATTGTCATGACGATTGCCTGCGTATTACTCGTAGTGCTTCTTGTGTTAATTGCCGGTGTTATGCCCAGACGTCCCAGCATGAGCCACTTCGAACTCGAGCGCCGGCGGAAAGCAGGTGATCGTGAAGCGGCACGTATTTTCAGGCGGGAGACCCTCTTGGCAGGGGTTGTTTCTTTACAGCGGGTCGTGTGTGCCATGCTCCTTGTGCTCATCGTGCTTTTTAGCGTAGGTGCCTTCGGCTGGGTGATCGGTGTCGTTATATCGGTGGTAATTGCGCTTGAGTACAACGCATTTGCCCGTATCGGGGCGATTAATCGTCAGAGCCAAAAACTTTACTCTCGGATAGAAGAGCCTATTTTGAGTCTTGTTGAAAAATACCCTAAACTTTTTAATCTCATCCGCACTGCTCTTCCTGCTGAAACAGAAGCTCGCCTTGAATCAAGGGAAGAGCTGCTTCATCTTGTTGAGAAAGCTGGGGCAGTACTTTCTCAAGAAGAGCGCAAGCATATTGTCAATGGTCTCACTTTTGGTGATCGCAGGGTAAAAGAAATAATGACGCCACGGGGCATGATAGACAGCATCAGTAAAAAAGAACTCCTCGGTCCACTGGTGCTTGATGATCTTCACAAAACCGGCCATAGTCGATTTCCTGTCACGGATGGTGACATTGATCATGTGGTAGGCATGCTCTACATTCAAGATTTATTAGTCGTTGATAGCGGCAAGCGATCTGGTTCGGTTGAAAAAACTATGGAGCCTCGCGTGTTCTATATTCATGAAGATCAATCGCTTACGCATGCCCTGGCCGCGTTTATTCGCACTCACCACCATCTTTTTGTAGTTATCAACGAATTCCGCGAAACAGTTGGAGTTATCAGCCTTGAAGATGTGATGGAGGCATTGCTCGGGCATAAAATTATCGATGAATTCGATACGCATGAGGATCTGCGCGTCGTCGCAGCTCGTAATCCTCGTAAAAACAATCATCCCAATAAGCGCGAAGACGTCTAACACTAGTAGAAAGCTGCTAGAGGTGGTAGAATATAGGTAACTATGCCACGGCAGCAGCACAATAACAGAAATCAGCGGGTCGACGAGTAAGAACTCGGCGTTTCTTCTTGTCATCGACCCTCTAGCACAGCCGTACAACCACTTAACAAGGAAAAGTATATGACACGAATAGTAGTGCGCGATCTTATAAAACGACAAGGCGAAAACGTTACGGTGAGTGGATGGGTCCACAATCGCCGCGACCATGGTGGACTGATCTTTATTGATATGCGCGATCACACAGGTATCATCCAGCTCGTTGTTAACCCCGACCAAGCAGAAGCCTTTGAGCTAGCCGAACACGTGAGGAGCGAATTTGTTATTACGGCAACCGGCCTCCTAAAAGAACGCGAAGAGCAGTTAAAAAATCCTAATTTGCCAACGGGAACAATCGAATTAGTAGTTCAGACTATGAAAGTTCTTAACCGTTCCGAGCCTCTGCCTATTCAAGTTCAAGATGATGCACCACTTGCGAATGAGGAGCTTCGGTTAAAGTATCGATATATCGATCTTCGCCGCGCCAAAATGCAGCACCTATTAAAAAAGCGTTCTGAATACAACAAGATTATCCGTACCTTTATGGATGAACAAGAGTTTATTGAGGTAACCACGCCAATTCTTGCCAATTCAAGTCCGGAAGGTGCGCGCGATTTCCTCATTCCGTCACGTGTTCATCCTGGAAAGTTTTATGCACTACCCCAGGCACCGCAGCAGTTCAAACAGCTGCTTATGGTGGGAGGTGTGCCCCGTTATTATCAGATAGCCGCATGCTTCAGGGATGAAGATCCTCGAGCGGATCGTCTCTATGGAGAGTTTTATCAACTTGATATGGAGATGTCTTTTGTCGAAGACGGCGATACCGTTCGCTCGTTGATGGAGCCGCTTATCAAGATTCTCGTTACCGACTTTGCGGGCAAGAAGCTTCTGACCGAAGATGTCCCGCGTATCCCTTATGAAGTAGCAATGGACCGTTTTGGCTCAGATAAGCCGGATCTCCGCTATGGTATGGAACTCATCGACCTTACCGACATTCTAACGGAAACTGGGTTTGGCGTTTTTGCAAATACCATTAAGGATGGTGGTGTTATTAAAGCAATCTGTGTGAAAAATGGCGCCGGGCTAAGCCGTTCACAAATCGACTCTTTTACAGAAATAGCAAAATCGCATGGTGCGGGCGGGCTCGCATATCTTACGTTCCAAGATGGAGGAATAACATCACCTATTGCTAAGTTCTTATCTGCCGATGAGCTTACTTCAATCAAAGAGAGAACTGCGGCCGAAGATGGCGATATCGTCTTCTTTGGTTCAGACAAGCGGGCAATTGTTAATAAAGTACTTGGTAGCTTGCGAATCGCATTTGCTGACCATTTCAACTTGAAAGACCCGAACGTTGTGGCGCTTGCCTGGATTATAGATTTTCCGTTTTACGAATGGGATGAAAAGGCGGGAAGACTTGACTTCGGACACAATCCTTTTTCAATGCCCAAAGGCGGGGTTGAAGTACTTCGAGGGGATGATAAGCTCTCGATTGTGGCCGATCAGTACGATATGGTTATGAACGGCTACGAAATTTGCTCTGGAGCAGTTCGAAACCACAACCCAGAGGTAATGTACGAAGCGTTCGGCGCTCTTGGATATGATAAAGAGTATGTTGAGGCCAAGTTCGGTGCAATGCTCGGTGCATTTAAGTTCGGTGCCCCACCTCATGCTGGTTGTGCATTTGGCCTCGACCGTATGCTGATGGAACTTATGGGCGAGGAAAACATCCGTGAAGTCGTTGCTTTTCCAAAGAATGGTTCGGGCATCGACGTTATGATGAACTCGCCAAGTACCGTTGAGCCAGCCCAGCTAAAAGAGCTTTCAATTGCCTCAACCGAATCTTAGGAATCCGATGCCACACGCGCGACACCTTGTTCTCTATATTCCGGGTCTTGGTGACCATTATGATAATGGACGTTCACTACTTCTCAAAGGGTGGCGACTGTGGGGAGTTGAAGCTCGCCTTGTTCCAATTAAATGGTATGAAAAAGGAAACTATCAGAACAAACGAGCCTTGGTATATGCGGCTGTCCAAGAGGCCAAGCGACAAGGGTATTTGATAACGCTCATTGGTGAAAGTGCTGGTGCAAGTTTGGCATTGAATACGGCGAGTGAATTCCCTCAAGCTATTAAGAAAGTAATTGTCATTGCAGGTGTAAATAGCTCGCAACTACCAATTTCGCCCCACTATACTATGCTTGCTCCGGCATTTGCCGAGTCTGCCGGGCGGGTATCGCAATCAGTAAGAATAATGGATCCCGCTAAAATCCACACTGTTAGGGGTCTATTGGACCATGTAGTGTCACCTCGGTTTAACGATATTGAAGGTGCTAAAAAGCACGTAATCTTCAGCGTCGGTCACTTCTGGACAATCGTCCTCTGTCTCACTCTCCTGAGCGGTTTTATAGCGCATTTGGTGAAACAGTCTCACGACTAAAGATTATAATGCTATTGCTTTTTTATCAATATAATGATACAGTAAAAAGTGTTGATACAGCAAATATAAAAATAAGGAGAAAGAAAACATGGATACAAACGTCGTGATCACACTCCTCACTATCGCGGTAGTATTGCTTTCGATCGTTATCATTGCAATGCTTACAGCACTTGTCATTGTGCTTGTGAAAGTGCAGCGTGTTATTAAAAGTATCGACGCGATTACGCAAAATGTCGCAGCAGCGAGTGAATGGTTAGTGCCTGCCCGAGTTATCGGTCACATTTCTAAACTTTTCCGTCGCTAGTAAACAAAAACGAAAGGACTATTAATTATGTCACGTGCAACAAAAATTATCGCCGCAGCAGCAATCGGATTTGTCGCAGGAATCCTGCTAGCCCCAAAAAGTGGTAAAGAAACCCGCGAAGATCTAAAAAACAAAGCCCTCGGCGCAAAAGATTACGCCGATGATAAAGCTCAGCAAGTAAAGGCGGCCGCTATGGAAGCCGGAGATACATTACGCGAGAGTGCTCAAGGTTTTAAAGATGAAGCATTAGGTATGCTTCAGAGCACTCGCCGTAGCGCCGACGTTGTTTCTGACGAGGCCGAAAAACTTGGCGAGGAAGCAAAGGGCCGAGCGACTCGTGTTGCCGGTCAGGCAAAGCGAACAGCAAGCCGTGTCCAAAAAGACGCAGAAAAGCGCCTTCGCTAAAATCTTCATATCAGCTTAAAAATAACACCCTTCACTTCGAGGGGTGTTATTTTTTAGACTTTCGGTGCATTATCAAGCGAATGCCAGACGTACCAACTGGCGACAGATTCGTAAGGGTGCCAATGTCTTTGTGAAGCGATTTCGATAACCATTTCAGGACTAGGGGTGTTGGGTAATTTGTAAAGACGCTGAATGCCGTTACGGATGCCAAGGTCGCCTACGGGAAGTACATCGAGCCTCCTCATGCAGAACATCAAAAACATATGCGCTGTCCATTCGCCAATCCCTTTCACTTGCGTAAGCTCCTGTATAATAGCTTCATTATCAAGAGAGTCAAACATGTCAAATCGTACCGTTCCATCTAAAATATGCTGGGCGAGATCTTTGATATAGCGAACCTTTGGCCGTGATATGCCTACGCTGCGCAGCAGCTCGTCATCCTTTTCGATGATCTGTTCTGGAGAAGGGAAGTCATTTTCAAATAAATTTTTGAAGCGAGCTTCAATGGCGGCAGCCGCCTTAACGCTGAGTTGTTGACTGATAATACTGTCAACCAGTGCTTGGTAATAGTTAGTATGGCCAGTAAAAGGAGGCGACGCATTGGTCGATGTGATGACGCGAGCCAAAATAGGATCAGCCGCCGCAAGGTGCTGCCTGGCATTTGAAAGAACATCCATTATACTTCGATCGACTCTATGCGCTGATAGCGTATGCCATGCTGCTCAGCTGTTCCTGTTAATATTCTATCCACCAGTTCCTTGCCTTCATTCGAAAGGATTTTATCGTGCGTCGGAAATGCCAGGCGTGGCTTAATAAGCGAAAGAAAATCCATGACTTCTCCAATTTTCAACCACGGCGCAGATACGGGAAGAGCGAGAGTGTCGACGGGCTTATGGGTAAGAGTGAACGAATCGCCTGGGTAATACACAAGATCATTAATGAAAACGCCAAGGTTTTGAATAACTGGGATGCTTTCATGAATCGTAGCGTGGTGGCCTCCGTGAAATTCCAGGCTGAACGGGCCCACCGCAATGACATCACCGGTAGTAACCGTATGTGAGGCGAGTGATTCAAGTTTGCTCGTTACTGACTCGGGACCAAATATCACTGCCTCCGGGTTTTTATCAATAATGCTTGCCAGCTGCTCTGTATCCATATGATCAGAATGTTCATGGGTGACAACAATGGCTGCTACATTTTCCGGGGCAATAAAATCCGTAGCAAATTCGCCTGGGTCAATGACAAGCAGAGCATTGTCTTTTTCTACCGTAAAGCAAGCATGTTCGTATTTCACTATATTCATGAGTCCTCCTTAAACCAGCGAGCGTAAGCTTTGCGGGCTTTAATAAGTTTGGGTTCGATAACGACCGCACAGTAGCCGGCATCGGGATTTTTGTTGAAGTAATCCTGATGTTCTTCTTCTGCCGGATAGAATACTTCAAGCGATTCGATGTTGGTTACTATGGGGTCATCCCATAGCTTCTTCGCTCGTTCGACGGCCTCCTGAAAAGCTTTGTGTTGTGTCTCGTCGGCATAAAGCATAAGTGAACGGTACTGAGTGCCAATATCCGCTCCTTGCTGGTTGAGCGTAGTGGGATTGTGACTGGAAAAATAGATATCAAGAATCGTCTCGGGTGGTACGATCGTTTCGTCGAACGTTATTTGAACCACTTCGGCATGCCCAGTCGTTCCGCTGGCAACTTGATAGTATCTTGGATCTTGAGTAGCTCCACCGGCGTATCCACTGACCACTTTAGCGACGCCTTGTATTCGCCTGTAAATAGCATCTAAACACCAAAAGCAGCCGCCGCCGAGAACATATGTTGTCATATACCTATTATACCTCGGTATAATAGAGAGTGTGAATACGAATCAGTTTCAAGAACTTATTTGGGAGAAGGGCGGCGAATTATATCGTTCGATGCCATGGCGCGATGATACTCGGGGCTACTATGTACTCGTGAGCGAGCTCATGCTTCAGCAGACGCAAGTTGATCGAGTAATACCCAAGTTCGCCGCTTTTATTGAAAAATTTCCTAACGAACGCGCACTTGCGAAAGCCTCGCTTGGTGAGGTGCTGACTCTCTGGAATGGGCTGGGGTATAACCGTAGGGCTAAGTTTCTTCACGAAGCCGCAAAAATGATTCACCACGAATATAGCGGTGCTTTTCCAAATACGAAAGAGCAATTAATGAAACTCCCCGGCGTCGGAAAAAATACTGCCGGAGCAATCCTGACGTATACGTTTAATGAGCCGATAGTATTTATCGAAACAAATATTCGGACGGTTTATTTTGAACATTTCTTCAAGGAGGGCGTTCAAGTGAGTGATGACGAATTGAGCAAGGTGGTTGAAGAAACGATCGACAGGGAGCATCCAAGAGAATTTTACTGGGCTCTTATGGACTATGGAACATGGTTAAAAAAACAGGGTGCAGGTCGGCTTGATAAAAGCAAACACTACAAAAAACAATCGCCACTTAAAGGAAGCGTACGGGAAGTGCGGGGGCAAATTATCCGGTTGCTAATGGAAAAAGACTGGGGCGTTTTTGAGCTGGAGAATGCTGTTAATGGAGATGACAGATTCGATAAGGCGCTGGATGGATTGCTCGCGGATGGGCTGGTTGAAAAAACCGGAAGCAAGTTGCATTTGACCAAATAGTGGTAGCCGTACCATAATAGAGCGAGATGAAACGAATTTCAGGATTTTTACTTGTCGTCATGGCTGTTCTTGCATTTTTTTCCGTGTCTGTTCCGGTGCGTGCTGAAACAGCGCCAATGACAGAGGCGCATATAGCGCAGATCCGGGCAAATTGCGTCGACGCTCAATCGGTACTGGCTCAGTTGCATGCGAGTGACGCGTTGCTTCGGGTGAACCGCGGTCAGTTGTACGAATCTATTTCTACGAAGCTTATGGCGCCGTTTAATAGCCGTGTGGCGCTTAATAAGTACGATGGCTCAAAGTTGACCGAACAATCGGTGATATATGATCGCCAGCTGGATGAATTTCGAAGTAGCTATAAGGCGTATGATGAGGCCATATCCAAAGCTCTGAAAATCAACTGTGTTAACGAACCAGTGGCATTCTACGATAGCGTGGCCGATGCACGGGCAAAACGCCAGATGGTTCATCAGAGTACAGTAGCCTTGCAGACGACGATCCAAAACTATAAGAACCAATTTGAAGTATTTGCTGGTACGTTGCAGGAGAAAAAGCAGTGAGCGAAGAGCAACTAATAGCGGAGAAGAACCACCTGGGTAAATGGGAGCAGCATAAGTTTCTTTTGATGATAGGCTGTGCAGTGGTGATAGCACTGTTTTTTGTTGGTGTGGCACTTGCGCTCTACGCTAGTAGTGGGGCAGCGCAGCTCGATCTTAGCCGTCCGGGCTATCAATCGGTGCGCGAACAGGCAGTTCGGAGCGACAATCTCGATAGTTTTCCTGCGAGCGGACAGCTCGACCAACAGGCGATAGATCAATTTCGAAAGCTCTACGACGAAAGGGCAAAGCAGGCAACAAGCATAGATAGCTTTGGCGGGAATGTGATGAGCGATGACGCGCTTTCTATCGGTAGTCCAACTCAGTAAACGATAGGGAAGGGGTCTACTTTTTCTTTTTTGATGGTGGGGCAGGGGAGGCACCGCTAAGAGCAATCCCCTTCTCTTCAAATTTGGAAAGTAGTTTGCGGCGCATTTCACTCGTGACTGACCATTGATCAGAAGGAAGCGTTTTACCGGATATTGTGATCGTAACGCCGCTCGATGAAAACTCACCAACAGATGAAAATACCGGCGGCTCCAGGATCTTACTTTTCCATTTCGGCTCTTTAGCAAGGGTTTTACCTGTTGTATTTATTATATCAATCACCTCGTCTAAATCATGAGACGGATGGACGGTAACGGTAAAATGCGCCATGCTGTAACCCATTGTTTTATTGATAACATGCTGGACGATCCCATTCGGAAAGTAGTGAACATTTCCGTCGGCGTCGCGAATAACAGTAGATCTGGCGCCAATGCGCTCCACGGTGCCCGTAGCTCCATCAATTTCAATGATGTCACCCACTCGGTACTGGTTTTCAGAGATGATAAAGATACCCGAAATGAAGTCTTTGACAAGTGATTGAGCACCAAAACCAAGCGCAACACCGATAATTCCGGCACTTGCAAACAGGGGTGCCAAACTGACACCAGGAAACAGTTTACTAAATAAGATAAGTGCACCAATTGTGATAATAAGCACACGCCATGTATTGTTGAAAAGTTCGGCCAATGTCTTTTGGCGCTTTTCGATATCTTTATAGTGCCAATCGTGGCGCTTCATACTTGCCTGAACTGCCGACTTAATTACGCGACCTAGTAATGCTGTGCCTAAGTAATAAACGGCGATGACGATAATAAGCGTCACGACAAGATCGAGACTATTCTGAAGTGTCCAATTTATGACCGTGTCCATATCTGGTAGTATAGCACGGCCTCCTGTAGAATAAGCTGGAGTAGTATGATCCTCGATCCGCAAGATTTTATCATTACCAGAAAGCGCAAAAAGTATAAGTTTGCTCTATTTCACAATTCTTCACTTTGTTTTGAATTTGATGAGCGTACGCAGTTGGATCCATTCAAAGTTTTAGAAGTAGGGGCAGGAACAGGCCTCTTTAGTGTTGCGCTAGCGGCGACGTCCGACAAGCGATTCTTGGCTGTTGATGTAAAAGCAGACCGCCTACAGAAAGGCGCTGGAAAAGCGGCGGCGGAAGGTCTTAATAATATCCAGTTTCTCAGGGCACGAGTGGACCAATTGGACGAATTCGTTCTTCCCCATTCACTAGAAACGATTTGGGTAACCTTCCCTGATCCGTTTCCCCGCGGGAGAAGCGCTAAGCGTCGGCTCACGCATGCCAATTTTCTTGCGCTCTACGAAAAGTGGTTAGCGCCTGGTGGCACAGTGTGCTTTAAAACGGATGCTCGTTCGCTTTTTGAATGGAGTTTGGAGGAATTTGTACGAAACGGCTGGCGTATTGAAGAATTGTCCTTTGATTTACACGGCTCCTCCCTGTCTCGTGAGTACATACATAAAACTACTTATGAGGATAGGTATATCCGAGAAGGAAAACCAATTGGTTTTGTAAAAGCCTTGCCGCCTACACGCTAAGCTGGTTTCGCACCCAGGTATCAATACTGCCGGCACCCATTATTAGGACAAGTTTGTCGTTTTGACGTGCTGTTTCGATAGCATCCCAAAGGGTATCGTTAAGACCAGCAAAATGAAGAGAGGCTTTGTTGGTAATGTTTTGCGATAGCTGCTGCGGAGTGAGAATGGGGAGATTAGGGTCTTCGCGCGAGAGGTAGGTGGGGAGCCAATAGATTTCCTCGGCAAGCTTGAAGCAATCGGTGTAGGCGTTTTTAATCTCGTGCTGGCGAACGTTTTGGTGCGGTTGGTACACTAAAACGATATGGTCGGAAAGCTCGCGGGCTAGTTGCAAGGTTGCTGCTATTTCTTTTGGGTGGTGGCCGTAATCGCTATAAAGATTTTGTGCTAGTCGTTCGAAGCGACGGCCTGTGCCGGGGAATTGATTGATAATTTTATGTACGTCTCCCCCACTAATCCCCAGATACTCAAGGCCTTTTGAAACAAGTGTCGCGTTACGACGATTATGCTCACCGGGCAGGGAGAACAGTTGCACTTCGTTGGACCGAAGCACCCACGAGTTCGAAGCGGCCTCCGAGATGTTTTTATCGTCTGCTTGCCACATAATGACCTGTTCAGACTGCCGAGCGAATTGGGCGAAAGCCCGAAGATAATCTGTTTCGGTTGGGTAGGTGTCGGGGTGATCGTAATCAAGAGAGGTAATGAGAGTGAGATAGGGGCGAAAATGGAGGAAGTTCTTATCAAATTCATCACATTCATACACAAAATATTCACTTTCTGGCTGGTACTTCCCGCTTGGTCCAAAACTAAGCGTGGCGCCCACAGAGTAACTTACAGGAATTCCTAGTTGTTGCATTGCCCATACCATTATGCCGGTGGTAGTTGTTTTCCCATGTGTACCGGCAATGGCAATTAACTTAAGGTTCTTTTCTTCGATAATGTGCGCCAGGAGTTCATCACGCTTTGCGGTTTTTATGCCAAGTGCGCGTGCTTTTAGCAGTTCGGGGTGATCGCTTGGCAACGCAGAAGTATGAACGAACCAGTCGATGGGGGTTGCGCTGTGACAGGCCTCAAGAAACGAACCATCTTGGTTAAACGATAGGGAAACGCCTTTTTTTTCGAGCATATGAGTGAGGGGGGAAGCCTGGAGATCGGACCCCTGGATAGAATAGCCCGCATCGAGAGCTATTTCGGCGAGAGGCCCAATCCCCACTCCGCCAATTCCAGAAAAGAAAACATTCATACCCTACAGTATACCACTTGTCCTTATCCGGTCTCTCGTGTTGTAATAGAGGAAACGAAGGCAATACAAACATGATTAGGCAACTTATTCACCGACTTCTCCTACGCCGCCACTTTTGGCGCTATGCGACGTTTTCTGAGGTAGCCGAAATATATGCTTCACGAACGCTGCGGTTGATGGCCATCAGTATGTCGATGGTCTTTATGGCGATTTTTCTGTATCAAAACGGCTATTCGGTTCAGTTTATCGCAGGATATGGAGTGTGCTTCTCTTTCTTTAAGGGAATCATTGCGCTGCCAGCTGCGAAATATACGGCACTGTTTGGTCCAAAACACGGTATATTATTGTCAAATTTGTTATATATACCGTCTATGGTATTGTTTGCCTCGGTGCCGCAGCTTGGTCTGCCTGCGCTTGTAGCAACAGGAATTCTTCAGGGGATTTCGTTGACTCTTTATGATATTTGTCATCTGACCGACTTCTCTAAGGTAAAAAGCGTGGAGCATGGCGGTAAAGAAATCGCATTCATGAATATCTTTGAAAAGATAGCAACTGGTCTCAGTCCCCTTTTAGGGGGAGTTATTGCACTATTTGCGGGTCCTCAAGCGACTCTGTATGTTGCGGCCCTTCTCTTTACGATAGCTTCTATACCTCTATTTAAGACGGGCGAGCCGGTGCCGACTCACCAAAAACTAGTATTTCGTGGTTTTCCGTGGCGAACGGTTTGGAGGACGCTTGTAGCAGAAACGGCTGTGGGCTTTGACTCTGTGGCTTCAAGTACTGTATGGCTTTTGCTTGTTGCGCTGACGGTATTGGGTATTTCGGGCAATCAGGTGTATGCAGAATTAGGTGCGCTTATCTCGGTAGTATTGCTCGCTGCGCTCGCGTCATCGTATGCGTACGGTGTGCTGATTGATCGACGAAAGGGCGGAGAGTTGCTTAAAACGATGGTAGTAGTAAATGCATTGCTCCATCTCACGAGGCCGTATGCTCAAACCCCCGTGTCGGTAGCGCTAATAAATGCAACGAACGAGGTGGCGACAACTGGATACGCAATGTCGTTTGTAAGAGGGATATTCGATACCGCAGATTTGTCAGGGCATAGAGTAACATACATTGGGCTTATTGAGATAGCGCTCAATGTTGGTATGGCCGCCGCCGCTGGTCTATTCCTCTTCTTTGTCAGCTTTTGGGAGCCGACTTTAGGGATGAAGCTGTTCTTCTTTGTGGCTGCCCCCGTGACACTTCTTATTGCAACGCCGAAGTTTCGTCTCTACCGAAAATAAGGGGCATGCTACAATAAAGAGAGCGTCGAGGTGGGGTATTTTTAGGTGGCTGATAGAAAGCGAGTAAAGAAAAGTATCAAACAATTGCAGCGGGTGAAAACCTGGCAGCTTTTGATTTTGTTTATTCTTATGGCTTTTGTTACGGCCACATTCCTCCGCTTAAACAACATCGGCATGATCCAGCGCCGTGACGCAGTGCTTGCTGCCGATAAAGATGGCAACATTGAAACGATCCAAAGCAGATTATGGGACCTCCAACGCTATTCATCGATGCATATGAATAGCGAAACAGGGCCATTTTATCTGGAGCAGCAATACCGTCGTGATGCACAAAAAGCCGTAGACGCGGCCTCTAAAAGCGACAATAACCCGAACGGTAACATCAATGCAAAGGCCGAGGCAGTCTGTCGCCCTCAGTATGCGGTATGGTCACCTGCCTACGTACAGTGTTTTACGGATGAGCTTGCCAAGTACCCGCCGTCTCCCGATCCTACCGAAAACGTCAACCTCCCTAATCCCTCTTTGTATCGGCAGAATTTCATTAGCCCTTTATGGTCGCCTGATTTTGCGGGATGGTCTGTAGTAGTATGTGTCGTTATTCTTCTTATGATTATTGCCCGGTTGATAAGCCTTGGCGTTCTTCGTCTGCTACTTAAAAAACATTACCACGGCATTTAAATGTTGACAGAGGCCGACAGAGGCGGTACGCTTACAGAGTAAGACGCTAAAGGAGGTATAAGAACTTATGGCTTACAAACACACTAACTCTAAAGGTGTTACCTACTACCTGCACAAAACTGAAGTGACGCTTCGTGGCGGCAAAAAGCAGACAATCTACTTTTTCGCTAAGGTAGAAAAGAACGCTAAGGGTGAACCTACAGACCTTCCAGAAGACCGCGTAGTTAAGGAAAATCCACGCAACGGCTTCCTTACCATTAGCAAGAAGAAAACAGAAGACTAGTACATTTCTCTATTTATAGACAGAATCCCACAACAGTTACGTTGTGGGTTTTTTGTGTGCGGGGGTGGTTTAGACCCCCGGCACGCGTGTCAGCGCAGCTCTACCTTCTTGACCTTGAAGCAGCGATCCAGAGCACCTTGAGTCAGCAGGCCAAAATAGCCTGGGGCGATTTCGGTGGAGCTGAAGCGAAGGATGTCAGCGGTTGACTTGATGTCGTCTACTTCCATACCCTCGCGATTCGCAGCGGCAAATGCGGCCACCTCTCCTACGACATACCCTGTACCAGGGGGAGTGATCTCGAGGATCCGCACGCAGAATGACTCGCATACGGCCAGCTTCCCTCTGTCCAGGTTGAGTAGCTGAAGGTGAATGACCGTTCCGCTCTCACTAACGATGAAAAGCTCACGTCCGATTTCCTGGCCAAGATCAATCGTGTCCATGGTGACTCCTCGATCGAAGGGATGATGCGAGTATAATCTTATCATAATAATGAAAAAAAGCAATGTATTGAAACATAACCTTTTTTGATGTACAGTTAAATCAAACAAACAGGTGCCAAATTTACCGGCAAATGCCTCGTGTGTTTGCCGGTTTTTTGAAACCTGGTTCTCTTTACTCTAGAGCGACTAACGACAACGCTAAGATAAACACCTACGAAACGATCAATACATTTATTGTGCGTTCAGGGCTTTTCCTCTAAAATAAGGACGTTTTAGACCAGCACTTGAAGAGGAATCATGGCTGAACAGCGGTTTGTGCCGGGTACGCCGATCGATCCGAGCGTTCCGCTTATAGTGGGTGTGTTTCATGAGGAATGGCTACGGGTGGTGTACCCCGAGATCAAGGAAGTTGCCACCAGTCAGCGGACGTGGGAGGGAAAGACATTCATCGTCTATCCCGTTCACGAATACGGCGTAACCCGCAAGCTTCTAAAAATGCTGATGGCGACGACTAACGAAGAAACGGCGGCAGCCAAAAACTATCCGCATCCGATACATGACGAGAAAGGTAGGCTTATCGCGGTCGTCGTTCACCAAGTGTCATCCATGATTTACGACGGATTGTACACGTACCGCATGCTCATGAAGTAGCCTAAAACAAACTTCGGTGGTGCTCCTTCTAATTGACGGAGCACCACCGAAGCCGATAATCGCTTTTCGTCCTTTTGGACTCATCAGTACGAATACGCATTTGTAGAAGCAATTTGCGGCAGAGTGAAGTGAATTTTCGCTTCACTCTGCCGACCTGAGCATGCAACTCAGGATTTTCCTCTCAGATCACGTCACACCTCGGCGACGGCGAATCCCAGTCGGGGGACCAGGAAGCTGCCTTCGAAGCCCACGTTGGTGATGCCGGCCCCGAAAGCCATGGGGTACTTCGTGCCGAAGTAGTCCCAGGTGAACGGAACCTTGCTGACGTGCGTGGAGAACTGGTTGGTCTTGTAGCCTCCCCAGCCCTTCTTGGCGAACGACCTCCAGTCGAATTCCTTCTTGAGCTGCGGACCCTCTTTGGTCTGGATGTAGGCGAAGAACGCCGTGATCCATCCCGAGACGTGCGGTCCACCGGAACCGTCCTCGTACTTGTAAATCGAGCGCCAGAAACCCTCATTGGGTGTGGCGCCTCCGGCAGTCTCGGCGATCTGCTGCAACACGGGTAGGAGGTCACTGAAGTAGCCTGCCAGCCCGTGGAAGTCGCGTGCCAGCATCTCCGTGCGGAAGTAGAGATCGTTCCAGTCGGTCGGTTCTCCCTCCAGCTGAATGCGCGGAATACCGCACCTGGTGGACATGACGTACTCGTAGAACGGGCTCGCCGCGTCCATCAGAGCGATCAGTAGCGTGGTCTCATCCTCGATGGTGGAGGTCGAGAATCGCGGCAGGAAAAGATCGGCTGTGTAGTCGGTGATCTTCTCCCTGAGCGGATCACGGAACAGGTTGATGGCCCGTCCCCATTCTGAAGGTGCGTCGTAACGCAAGGAGTCGTCGCGGACCTCGATGGTCTGCTTGGCCTCCGGCGTGTCGGTGAACAGACGTGCATAGTCCGACGAGTTGTCCTTGATGAGCTGGGCGACCTCGTGGACGATCATGTACCACAAGACTTCCGGTCGAAGGCTCAGCGCGGTGTGTGATGCGTACGCCTGATGAATCGCTTGGATTCCCAGGCTGGCACTAGCCGAACCAAAGGCGGCTTCGTTGTAGTCGCCGAAATCGTCGGGCTGGTTGACGAAGTACGTTGTGTCGCTGCTGTTGTAGTGGAATCGTGCCGGGTTACCCAGCGCGGACTTCAAGAAGACCTCGTTGCCCGTCTGTTCGACGCGAGTTGCTTCTTGGGTGCGGTGAGAACTCCAACGATCGTAGGAGGGCTCGACGGGGGTGTCGATAACGACAGTCACCAGAACTCCTTCACGAGAAGTACACTGTATAAATACAGAGGTCGTTCCGAGAGGAAAGACCTGTATATTATAGAATGATTTGTAATAAAAATCAATAAATTCTAATCTGGTGGGGGCGGTTGGAATCGAACCAACTACCAAGTGGTTATGAGCCGCCTGCTCTAACCGATGAGCTACGCCCCCGCTCTAGGGCATTATAGCGTATTCTTCCCTGTTAGGCTATAATAGTCTTAAGAAAATGAAAAACATAAACATCCGCAAAACTTACTATCATCTTCGACATCGGTACTTCACGATGAATAATGTAGTGATGACAATCGCCCTCCTTGTGGGCGTGGGCTGGGCGTGGGCATCGGTAGGTGCCATGCAACGCAATTATAATTTGCAAAAAGAGGTGGATGACAAGGCGCGTCAAGCCAAGTTACTTGAATTAGAAACACAGTCACTAGCTTTTGAGCAGAAGTATTTTAAAAGCACTGAATATCAGGAGTTGGCACTTCGTGAACGCTTAGGTCTTGCGAACCCAGGAGAAAAAGTATTAATGTTACCACCAAATACGGACGCGGCAAGAAAAGCTGATGCATCATTGGCCGCGTCTCCTCA
Source organism: Candidatus Saccharimonadales bacterium (assembly GCA_035697325.1). Taxonomy (NCBI): domain Bacteria; phylum Candidatus Saccharimonadota; class Candidatus Saccharimonadia; order Saccharimonadales (SeqCode); species Saccharimonadales bacterium (SeqCode). The sequence goes on from DASSDB010000002.1 coordinate 230,611, forward strand.
AGTAAAAGCGAGCGATGAGCCGGTGAGTAATTATCAATTATGGATGAATTTTCTCTTTGGTGGAAATAGCAAAGAGATGAAGTAATACGGCAAAGAAAAAACGACTACCGAAAGGGTAATCGTTTTTTCTTGGTTGCGGGGAGAGGATTTGAACCTCTGACCTCGTGGTTATGAGCCACGCGAGCTGACCAGACTGCTCCACCCCGCGATACGTTCTTTATTCTAACAGATTGAATCATTCATTGCAATGGAGTAACAGGGTAATGCGGGGTAGGCCAAAAAAGCCTACCCCTAGGGAAGCTACTTGCTCAGTAGTAATCCTCGTCGCGCTGTTGTTTGTTGTACGTCTCCGCCGACGAGACTCCATAGCTGTGAGTCACGTCGATGATGTGACGACAGTCCTTGTCCGGGCAGGTGATGACGGTCTTGTGGTCGTCGTGGCTGTGCGGCAATCGTTCGCCTGCTCGCACGTCTCGCTTCTGGAAGCGAACTTTGGCACCACAATTGGAGCAGTTTGTTTCGAATCGCTTATCACGACCAACGATTTCGGCCACCAGAACTCCTTACTCGTAGTAGTTTCGCTCCCTACCCTATCATCGAACACAAAATGCGTCAACGATCAGAGCTTTGCTGCGGCAACCCGAACAGCTTCACTCCAACTAAGAAATGCGTGCGGTGTCTCTGCCAGCTGTTGGGCGGTGAGCTGATATTTTATAGCCAACGCTAATTCATGAATTGTCTCGGCCGAATGAGGAGCCACTACAGTTGCGCCCAGTAAGATCCCTTTTTTATCAGTGATGAGTTTTACAAATCCATCCCGAAAGTCCGATGTGTTGCTGCGGGCAATAATATTAAGGGGTGCGATAGCTTTGTTGATAGGAAGATCACGCTTAATACAGTCATCCTCAGAGAGACCCACTGAGGCAATACCCGGATAAGTGAAGGTAAGACGGGTAGTAGCCGTATAGTCTGGGCTGGTGCGAGATTTGGGGTGAAGGAGATTGTGTGCGGCAACGCGGCTTTCAAGGATTGCTGTATGTGTGTGGCTGTTGTGTCCTAGCACATCGCCTGCCGCGTAAATGTGCCGTGCCCTTGTTTGAAGGAATTCATTTGTTTCAATCCCTTTAGGGGTGTATGCGACGCTAGCATTTTCAAGACCAAGATCAACCGAGGGTACTCGGCCGGTGGCAATGAGGACATCATCAACATGGATTGTTTTTTCCACCCCACCTCGATTGTAAGTGATTTTTTTGCCAATACCATCTTTTACGATGACAAGCGTTCGAGTTTGCGTGAGGGAAGTAATGCCTTTTTGTTCTTTTAGAATCCGCTCCATGAGGATGCCAACTTCTTCATCTTCTTGAGGAAGAATGCGACTGGCGATCTCAGCCAAATATACCTTGGTGCCAAACGTTGCCATCAATTGGGCAATCTCAACGCCGATTGTTCCGGCGCCAATAATGTAGAGACTTTTTGGTGGCCGCATAACTTCGAGGATCGTTCGTGGGGTGAGGTAAGAAACGTTTGCAAGGCCTTGGATGTTTGGTGGGATCCAGCGAGAACCGGTAGCAATGAGGAATTGATCTGCGGTGAGATGACGTCGGTTAACAGTGATTTCATTTGGGGTAAGGAAGTGAGCCGAGCCTTGAAAAGTATCGATACCTTCGTTCTCGTAGTAACGCCGATTACCACCGGCTCCGGTTCGTTTTACGGCGAGATCCTTCCAGGCGCGAAGCGAAGGGTAATTATAGCCAAGAGTATTTGAGCGTAAACCAAACCGAGCCCCGTGCCGGGCTTCGTCGTATAAATGGGCAACATGAAGCAGTGCTTTGGTTGGAACATCGCTCCAGTTAGGGGAGTCGCCGCCAAATGTATCGGCTTCGATAATGGCAACCCGCTTCCCTTCACGGGCGGCAATCGTAGCGGCAGCACTTCCGCCGGCACCGCTGCCGATAACGATAAGATCATAATCAAAGGTGGTTTTTTTCGCCATTACTTTCTCCTTAGAGCACTAATTGGTGGTGTTTATACAGATATGCGGCCTCTGGATGAAGAACGGCGAGTGCTTCACTGGCTTTACGGCGGACATCTTCACTGGTGACTTCCGGTTTTTGATTGAGCCAAGAGGTAACTTGCTCGCAGACACGGTTGGCAATACTTTCAGCCTCACCCTCGGGGCTACGAACGCTCAGGCATGCGGCAACAACACTGGCATGGAGCTTGCTGCGTTGGAATTGCTCGCTTTCTCGCTTGCCACTCCGTTTGATAATATCGGCCATCTAAAATCCTCCATGGGCCATGGCTGTGGTGGCAAGTACTTGGTCGACATAGATATAAAATCCTAGTACTAGCAAGCCGCCGCCTGCCGTAAATTGCAAGAAACGTTTGTTGTTTTCGCGCCATGCCTGGATGCGACTGAGTTTGTGGCCACTACCCACCAAAGCGTACACAATTAAGAGGGAAAGAAGTGATGTGAGAGTATAAAGAGTAATACCAAGTAACTGCCACATAGGTTCAAGTCGGATCAGCGCGAGGCTGGCTACGATAATAGGGGCTATGATAAACAACACTTCGCTGATGACGCTACTAAGTCCTAGGCTGAATGCCTCTGCGCTATGGCGAGTGGATTTGGCCCGATCACTCAAATGTCTGGCAATTTCTCTTGGAAGCCAGAGGCTCGTGCCCTGCCCTTTGCGGTAGTAAAATGCCCATACTGCCACGCCAAGACCTAAAAGAAGCCCGCAGCTTGCAGCCCAGATGATCTGTGGGGTCGTTTGGGTAAAGATATTTTGGAAAACAAAGGAAGTAAATGAAATAGCGAGCATGGTCATCACCAATGCACCAAGGAGAAAGCCTGTCGTAAGCCGCATGACCTTGGCGCGCGCTGTTTTGGCACCGATAGCATGGCCGCTGAACAGCGTAAATACACTCACGCTGAGCTGAAAGCTGGCGTGTATAAGGGCTGCGAAGGCAATTATGGCGAGAGAACTAATCATTGTTTATTTTTTGGCCTACCTCTTGATTCACTATAGCATAAGCGTAGTAACATGGTCAAAGCAACATAAGATTTGCGGTATGTTTGAAAATATGGCGCCTGTAGTGTAGGCTGAGTGGTGGCACTACACATCACCTACACCTAAGGAGCGGCCATGTGTCGTAAGCGTGATCGAGGACAAGCAGATCGGGTTGAAAAGCCCGAAATCAGTAACAGCCTTCTGAAGTCGATGATGAATCGTGCATCTCACGGAGACGTAGACGCCTTACTAGGGCTGAGTACCCTACTGAGTAAACGCATCGACGACAGTCGCAACAATTTCCGAGCCCAACACACCGATGATAATCGTGTTGAAGAGGTGCGCCAGGCACTTGCTTGGGCAACTCAACAGGCGTGGCAGAGGAGGCATTTGAAAAAGCTCTCTTCCCCCGACGTCAAACGGCTCATGGACGATGCGCTGCGTGGAGACGACGTTGCCCTTGAGCGCCTCCAGCTCATTGGGGAGGAAGTCAAGACCATCACCGGCGCCGAGGCGAATTTGGTGGCGCACTTCGTTAAGGCTAGATTGGCGAAGTAGGGTGAGTGTAGTGCGGAAGTGGGCGTCCTTCTGGTGCGCCCACTCCAATAATTCTTTCATAATACTATTGCTTTTTTATAAAATTTATGCTTAAATAAAAATATACAAATGACAAAACAAAAAGGAAAGAAAAATGGAAACAACCGACATAACCGATATGGCAACATGGAATAGAGAGCGTTCTACCGCTGAGCTTCGCTTTTTTGTCGAACGACATCACGCTACTCTGCCGGCCGACATCGAACTAGAGTAAGTCTCGCCTAAAATGCTATAATTAAATAGCCAGCGAAGATTCTTTTGAAAGGGTAGCAACGAGTGTCTGATGTACTTCGGATCCAGCCATACGACCTTTCATCCCGTCCAACGGCCAACAGTCCGACGGCGTACGCCACGTGGCCAGCAAGTAGCGAGCTTTCGGGCGAACAGCGAGGCGAAATCCGAAACAAAATAGTGGCAATCAGCGAAATCGCATCGTGTAACTGGGACGACGAAGGTCGTCTCCTTTTGGAGCGCAGGCCGGATCTGGTCTGGCGCACCGATGTGGGACAGCAGATCTGCGACGTGGTTTCCACATACCTAGAGAAGCCGCTAGACCTTGAAATAGGGAGGGCGGGATAGTTTCTTCGAGGCGGGCGAGTACTTCACGAAAAAGTGAGTGCTCGCCTTCTTCATTATGATGATTTGCGGTAGGTAGAGATAAACTGTTTGTAGTCGGCATGGGTACGTACGGATTGATTGGCGGTAGAGGTTAGCCTTTCGAGCAAGTCAAAAAGGGGCCCGTGTGGCAAAAAGCAACCACTCTTAAGGAGGTACTTCCTTGAGAGTTGAATATGCTCTTTAATCAAGGTATTCGTTGCTTCCATGGAATATAGCCAGAAGTCTTCTTGCATATGCGCAACCAAAGAATTTATTTCATAAGTGCCAGGGCGTATCCGGGCGTGGCGCAAGATATAGGTGACAACCGCACTACCGCTTCCCTTGCGTATATCTTCTTGCCAGTCATAAATATCGTCTGTCAGTTGCCGGGCGATAAGATAATGCCTGATGCCTTTTTCAATTAAGTGACGTGAAGGGGCTGTTTGATGGCAGAGATATGTGAGGGCCATTGGTCCGAGCGCATGGCCAAAAGAACGGCGGGCAAGGCCTTGGAACCGGTGATAGCGAGGAAGAGAGGGGATGATAATTGAGTTGCCGTCTTGTATAAATTGACAATTTGCCAGCTCCCATGAATTTGCTATATCCATATCGTCAAAGGTCGAGGTGACTAATTTTGAAAAAGGGTGATCAGAAGGGAAAAGCGAATGGTATCTTGTAAGCGCTAAGCGGTGGGCGCAGTTAGCGACAGGCAAGCCTTCGACGCCTGATTGCTCGTCAAGGAGGTGGTCGTAAATGGTATACGCCATCCAGCAATATACATTAGCTTCTCCTAGTAGGGTAAGCGGCAGGTTAGACGGTGTCGCTGCTAACGTGCTTGAGAAATGGCTGGCAAAGAGAGGGATTTCGAAGTGCGTATCCGCCTTTTTAATGCGCTGAAGAAACTGTAAGGCAAGCGAACGAAGCGGCTCGTCGAACTGTGTAATCTGAGCGGTGACGGTAGAAAAAACAGTATCGGCAAGGGGCGTCGAGGTCTTTTGAAAGGGTTGCCGTAAGAGTAGGGCAGCGTCGTATTTTCTTAGTAGCTCTGTCACTTCTCTGCTCTGCTTCCCTGCCCGTCGCGCGTTGATGAATAGCGTTACGCCCGGCAGTGGTATATGAAGGTAAACAAACAGGTAGCCGACGGCAATATTAGTGAGGAGATCGGGCTCTCCGTGAGCATTTCGGTACGGACCGCCCGGTGCCGTTTCGGCGGCGATGAGTCGCTTGATAAGCCGTGCCATCGTTGCTCCGTCGGGTTTTGTGCCGGTGGTTAGGGAAGTGTCTGCGATTTGTACACAGACCTCATGAAGCGGGCTCTTCCCTATCCAATCTATCGTGCGTGTACTCATGAGTGGGCGAGAGGAAGCTCGATAACAAAATCTGTCGAGTCTGTGGTGTCGGCAAGGGCGAGATTTCCTTTGAAATGGGTTTCGGTAATCTTTTTTGCTATAAAAAGTCCGATGCCGAGTCCATCTTTTTTGCTACTTTGAAGTGGTGAAAAAAGCTTCTTGCGCTGAGTAGGGGTAATGCCCACGCCTTTATCGCGCACCGTAATAAGAAGTTTCTGCCCAACTACTTCAACGAGTACGGATATAGGCTTTTCTTTTGCTGTTTTGGGGTAGGCCTCAATCGCATTGCGGATAAGGATTCCAACGATATGATTGAGTCGAAGCGGATCACCATAAAGAGGGGGGTGGTTTTTTGGTGAGATGAGAGTGATATCGGCACGCGCTTCGGCAGTCTTTGGTGCGAGAATTTTAATACTCTCTTCAAGGCAAGCGACGGCATCGAAGTGGTGAGCCTCATTTTTACCTTGTAATTGTTTGCGCACCTCACTGACGGCATGATCAAGGTAAGAGATACTTTCTTCAACGTGATGAACGGTTTGGCTGTGTTGTTGCTTTTTGAGGTCGGCAATATCGAAGTTAAGCACAGAGAGGTGATTGGCTAAATCATGAAGCAAGGCTGCGCTTAGTTGGCCCATTTCCGCGAATTGATACAGCTGTTCCATCTCCTCCAGCTGAGCTTTTTGCAACTGACGCGTCCGTTCGCGTACACGAATCTCTAGGAGTTTCTTTTCGTTAAGAAGTGCTTGCTCGGCACGCCTGCTTTTGAGAAAGAGGTATTCGGTTTGTCGCCCGAACAGCCAGGAGATAAGTGCAAGTATGCCAAGGAGTGTACTATATGCGGCTGCATCTCCAAAGTGGGACGGGTTAACAGTATTAGAGAACAGTGCGGTGTGGTGTAGCGTAATAAACGTTTGGATTGCAAAGATAGAGATAATAGCGCAAACGGCAGCATACAGTGTATGACGCGCTCCGAGTAAAATTCCTGCCAGGATGATAGTGATGGCAAAGATAAGCAGCCCGAACGAAGTGTTGAGCCCCCAGCCGAGTAAAACGATGACGGAGATAAAAAAATAAAATGAAATCAGGATTTTTGAGGCAGCTGCCCGGCGATTTCGAATCCAGACCATATACCCAATACCAAGATAAATAAGCCCCACAACACACAAGAAGATCCGACTGAGGACATAGTTGTTGTGAAATGCGAAATAGCTAACAACAAGAAGAAGTGATACGACCGCAATCAAAACGAAAGATCCGATAAGCAACGTCTCAAAAACGGTCCTGTATTCGCTTGAGGGATCCATTGCATTTGATGGCGACGGGGAATAAGGGCCTCGTGCTGATGTGTGTCTCTTTTGTCGTCTCATCTTTTACCTAGTCGTTGGCGGACCGTTTCAATCAAACCAAGGCGCACCGACTGTGAGCTCTTGCGATAAACGCTGCTCTATACTTTCCGCGTCGCGGGCATCTGTGTCAGTAAGAATTGCATATACTGTTTCTTCCATGTGCCTCCCCTTTCTAGTTAGAATCATCTACCATGTATCCAACCCCATATGCCGTTTTGATAAGAGGTGAATCAAATGGTTTGTCAATTTTGTCTCTCAGATATTTAATATGGACGTCTATTGTATTATGCCAGCTTTCTTTCGTGGTGTCCCACGCGTGGTCAAGAATCATATTGCGAGTGACGGCACGACCCCGGTTGCTGACAAGATATTCAAGGATATCAAATTCCTTACGACGCAGCGAAATGGGCTGACCGGCTCGCTGGACTTGGCGCCGATTTATATCGATGGTGAGGTCCTTGACTTTAAGTATATGGTGGTTGTATCCGTACTGATGCCGTCGGAATAAAGCATGAATCCGGGCGGTAAGCTCGCGTGGGTCAAACGGTTTAACCAGGAAATCATCAGCACCGTAGTCGAGGAGAGTGACACGACTATTGCTGTCCTTTATCCCTGAAATAATAAGGATAGGGGTAGTTATTTGGGCTTTGCGGAGTTCTTGGCATATTTCACGTCCATGGATATCCGGAAGATTGAGGTCGAGTAATATAACAGCGTACGACGAAGATAAGGCTTTGGTTTTGCCTTCTTGGCCTGTTGAGGCCGTATCAACAACGAAGCTCTTTCCGAGGTAGTATTTTATTCGTTCGGCCAAGCGAAGATTGTCTTCGATAAGCAATATTTTCATCGTTAGTACCTTTAGCTCTCAGTAAGAAATAATTCTAACTCTTCTTATAATAAGGTCTAAATATTAAATTACTATTAAATTTTAATCTTCATTTAACATTTAATTAATAAAGAAGGATGTACGGGGGTGAAACCGAGGAGTGAAAAAGTCCCTCCTCGGTACCTGCCAGCCTTTGTAGAGACGGGTGCCACGAGGCAACCGTTCAAGCATGATCTACTCCTCACATGGCTCGTAGGTGAACTTTCCCACCAAAGTTAAATCTATAATCCCACTTTTTTATTGCTAAGTCAAAACCAGGTATGATAAGTGTACATGAATAAAACTAATCGAATGCATATCGATCATTACTTGCAAGGAGTGATGCTTTCTAAGTTGGCCGCTTCAGATACGCCGCTTCGTTTTAGTGAGCTGAAGGATGATGGAATCGAGAATAGCTTGTTTATGTATCACGCGAACAAACTCATTGCCCGTGGAATGTTAGAAAAGACGGACAAAGGGTTTTACCTTACACCCAATGGTGCGCGGTGGGTAAATACTATGACCTCGGATATGTGGTATACCAAGCCGACACCACGACCACTTATCCAGTTTGTGATTACTAGGGACAATGAAGTACTTCTTAGCTCCCGTACAGGCCAGCTTAAAGAGCTCCTCAACGACTATATGCTACCGGGCGGGCTGCATAAGCTGGGCTTTTCTGCCGATGATAATGCTGCTCGTATTGTCACCGAGTGGTGGGGAGAAAGTACTATTTCTTTAGAGTTTCTTGCTGTAGTAGAGACTATCGCTACCCATAGGGACGGATTTACGCACCATAGCCTCTCGCACATCTTTAGAGGCGAGGCGGATACCGGGGTACTGCCTCCTCGGGATCCTCGTTTTGAGTTCCACTGGGTACCTATAGAGGCAATTCGGGCAGACAGCGAACTGTTTGCGAAGAGTCAGTTCGTTCCCCTCTTTATGCAAAAAGTACAAAGCGAAACCGTGGCCGCCAGAGAGGTGATTCGCATCGACACCATTTAGTAAAAAATATTTTACTGACTATTGCAAGCGGGCATACCATAATAGGCTCCGAAATAACGAAAGGAGCCTAGACTATGGCAAATCATGAACAACTTGCGAGAAGAGGACAAGAAATAATTAAAGCGGCACCACAACTTTATTTTGATGTGGATGTGGAAGCGGATGGGGTTCCCGGGTACGGATCGCTGTTAAGTGTAGGGGCGGTGAGTCCGTGGGGTGAAACATATTATAGCGAGCTAAAACCGTCGAGCGAGCGGTTTATAAAGAGTAACCGTGAGTTTTGTGAGGCGCATAATCTGGAGCGCACTCGTCTTATGGACGAGGGACGGAACCCGGATGAAGCGATGCGTGAATTGCGTGATTGGGTAGGTGATGTGACGAACACGTATGAGAAAAATCGCCCGGTATTTTCGGCATTCAATGCAAGCTTTGATTTTCCTTGGGTGGATCTTGCCATGCGCGAAGCGGAGCTGAAGAATCCGTTTGGCATTGCGGGCTATTGTATTAAAAGTCTGGCGAATCACCTATCGCGCGACTATGATTGGCGAAAGACGGCCAAGGGCAACTTGCCTGCCGAGATTGTGCCCGAGGGTGACTTTACGCATAACGCTCTTGAAGACGCCGTATATCAGCAGAAAATCCACAATGCATTAGTTGGTAAATTGAAGCAGGGTCAAGAGCTCGGAATCCTTTAATTAAAGATAGCCTACCCGCACGCCATGTGTGAGTAGGCTATCCAGACGTGACGAACTACGCGGCGGTCAGCGGGGTGACCTCTTCGACGCGGCGGAAGCGCTGCACGAAGTCGGTGAGGGGAAGCTCGTAGTAGGGATGGGTGATGTCGGCGGGGCGCCACTCGAGCTTGATCATGCCCGTGTCGTAGTCGATGCCGACCACTTTCGCCTGCCGCGAATCCATGCCGTTCTTGGATTCCCACATCTGGTCGCGCACGATGCCGGGATCACCATTACCGGAGTACATAATCTCTCTCATTCGTCGAACGTATCTGGCTTGAAAATAATACCATCATTGCAAACATTGGTCAAGAAAAGTAAAACCCCGACTCTAGCGGGAAGGAGCGGGGCTCTACTTTCCTTTTTGGTGTCGGGGCGTTATACCTTCTGGAAATAAAAGGTGTTGTCGGCCTGCATGGTGAATTCGACGCCGTATTGCTCAGTGAGGCCGGGTGTTGTGAGGCTGGTCAGGATCTCCGCGTGATTGACGACCCCGCGCTTGGTTAGCGTGACAGCCACTTGCGCCATTGCCTCCAAGCCTTCGGCCTTTTTCTGAGCCTCTTCGTACATGCTCCTCACAAGCTCGTTCGAGCTCATGGTGGCGCGCGCCGAATCGAGGTTATCCGTGCTGGAGTTCGGCGAAGAGCCGGTGTGGGATGCTTGCTCATCCAATCGGTGCCAACGGCGCCTTCTGAACCTTTCGGGCATTACTTCTCCTTCTTCTTGGCCACCTGGATCATGTAGATCGCGATGGTCTCACCGTGGACCCTGTACACGACATTGACGCTGCCGACCACCTCGTCTTCGTAGCTCGGCAGCACGAGGCATCCGGCATAGTACTCGCTTTTGGTGACGATCGTACCCATGTCGTGCGGGTCGAGCTGGTTGTTCTCGAGGTAGTCGAGAAGCCGGTCGCAGAATTCGTCCCGCGCCTCCTTACCACTCCCCTTGGCCTCGAGAGTCTCGAGCCCTCGGCCAATAGCCGGTTCGTCGATGAATTGCGCTACGTAACGAATGTCACTCACGAAAGAAGAACCTCCAATCAATCCGACGACTACAACATTATAGTTTTAACATGGTATGTTGTATTGGTCAAGTTAGCTATGCTATGATGACGATGCTACTTTTTGTACTGCTACGATGAGGAGAAATCGTGAACAGGGAAATCGGGTTTGAAGAATTCAAGGAGCGGGCCAAAGCCAGAGATTTCAACCCCCGCAACGTGACGGTGATGTGGAAATGGCTCGCGGAACACCGGGGAGGCTACGAGCTGCGAGATTACGTCCTGACAGACTGCACGATCCCTCTGGAGACCATTCTGAGTTTTACTCCGTCTATGGCGGAAGGCGCCAAAGGGGTAAGCCTGGTTTTGCTTAAGGTATACAGGTTTGTCTATCAGAGTCTGCTGGACGACCCTTCACCTCTCCCCGATCATGACGAAGAGGTAACCCGGGAGAATCTGAGGAAGTTCGCACCCGACGTGCACCCCGGAACGATTACATCAGCGTGGCATGAGTTTCGTCGAGCGATGAGTGGTTTGTCGGAGGAGCAGCCCCTTATCGAACAGCTCGAACTGTTTTGCGGACGCATGGAGGACAGGGACAACTGGCCTATAGCGTTCAAGCCGGCGTATGACAAGCTGCTGCGTGACTGGCTGAAATCCCTCCAGTCGCAGCAAGGCAAGTAGCAACGAAGATCCGTGATCGGGCTCACTGCGAGAAGCCGACCAATACCAGCTACGGTAATGCTGGTTTTTCCATGCCAAAAGTTTTATTTGCTATACTGTGGCTATGAAGCCTGGTGGAACAAACAAAACAATTCTCCAAAAAAATTTCTTCTCTACGGAATTGTTACTTCCTCTTATTTTGTTATCTTTAGCAAGTTATGGAGTGGTCCAATTGACGCCGCTGCTTACTCACAATACTGGGGCGACCCAGCCCGCTACGTGGCAGCTTGTCATTGTAGGAGTAGGGATTATACTATTCAGTTCGCTTTTTCTTACCTATGCAGCTAAGCTTATCGGTCTCACGCGGGGGTGGTTGATATTGGGCGTGCTATTCAGCTCGTGTATGATAATCACGAAATTCATCCTTATTCCAGAAGCGCTTTACTCTCAAGTTTTTACTCTTAAACCCGGTGGATTTGATCCAAACAGTACGGGTGGGTATTTTACTATAGCAATCGTGTTATTTATTGTGTATGCCGCTATACTTATGTCTACATATAGCTATCACCGTAAAAGAGTAGCGGCTGTGCTTGAGAATAAAGAGCTCATGATGGAAGAGCCAAAGAGCATGGCCATGGTAACTATACTTATTCTCCTGGGTCTTATTGCAGTGCTGGCATCGGGAGCTGGTGCTATTTTGCTATTTCCATTGTTCTTCCTTGGTGGGCCGGTGGATTATGTGAATTATGCACTGGCGGGTGGAGGGATTGTTTTGGTCTTGATGACGGTAATGACGATCGTACTTTCATTAAAATATCTCCAGCATGCCTCAAACAAAGCTATCGAGGCAAAAGATGCGACTATTTTGGCGGTTACCTTTTGGATCGGCTTGTCGCTTATTTTGGTGTATCACGTACTATGGGTGATATTTATGGGCGTTCTTCTTGCCCTGTGGCCATTTAAAACGATCTCGCCAAGCGGAAAATGAGGTATCTTCGCCTTCTTTTTCATATGATCCGCTATAAGTCGGCACTTGTTTTGGTGTTGTTTATGACACTAAGCTCGCTGATACACGATCCGGTGATCTCCCATGTTTTCAAATGGCAGACGCTTATTATGGCTGTGGCTTTGGTGTTGGTGTACGCGTGCGCTACTTGTATTAACGATCTTGCAGATTGGAAAATAGATAGGGTTAATTTGAAGGGTCATGCTGATCGACCGCTAGTAACCGGCGAGGGAAGCAGAAAAGATTTAATCATTCTTGGCATTATTGCGGCGATGGTTGCGATAAGCTTGGCACTCCTGATTAACCCCATTGCGGTGATAGTCGTATTACTGGGATTGGTGCTTAATGCAGCGTATTCTCTTCGTCCTCTACGGATATCACATCGCCCTATCCTTACGCCGTTTTATTTGGCGCTTTGTTATGTTCTTGTTGCGTATCTTGCCGGATTTGCAGTTGTATTTGCGGCAGAATTACAGTTTAATTGGCTGTACTTGAGCGCGTTTTATTTTCTCTTTTTGGCGCGCATTAGCCTTAAAGATTTTCGAGACAGAAAAGGCGATGCGCTAGCTGGAAAACCTACCTTAATCTTAAAGTATGGAAAAACGGCAGTATGCATGTTGAGCAGTACAGCTGTCGCTGTAGGAAGTATCCTTTTAATGATGGCGGTGAATAGGCCTTATTTACAGGTGGTAGTTGGAGGCTTTGCAGTGTGCCTTCTGGTCATTGAGTATAGATTGTATAGATCACGGAGCGAGCTTCACGAACTACTCTCTGTGGGATATAGCGCGAGGGTGGGAAATGGGATATCTTTTGCACTTCTTGGTACGCTAGTGTTAGAGGCAAGCGGTGCAGCGACATCGGATATAGTCATTTTTTATGCCAGTTTGGTATTGCTTTATGCCTGGATGGTTTGGGATTATGTGAAGCATCCGGAGTCATTTTACTTTGGTAAAAAGAAAGTCGTATGAGCGAGAAAGAATTCTTAGTTATTATAGGCCCTTCAGGCGTAGGAAAGACGAGTGCCGTCAAGGCTCTGAGCAGACGGAAGGTTCTTCACCCTATTCCCTCTTGGACAACACGCTCTTTGCGACCTGGCGAAGAGGATGAGCGAGTTGACCATATCTTTGTTAGCGAAGAAGAATTCGAGCGTCGTAGCAAGGCAGGTTTTTTCTTGGAAGAAGTACGAATGTTCGGATTGCCTTACAGGTACGGTCTGCCCAAAATTGAATTTAAGTCAGATACGGTTGTTCCTGTTTTGTTACTTCGAGCGTCGCTCGTCTCCCTTCTTCGAAAACACTATAGTAATTACCGTATCTATCAGATTGAAGATAGTTTTGAGCGCGTAGCCAAGCGGCTTCGGCGGCGCGAAGAACAGGGCGAGGAACAGGGCGAACGGCTGGTAATGTATAAAAAGGAAATAGCCTTGGGAAGAAGTGTTGCCGACAGGATAATAGAAAATAAGGAGGATCTTGAGGGGCTTAGTGCGAAAATCGAAGAGTACGTTCGGCAGGACTTTAAGGAGATCGTTACGTGATTGTCTTCCTCATTACGGCCTTTTATTTTCTGACACTCTTTATTGGGATTGAGTACATAGCGAGAAAGACTGCCGTCGTGACCGAGGTATCTCGTAAGTTAGCTCACATACTCGCTGGCATCAGCGCAGCTTTTCTGCCGCTCGTGCTGCCATATCCCTCGATAGCCTTATTGGCCGGTGTATTTTTAATCGTGATGATGATTTCTCGGAAGTTGCACGTGTTTACCTCTATTCATGATGTGACACGCCGTAGCTATGGTGAACTGTTTTTTCCGATTGTGATTGGAGGCATGGCGTTAATTTTTCCTCAGAATATCCTTTATATGTATGGTGTCTTGGTGATGGCTTTAGCGGACGGATTAGCGGGATTGCTCGGCACTTTTTATGGCCGCGCGACATATAGTTTGGGAAGAGCACAGAAAAGTTATTTGGGAAGTGGAGTATTTTTTCTCGTTTGTGTGGGTATTGGTTGGGTGATGACGCCGCAAGAGAGTGTAATTATAATTGCGATTATTTTGACATGTGTAGAGGCGGTAAGCTCAAAGGGGTTGGATAATCTGCTTCTGCCGCCTATAGCAGCGATCCTTATGGCAGCTCTGGGGTAGCTGCTATTGCATTTATTTATTATTTGTTTTATTATATCGATTAGCTCCCTCGTGGAGACACCTAACACCTGAAGGGGTGACTATAGTGTTTGAGCTCAGTGGCTCGTTCGATTCACTGGACCCGGAGAAGCGGCGCAAGCTCGCGGATTACCTGGAGGTGCGCAACGAGTACCTCGAGATGACGATCAAGCTCAACGAGCTGCGCATCCGGACGCTCGTGGAACCGACGGCCGCCAACCAGGACGCCGTGAACAACTACGCCTCCGCGGTGCTCGCACCGATGCGTGCGAAACACAACGAACTGGCGTCGAACCTGGTGAGAGACGCGGTCAACGTGGAGAGCCTCAAGGGCATGCTTCCCATGCTGGCCATGGCGCTCACCAGCTCGATCGACGTGCCGCTCCTGCTGACGACGCTCAACGTCGATCCCGACATGATCGAGAAGATCGTCGGCGAGGCGTCGTCCTTCTTCAAGAGGGGCATGTGACCTTCTGAAGACCAGAGGGGCGGAGAGTTATACTTTTCGCCCCTCTGGTAACCCGAAAATATGGCCTGCTTGAAATTGCGAGCCTATGAGTAGGGCTTTTTTCATGTCCAATAACGGCATACTCTTTCTACGCTTCTTTCGGGAATAGTGCCGTAATCTGTTAGAATGGTGAAATGAAACATTTTTATCAGGTCCTCTTTAATACACTTATCGCCAATGTTACAACCAGTTATCTTTGGTTTGCATTGACGTTTTGGGTATACCTTGAGACTAAGTCAGTCCTAGCTACGGGTATTATCGGCGGTGCATATATGCTCTTAATAGCAATTTTCAGTATTATCTTTGGTACGATCGTCGACCACAATAAAAAGAAGCGTGTTATGGCATTTTCGTCGATCTTTACGCTCGTGTGCTTTGTGATCGCCAGCCTGGTATATCTCTATTTCGACAAGAGTCAGCTACTCGATTGGACCGGGCCGGTCTTTTGGTTATTCACGATGATTATCCTCATTGGTGGCGTGATTGAAAATATGCGCAACATCGCACTTAGCACGGTAGTGACGCTGTTGGTACCAAAGGACGATCACGATAAAGCCAACGGCATGGTCGGAACAGTACAAGGCGTTGCCTTTATGGTAACAAGCGTCTTTTCGGGACTTTCCATCGGTTTTTTGGGCATGGGGTGGACATTGGGAATCGCTATTTTTCTTACGGCCGTCGCGGCAATTCACATTCTATTCGTAAAGATCCCTGAGAAAGAAATCGTGCATGACCCGGAACTAGAAAATAAAAAGATTGACTTAAAGGGGAGTATCGCGGCAATCCGCGCCGTACCTGGCCTTGCCTGGCTTATCGTATTCTCGACATTCAATAACCTGGTAGGCGGTGTGTTTATGGCTCTTATGGATCCATACGGACTCACACTCTTCCCAGTAGAGATATGGGGCGTCGTGTTGGGAGTGACGAGTATCGGCTTTATCATTGGTGGGACGGTTGTTGCCAAAAAGGGTCTTGGTAAGAACCCACTAAGAACAATGCTTCTTGTAAATATAGGAGTAGCGATATTAGGCGGTTTGTTTACTATTCGTGAATGGTGGTTGTTGTATGGGGTGGGTATACTCCTTTTCATGTGCCTCATGCCTATTGCAGAGGCGGCAGAGCAGACCATCATTCAGCGCGTCGTTCCTTTGAAGCGTCAAGGCCGAGTGTTTGGCTTGGCACAGGCTATCGAGTCGGCAAGTTCGCCTATCACCGCTTTTATCGTGGCACCAATAGCTCAATTTGCTATCATTCCCTACATGCAGTCGTTGCAGGGGAAGCAGACGCTTGGCTGGCTGCTTGGGGATGGTCAGGCTCGAGGTATTGCACTGGTATTTGTTGTGGCAAGCCTTCTTATGCTTGTTGTTGTGCTATTTGCTTTTAGAACTCAAGCGTATCGGCGATTATCGGAGTTTTACCAGAAGGCATAAACTCTTAGCCCTCCGCGAAATATATTCGCTTCTTTCTTCGTATAAAGGGTATGATAGATGAAAATAAATGCATCTCGGCGATCATAAAAGGAGATGCTAACCAATACAGAATACTTGTTGAGCGGTATCAAACGGGTCTCATTATTCACTGCGAAAATCTTTTAAAAGATCGCGAGGATGGTGAAGATGTCGCCCAGGAGGCATTTATAAAAGCCTACAATAATCTGGCGGCATTTTCCAAGGATAAGGCTAGATTCTCAACGTGGCTGTATAGAATAGCAACGAATCTTTGTATCGATCATTTGCGCAAAAACAAGCGGAAAGTACATATTGAGAATGTGGAGGAGTATGTTGACACCATCCAGCTACGGGCGCTTGAGCAAAACGACGTCGTGGCAATCCGCCAAGCGGTCGAAACACTTGAGCCACCGCTCTATTCACAAATAATAAAGGCTTATTTTTGGGAAGGTAAAAGTTACAAAGAAATCGCTGAATTGCACAATACATCTATAAATACGGTGGGAACCTGGATAAGCCGGGCAAAAGCTCAGTTGAAGGAGAAGCTTGTATGAAAACTATAATAGATACCTATATTGCTGCGGCTCGTCCCGATGACAGCCAAAATGCTAATGTATTATTTACCGACAGGGTAATGACCAGCATTACCTCCAGCGAAATATTTTCTTCCGCAATTCGTAAAACGAGTGTTACTAAAAAGGAGACACTGTTTATGAAATTACGTCACTTACCAAAAATAGCGATTATTGCCATTGCTATTGGCGCGCTGCTTTTTGTTACAGGAACGACTTATGCTGTAGTGCAAACGATTTCAAATCTTTCACATGTGAAAGTTGATGAATCAAGCACCAACGAATTTGGTCGAAAACAGCTCAGCGTCAAATTTAATAGCTGTGATGAACAAAAGAAAGAAGGAACGACGTACGAATTGAAACGAGGAAGTAACCTCTCGGCTGAAGATGGTGCGAAGGTTTTGCAAGCTAAGTGTGATATGGACACGCTGACTTCGTGGATTCAAAACGATGCTCAATCGGTAGAAAAGATGGGCAACTTTGCCCGAACATACACGCGACTTATGCCGGGGCTTAATACCGCAGATATAGTAAAAGAAATCAAAGGGAATACACTCGTGCTTGAACATCGTGGCGAGCGACTGCTTGCTGAGGATGCTCGCGTGGTGGAAGAAAACAAGGTCATTCCACGGGACACTTTGAAAGTCGGTGACGCGATTGTCTATTTTGTCCCTGCTACTTTTGGAGATATGGGAGTTGCGCAAGAGTCTAAGGACGCAAGCGGAGTAGTTATCTTTAAACTGCCACTGCCGGCGCAGTATTACAGCCTGGAGTATCAGTCGTATGTGAACGTTCGTGCCGCATGCGATGGTAATCCTGAGCGCACATGTTTGAAAAGCAATGGTATTAACCATACGACACTTGTAGTGACGTATGGTGGAGGGCTACCATCTATGTCAGATCCACGAACGCCACGTGAAATTCAAGGACGAGTAGTCAGTTATGATGCAAACTTAATAAAGTTAGATGTAGGCAAGGGTGTCATTTACACTATTCAAACTCCAAGGAGTATTATTGACCAATACAACCAAAACAAAGTATATACCCTCGCAGGTTTTGATAACATTTACGCCAACACAAGTCCGGAAGATTTGAAGATAAAACTAGGTGACAGTTTAAGTATTGGCTATCTCGAGTCAGCTAATGAATTTTCTTCAACCATTGCATGGAATCAGGTTAGCGGCATAAGTCTGATGGTGGAACGGACGCCTAAGAACTTGGATGTCCTCCAAAAATACTAAGCTTCGTCTTGTGGTCGGCTGAGGGTTGCTAGTTTGGCGATACCCCAGCCGATCAGGGCGTACACTACAATGGCAACAACAGTACTTACCTCAAAAGTAAACTGGCCATATGTAGGTTGGTAATTGAAAATGCCAAAGAATGGCGCTGCGAAAATACCACTGAGTGAGTAAACAAAACTAACGAAAGCTGCCGTATCGTTGGCTGCCAATAGTAAGAGCACGAGGCGGAGCGCCAGAAGCGCGATAATAATACCGGTAATATACCACACCACTCGGCGGAAAATGATCGCACCTGGTGTCGTCGTCGTTTTTTTGACCGTTTCACGTTGCACATCGGTGTTGCCTACGCGTTCGTTTGTCTCTCGTACCTCGGTTGTTTGCTTGTCTTCTTGCATAACCCCTCCTTAATTAAGAGCTAACTCTATTGTAGCACCTTGCAAAAGGGTATATGGTGCTACAATAGCATTAAGCTTTGAGAGGCTAAAACAAAAACAACAAGGAGAGACAGATGGCTCAGAATGTGCCACTTATTCAACACCCTAGCGGGATCGACCAGAAAATAGTAGATAAAGTGGTAAGCAGAAGAGAGAGACTATACGCTTTCCCTGTTCTTAATCTCTCTAAAACGGCACTTGTCGTCATTGATCTTGATATGGGAACGGGAAGAGATGATGAGGTGCAAGTAGCGAGCATCTCTGAAAATATAAATAGCCTTGCGAGTGCACTGCGAAGTAGTGGAGGGCGGATGGCTTGGGTAACGACACCTATGGAGAAGGCAACCGATAATTTTCGGGCGGTATTTGGTGATGCGTTTGCCGACCTTCACGAGGCTAACGGAAAATCAGGCAAGTCCGATACTATTTGGCCCGAGCTGGAGTATCGGACTGATGATATTCGCGTAACAAAACGAGGTCACAGTGCGTTTTTTCCAGGAAAGTCAGATTTGCATCAACGGTTGCAAGCTGAAGGAGTCGAATCGATTTTAATCGTTGGCGCTGTAACGAATGTATGCTGCGAAGCGTCCGCTCGCGATGCTGCCGAGCTACAATACAAAGTTACCCTTATTTCTGATGCCTTGATTGGCTGGTCGGAAGAGCAGAGCCAAGCAACCTTCGCTACTTTCTTTCGCTGTTATGGAGATGTAAGGCCTAGTGTGGAAATGGTGCAGCTCATTAAAGAAGGATAATTTAGGACATATGAAAACCCCCGCTATGAAAGCCGGGGGTACCTACTTCATTATGAGCCAATAGACCTCTCCAAAAAGGACTATGCGTACTGCGCTGTGAGGGCCGTCACCTTCTCCTGGTGATGCTTCACGATCGACCACAGCTCTGAGCACTCGGGGTTGGTTCTGAGGTATTCGAACGCCACCTTCAGTCGCTCAACCAGCTCTTGTTCGTGGATAGCGTTGTACAGAAGTTCGAACGCCCCCGCGCCGTACTTGGCGATCATGAAAGCGGAGGCGACCAGCATGAACTCAAGATCCACTGTGTTGGAGATGTCCAGAAGGTGCCGGTTTCCCAGGGCATCGAAATCTTTGAACCGGACAGTCACCCGTCCTGGATGCACATGAGAAGGATAGGCGCGCAATACTTCGTACATCAATCTTCACCTTTGTCCGACTAGTAGGGTGTAATGTATGGTACTGGTTTTGTATGGATTTTGCAATTACCTGGTGAATTTAATTGGAGCAATGGTAGAGCTAGCCTCCTGAGATAGCCAAATAGTTTAAGTAAGGACCTGGTATAATAAAGCTCAATATGAGCGATATAAAAAGCTTGCAAGAAAAGATCGCCAAGTTTGTTGAGGAGCGAGATTGGAGCCAGTTCCATAACCCTAAAGATTTAGCTATATCGCTTAGTCTAGAGGCGAGTGAGGTATTGGAGCATTTCCAGTGGAAAAATCACGAAGAAATGGCACAGCATGTTAAAGATAACAGGGAAGATGTAGAAGACGAGCTTGCCGACGTGCTTTATTGGGTACTTCTCATGGCGAATAATCTGGATATAGATGTGGTCGCTGCCAGCGAGCGCAAGTTGCTCAAGAACGCCAAGAAGTATCCTGTTGTGAAGGCAAAGGGTAATCACAAGAAATATACGGATTTGTAGCTATAAGAACGACTTATACCGTATTTTAAGCTACATGAGTTCGCGACAAGAGTAGTTTGTTGTCGCGAACCCATGTATGTCAGTACTGTAGGTGCAGGTAGTCAATCAACGCGAACAGCCTTGCTTTCGTTACCGTTCCAAAATCGACGAAGCTGGACGGGTGTGTGCTTAACAGCGACGACACTATGCAGAGCCATGGCAGCACATGCGTGTTGTAGGACCATCCGTCTTCGGAAGGCGTGCCGTTTTGGGCGCAGCGGCATTGGCCATAACGCTTCTCACATAGTCGGCATATGAACGCAATGCCCTCGACATTGCGGAGTTTAAGTATGAGTTCATACGCGATCCCATGCGCCTGATTGCTGGTGAGTTGCGGGTTTTGGTTTCGGAAAAAATTTGCAATATACTTGGAGTCAATCAACTGTGGCTGCACAAATACCCCTAACAATTAGCGGCAACGGCAAGTGTTATGATATCACAGCACCAAGTCGTTATACTACAGGATAGAGTTAGCTCAGAACATGTTGTAGGTAATTGGCTATATTATCGACCCGTCCGACATCAGGACGTTCAAGATGCTCAGTCCTCCTGATTTGCAAGAGCAGCTCGTTCTACCTTCAAACGCACGAGCGCTTGAAGTAGTCAGGCTCGCAATTCAGATGTGCGTGGACGATCGGCTGTTTTCGGAACCGTTAAATTGGCTAGTTATTATCTGTTAATAAACAAAATCACCCCGAAGGGTGATCGAAATATTCCTTTGGTAGGAGTGCTGCGATCGAAATGGAACATAATACTCCATGAACTGATAGAAATGCATCGTATTGTTGTATTCGCCCAGACGGGTAAACGGGTGTAGTATTACGCGCTAAGGATTGAACCTAGCTCAGCTATCAATTTCAATGTGAAGTGGCAGGTTTGTACTCTTAGCAATTTTTGGCAAAACGCCATTAAAGCCTCCCCAACGGACAGCAACTGAATTTGTAGCGGGGATAGCAAAGTGGCAAGTTTTTCTCATCAGTCTGGCTAAATAGAGTCAAGTAGATGAACATTCTGATTATGCTAAAATAAAATCAACTGTGAATAATTGTAACTGGAGGGCGAGTGGATACAGTGCACGTGAATGCTAAAGTGAATAAAGTACGCTTAGTTTCTCGGTTGCTTGTTCTTCTAGCGGTAGTAACGACGATTGTTACATTTGGTAATTCTCAGCCAGCGTATGCGGCTTCTTTTACAGTGACGAACACAAGCAATAGCGGCTCAGGTTCACTCCGTCAGGCATTGATTGATGCGAACAATAACGCTGGTATTGATACGATTACCTTCAATATCCCCGGTTCTGGCCCTCATGTAATTTCACCGCTGACAACGTATTCTTCAGCCGACGGTTCTCAGCTGGGGAGTGGTCTGGACGGCTCCAACGCCGTCATTATTGACGGCTGTAGTCAACCGGGTAGTGACTGTAGTAAATTCCCGCTTACTCTAAAAGTGCAAATCGACGGTGCAAATTTGCCGGCGACACAAAACTCTATCTTCAATCCGGCAGGCATTAACTCGGTAGTAAAAGGTCTGTCGATTACTGACAGTCGCTCCACTCCACTCTATGCGGCTTTTAGCGCAGATCGTGTCACTAGCGGAGGACGCTTTGTGTGTTTAGGTGGCCTCACTTTGCAGTCAAACTTTCTTGGTATAGCGCCCGATGGCAGCGCGAAAGGACTGATCTCGGGTATCGCCCCATGTGTTTCGGGTACGCTCTCCTTTCCATCCCGTATTGGAGGTGCTAATCCTGGTCAAGGAAACGTTATTGGCAGTATTGCTAACTATGGCATTGCGACAAATACACCGATTTTTGGATCTGGGAGTACGAATGACTGGATCATTGAAGGTAACTACTTTGGCCTAGATCCTACCGGTACTCAGGCTCGGCCAATCGGTGATGGCGTAGGGGCGCTTGATACCGCAATCGCCATATCGGGGGCATATACAGATCCAGTTACTCAAGTGTCTGGGGTAATTATTCGTAATAACAAAATAGCTAACAGTACACGCGGCATTTTTATGTATGCTTCAAGTGGTGTCTTAATAGAAGACAATGAGATTGTTAATAATGCGGTTGCGGGCATCTACGTCGCTGGCGCGGCTAAAACAACGACGGGTACAGGCTTTCCGCCCAACGTCGTACGAACACCCTTTATCATTCGAGAGAATACGATTACGGGTACGACGGGTGGCCCTGGCATTGCTATTTTAACGACTGGTGCTGGTTTTACCGGAACACCAACGGGCGTTACGATACAAAAGAACAGTATTTATGGCAATAGCGGCCCGGGGATTGATCTTGGCAACGACGGTGTGACTGCCAATGGCCCGGCAGGTGTGGCGAGGAGTGGCGCGAATAATCTGATCAATTACCCGGTGCTTACGCATGTTGAGCAAGGATCAATTCGTATAACAGGTACCTACGCGGGCATGCCTAATCAAACGTATACACTCGATTTTTATACCAGTGAATCCGGTGATTCAAGCGGGTATGGCCCTGGTCAAACATGGATTGGATCAACCGACATTACGACTGACGCCACCGGTAATGCACCGTTCTATGTCACCTTTAATACTACCGTACCAGGAGGCCATGTTGTGAGCGCGACAGCTACTAATGCGACGGACGGAACTTCTGAATTTAGTGCATTCCAAGTGATGCCAGATACTCCTATGGCATCACCCACGACACCTTCAGGCTCCGAAGGTCAATTAGCTAATACGGGTGAGAATATGGTCACAGTATATAGTGTAGCCGCTCTGTTAGTCACTGTAGGTGTAGCGGGTATTCTTCGCGCCTATTCGAGACTTCGCGTATAGTGTTGGTTGCTATGGTTCTATTTTAGTAATCTGCTCCAGAAGTGACCGACTCGAAATGGAACCTGATACTTCATGAACTGATTGCTATGAGCAGGATTGTCGAACAGTCCAAGCGAGATGTTATCTTAAGTATTGCGCGATAGGTATTGAACCTAAGTTTAGTCATGAAAATTCTGAGTGCTTTTCGTCCTTTTGAACTCATCAGCATAGACACACATCTACGTAAGCGGTGATGACAAGCAGACAATAGTTTGAGAGACAGGCAAGGAGCCTGCCTGGGTAAATTCCCAAACTACTCCCTGCCTGCCATCACCGCAGTTGATTACCCCATGGCGTTCAGCCCGGCGCGCCCCATCAGGCGGACACCCTCTGGGGAGAGGTGGCCACTCGCCTCGATGAACGAGCCGGAGTCGGCCATCACGCCGTCCGGCTTCGTCATCTCGTCACGACAGAGCGCGATGATGGCATCGGCCATCCAGCCCGAGATCATCTCGTCGAAGACGGCCTGCACGCCACCGAATGCGACGACGAGACCGTCGCGGACGACACTGCCGCCCCACTTGGTCATGCCAGGCACGAACAGGTGAGGTGCCTGCTGCTGGACGACGCGGCTCGGCAGCCCTGTCCTCCAGGACACGTAGGCCTTGGCCTCGGCGATGGTGGTGTACTTCTCGTTTTCCGCTCCGCCCACGACTTCGGCGTACAGGACAGCATCCGTGGGGAGTGCTTCCTGGCCGACGAAGAGCTTGGTCGGATCGAGCACGAAGATCGTTCCCTCGTGCTTGTTCGTGACATCCATCTGCGCGGCTGTGCCGATGGCGGGGACGATCATGTCCCATGCAGTCGCACAGATTCCACGGGTCAACCCTGTGTACATCTCGGACTCATCTCGTGACTCAACTGCGTTAACAGTGAGACTCAATACTCGTAGCTACAAGTACTAAGTCTCACTGTTAAATAATGTCTGCTTGTCAAAAAACGCCTTCGGAGCAGGTGTGCTCACGAAAGCTGAATATATTTTATCATAAAAACTGAAAATGTCTATACTTGGTAGCAGCGACTGGGATTGAACCAGTGACCTTAGGCTTATGAGTCCTACGCTCTAACCAACTGAGCTACGCTGCCATTTAACTTGAGTTATTGTAGCAGATTATTGAGGTGATTTCCAGAGCTTGGTATACTGCTGAGACGGTTATCTGATAAGGGAGGTAGTGTGAGTACCGAACGTGATGGAGCTGTTTCGAGGTTGCTTGATGCGATCGAGGGTCTGAACGTACAGCAGATCAACGACCTGGCGCGCAAGGCTGAGCTGATAGGTGGTTGGCAAATGGCGATGGAGAATGCCGCCGATCGCGCGAAGACAGGAAATCAAGAGCGTCGACCGGACGCGGACGAGCTGATCTATCGGGATCTTGTCGTGTTTTGCGAGGAGATTGGTGCACCGGTTGAGGTGGCGAGTGTAGCGTGGAATAGGTTGCATGGCAAGCGAGGAGGGTTCCCGCCGAACCAGACAAACGAACTGCGTCGTACGCCCATTACGGTGCGTAAACTGCGGTCAGCTGCTGCTGGGATGCCCAGCGGCTCTCGCCACGACAAGGCCCGTCAGGACGAACAGCTCGTTATGGCTTGGGAGAAGACTCTGTAATAACTGCATACCGTGATCAGGCCCGATAAAGGAAGCTGATCGTTGCCAACTACGGGGATGTTGGCACTCTACCCCTTGATTTTAAGGATAAAATACAGAGGTAGGGAGATTGACTTAGTAAGTATTTTATATTAAAGTTATATATGAAACCAGCTTCACGAATGAGGGAGGTTTATTGTGGTGAAAACTACTCGGCCTGGTGGCAGGCGACTCCGTGGAGTCGATTTTGTCGAAAGGGCGGCTGAGTTCGGCTACGAATCTGGGTCGGCGCGTCAGGCATGGCGAACCGTCGTGCAAACGATCAAGAAAGCCACATACAGCGTGTCGGCTGCGTACGACGAATCAGTTACGCGAGTTCAGCTCACTGACTTGCTGAAGTCCAAGCCGGCGCAGGTAAGCGAAGAAAAGTGGCAGCTCATAGTCAAGGTGAGCGAACGGCTGCTTCGTACGGTGACTCGCAAGGAGTTCCACGAGTTTGGCGCTGCGGTGGATGGCGTGACACCAACTGCTGTCGGCCAGGCGTGGAATCTGTTTATGAGGACCGCATCGAGCATGGGCGAATTGCCCGCCAGGACGCAGAACACCGATGAGGTGGAGCTCAAGCATCTCGAGACCTTCTGCGAGTTAATGGAGGATGAGAACAACTGGCCTCCGAACTACGGGCCGACTCACGACTCTCTTCTCCGTCTCTGGCTGACTTTCATCACGCAGTAGTGATCTCCGTGGTCAGGCCTCCTAGCGGGAAGCTGATCAACGCCAACTACGGGAATGTTGGCACCTACCTTGCGATCATTGATTATTTTAAGCTATATGATATAATATTTTTCGGTAGAAACTCGACAAGGAGAGGAGCGACAATGTCGTTCGAAAAACTGATCCAGGACATCGTCGCCAAGACGGCGGGTGGTGCCCAGATCGTGGTCTACGCACCGGTGACTGTCTACGTCAGTACCCCTGCGATGGCGCCGGACCCCCTGGGGCAGGTGCTCGACGTGAGCAAAAACCCCAAGTCCGTGCCCGCCAAGGGTGACGCGTGGAAGGCGGCCGAGAACCAGGCTCAAGCGGCCCGGGACGAGCAGGAGCGCAAGGCTGCGTTGGCCGAAGCGTTGACTGAGGCGAGGAAGCGTACCGCCGAAGGTAAGGGCAAGCAGCCGGAATCTCCGGAAGCCGATGTCGCCACGCCGATGGCGGAAGCCAACTTCCGCGGTACGGTCGGTGAGCAGACGCTCGTCGACAAGGCCCTGAACCAGGAGCTCAAGGGAGCCGTGGGTCACCGCCTGTGGGAACTTCTGAACACCAGCAGGGAACTGCGCGCCTTCTGCGCGGATCTTGGTGTCGACTTTCCGTTGCTCGGCAAGAACGGCATGTTCCGCCGGGCCGACCTGAAGTCGCTGGCCCGACGGGACGGCATCACTCGTGTCAAGGGCTTCGGCACCCGGAGTCAGGCTCTCCAACTCCTGAAGTCGCTGTAATTTTCTCCCTCAGGAGTTCTACTGTTTACCCTGACTCCGCCTCGTAGTGACGGCGGAGTCAGGGTAAAGAATCTACGTAGTGCAACTTGCCCTTTTCAAGCGGCCAGCCGTGGTTAAAGGGATCACCTTTGTTCTGAAGCCTGGTCGCTTCAGTGTAAAGGTGGTATACTATAATCACTTCCACGCGATACTCACTGGCATACACCGCTAAGCGTCCCTCGCGAACGGATCATCTATCTATCGTCTTCGGATTTGTCGCTAAAGAAACGGGCGAAAAAGACGGGCGAACAATCGAAATAACGTTTCTCTGATTAATTTATTCGGAGATTTTAACGATGGATGACGAACTTTTTTTGAACGAACGGGTGGAGGTGATCACGCTTTTTAGTGATGGGCAAAACCTCTGTAAGCCGGTACGATTTCGCCGACAGAGCGGGCGAGTAGTGGAGATAACCGAAGTGGGTTTGCGTCACCCGGCACTTCACGGTGCCCGGACGATGCACGTTTTTGACGTGACGGATGGTGGAGCCGATTACCGCTTGGAGTTTGATACAGAGCGGCTTACGTGGCATCTCACCCGTGAGGCGGATCACTATGAAGCAAGCGTTTAATACGGCGCGTCCTCTCGTGATGCATATTGATCTCAACTCTTGTTTTGCAATGGTAGAGCAGCAGTCTCGCCCTCTGTTGCGTGGGCGGCCCGTGGCGGTTGTGAACCGCCGCACGGAGAATACGTCGATCGTTACCGCCAGTTACGAGGCGAAGGCGCTTGGGGTTGCAGTAGGGATGAAAGTAAAGGAGGCGAAAAAACTTGCCCCTGATTTAGTGGCGCTTGAGAGCGACCCGGCAAAGTACCGCTATGTGTATCACAAAATGATGGATATCATGAAACGCTACTCGGCGCATATTACGATGAAAAGTATCGACGAAGGCATCATCGACTTTAAGGATACGACCGATGCGATTCGTGGACGCGATCTTGTTAATATTGGCTATGAGATCAAACAGCGGCTCCGCGAGGAAGTGGGCTGTGCGATGCGCTGTAATGTGGGAATCGCAACTAATCGTTTTTTGGCAAAAACCGCGGCAAGTCTCCATAAGCCTGATGGGTTGGATGTCATTACGCCGGATAATATCCATCAGGTACTGGAAAAGTTAAAGCTTACCGATCTCACAGGAATTGCTTATCGCAACCAGCATCGGTTAAACGCAGTAGGAATCTACACGCCGTTGCAATTTCTTGAGGCTGATGCCCAGACGCTTAAAAAAGTAGTGTTTAAGAGCGTTGTAGGGGAGTGGTGGCATCAGCGCTTGCGGGGCTGGGAAGTCGACGATGTTTCTTATGATCTTAAAACAGTAGGCAGGCAATATGTGCTTGAAAACAAAACGCTGTCGAGGCAATTGATTCTTAAGCGCCTTCATCATTTGTGTGAATCCGTAGGAGGAAAGTTACGCTCGCAGGGAAAACGTGCCAGGGGGGTGTTCGTCTATGCTCGTTCATACGATCGAGGGTATTGGCATGCTCGCCGTACTTCTCCCCTACCCTTTTTCAGTAACGGGGCGATTTACGCACAGGCGTTGCTGCTTTTTACCGAGGCCCCAGAGCGGATCCGTGAAATTGGTGTGAGTTGCTTTGCGCTCGAAGATAGTGATTCGCGTGACCAGCTTAGCCTTTTTGCTGATGAAATCGTGCGTGAGCAACAAATAACCAGCGCGATCGATACAATCAATCAACGCTTTGGCGATAGAACGATCCATTCAGCCGATACATTAGGTACGGGCAAATTCGTGAAACAGAAAATTCCGTTTGGCAGTACGAGGTATTTATAGGCTGGCGCGTGAGAGTAGGTTGCCAAGAATCGTTGTACCGTAAATAAATGCCAAAATGAAGAGGAGGGTTGCTAAGAGGATGTAGGTGCTATAGAGGATACCCCGGGAAGGATTGTGGGGCTGGCGATGAAGGGCGGGTAGTGATCCGATATAAGAAACGCCGAGCGCGAGAGGAAGAAGGTAGACGGGAAATCCGCTGAAGGTGAGTCCGATAAACCCAAGGATGAGAAGCGTGCACCCGGAGGTTACACGTGAGAGAATCGTTCGTTTGTTCAAAAATAGCGCCCCGGTAAGTGCCAGAACGACGATAACTACTAAGCACAATGATGTGGTAAGCATCGAGCGGTGAGGAGTAAGAAGGCGGATAAGTTCGAGAGCGAGAACGCCTATAGTAAAGGCTGCAAAGAACATACTTGCACGTTTGAATATTGCCTTTGAGGTGGTGCCTTTCTTTGTCATTGTCCCAATATACCACATACTTGACACCGTAAACCAATTGCCCTAGCATGGGAAAATCGTGCTCGGGCTACCTGCCCGTTTGCACGCACTTCGACTTTTGGAAGGGTCAGTGATGAAAAGACTGTTTGTCGGTTTGTCGGTCGCTGTGACGGTGGTGCTCGCGGTTCTGTTCGCACCCGCCGTGGCATCGGCCGACGGCTTGCCGTGGATCTGGCGCCTGGGCGTCGACGGAAGTCTGCGTGGTTTGGCTGGACAGTCATCGGCGGCAGCACTGGCAACGACCGGCTGGACCGAGATGGTGACGGCCGACGGAGCTACCTGTGTCCGTGGAATTCTACGAGACGGAGTATAGCGATTCCGGCCAGGGTGATCGTCGCTCGCTCGGTTCGTACAACGCTCCGTGCATCTCCTGATCATTCAAGGGTCGATCCCCTGCCGTATGTATGCGGTGGGGGATTTTCCTTTTTGGACATGAAAAGAGGCCCACGAAAGGCTAAACGAACGTAAATGTGTTCGTGAGCACTCTTTTCGTAGGCCTTTTGCTTTTTACTCCGCCACAATGCGGAGTTTACCGTCCTCCTCCTGAAGGATGAACTGACGCCGATCGTTGAGCTTCACTTCGTCGAGGTGAATCTTGTTGTCCACGAGTTTGGCAACGAGCAGAAGTTCTGCGGGTCGTTCACCATTCTCGTAGTAAAGAACGCCGAAGCTGCTGCCATCCTCGGTCTTTTCCTCGAGAAACTTCCTCGCTTCGTCGAGGCTCGAGCACGTGGCCTCGTTGCCGTGGTTTCCCAGTAGGAGGGAGACGACAGTGTAGCGGGTTGCAGGGTTTGACACGACGACTCCTTAGCAGAAAATGCAGGACCCTCGTATAATACCGCTATTTTTTATTTTCGCAACCGATTGAAAGCAAGCCTCTGTATAATAAAACTATGAATAAGAGAGTACTTCTCTTCTTTGCAATTATCTTTGGTGTGCTTGGCGCGTACGTTCCTGTATGGTTTGGTGATACGGAGCTACTTGATGGCTGGAGTATTTTAGGTGGTTTCGTCGGTGGTTTATTTGGTATTTGGCTGGGCGTAGTGGTATCAAAAAGGTGGGGATAACGAATGAGGGGAGGGCGTGTTAAAGGATTTACGATCGTCGAATTGCTGATCGTCATTGTTATTATTGGTATTTTGGCGGCTATTGTTGTTGCTTCTTATAATGGTGTTCAAAATAGGGCACGAAATAGTGTTAGGGTAAGCGATATCAAGACGGCGCAAAAGCTGGTTGAGGCGTATAATGCCCAAAATGGCAGTTACCCCATAACAACCAGCAATCCTGTTAGCAACTGGAAATCATTTGATGTACGTACCGACGATAATTGTCAGAACGGTACGAGCCAGCGGGATTGGATCCCTGGCCTTTCGACGGCACTTCCCCAGAGTGATCAGGCGTATGCCGGAGGCGTTGATGGTATAAACGGTTGTTATCTATATGTAAGCAATGGCACTCAGTATGTTCTTTCCGCTTGGAATATGGCTAGTTCGCCGCAAACATCCACGCTGTATCGCCGGCTCGGGTTTCGAGAGTTTCAAACTCCTACATCCACGCAGTTTTATACATGCAATAGTAATGTGGTTGGTGGGGCAAACGGCAGTAGTTACGATATCACACAGGATTACTACAAGCATTCGTATACAGTTTCAAATATTACCGATTGTAACGAGACGCCACCTCCAGGTGCATAGCGTATAATAGGGGCAATGATTCAAAAGTGTCTTGTTGCGGTAAGTGGTGGTGTGGACTCTGTGGCATTGCTCGATATGCTGGTAAAGCAAGGCGCATACGAACTACTGGTGGCGCATTTTGATCATGGAATAAGGCAGGACTCACAGGGAGATGCGCGATTTGTTGAGGCGCTAGCAAAAAAATACTCTCTTCCCTTCTTTACTAAGCGCGAAGAATTGGGACCGCATGCCAGTGAAGAAGAAGCGCGGGGCCAAAGGTACAGCTTTTTGCGCCATGTCGCA
The DNA here is from genome assembly GCA_035697325.1 of Candidatus Saccharimonadales bacterium. Classification (NCBI taxonomy): domain Bacteria; phylum Candidatus Saccharimonadota; class Candidatus Saccharimonadia; order Saccharimonadales (SeqCode); species Saccharimonadales bacterium (SeqCode). The sequence goes on from DASSDB010000002.1 coordinate 261,101, forward strand.
AAAGAGCAAGGAGCGATCATTGCTACAGCACACCACGCAGACGACATTGTGGAAACTGTGGCTATTAATATAATAAGAGGAACCGGTTGGCGTGGGCTGGCGGTGATGGGAGCAAAGGATATCATAAGACCTTTAAGTACTCTTCGAAAATCCGAGATTTACGCGTATGCTCTCGAAAATCGTCTGGAGTGGGTAGAGGACGATACAAATGCAACCGACAAATATCTTCGTAATCGTGTGCGCTCTCAAATTGCACGCCTAGTAGATGATGGTACGAAGCAGCAGCTTCTTGAACTTTGGAAAGCGCAAGCCGTATGTAGACAGGAGATTGAGGGCGAAGCAATACGAACTCTAAGTGCCGCGCATCATTCACGTTATTTTTTTACCTGTATTGATAGTAATGTGGCACTGGAGCTCCTTCGCCGCCGTATATATGCGGATCTTGGTGTTACGTTACTCACTTCGCAACTTGAACGTGGCCTTCTGGCGATCAAGGTGGCGCTGCCCGGCTCAATCGTACAGCTTGGTCGGGGGGTGGAACTTTCTTTTTCACGCGAGAGTTTTGTTGCTCTCCAAAGTGAAAAAATGCTATGATTTATAGGAGTATCTTGATCTGATTCTTGTAACTCCTAAATAAGAAGGAACCTATAGATTAATTATGGCAAAACAGCAGTCTCCAAAGAAAAAGTTTACAAATGCCGTACGACTGAGCATGTTCTGGGCAATCCTAGTGTTCATCGCACTCGCCGTCGTCGCATTTACCTCTCCACAAGGAGGATTGAAGGACGTTCCGTTCTCGGACGTTATTAAGCGTGCTAACAGCGGCGAAATTTCCAAGCTCGAAATTCAGGGCAACGATATTAAAATCACACCGAAAGGCCAGCAGAAACCGACCGAACATTCAGTGAAAGAAGGTGGCAGCAGTATTTACGAGCAAGGTCTAAAACAAGAAGCTACCGAAGTCACCATCGTCCCGCCATCTGAAGTAGGCTCAACACTATGGAATGTGGCAATTATTATTGTGCCAGTGCTTCTAATTGGTGCCTTCTTTGTGTTCATGATGCGTCAGGCTCAGGGCCAAAACAACCAAGCGATGGGCTTTGGTAAGTCGAAGGCAAAGCTGTACGGTATCGATAAAGAAAAAGTTGTTTTTGATGACATTGCGGGTAATGACTCGGCTAAGCAAGACCTTGAGGAAGTCGTAGATTTCTTGAAACATCCTAAAAAATACGAAAGCCTCGGTGCCAAAATTCCAAAAGGTGTACTGCTGGTAGGTAATCCGGGTACTGGTAAAACGATGCTCGCCCGTGCCGTTGCGGGTGAAGCTAACGTACCATTCTTCTCGATATCAGGTTCAGAATTCGTAGAAATGTTCGTGGGTGTCGGTGCAAGCCGTGTGCGCGACCTCTTTGCTAAGGCAAAAAAGAATGCTCCGGCGATTGTGTTTATCGACGAGATTGATGCCGTGGGTCGTAAACGCGGGAGCGGTATGGGGGGCGGTCACGATGAACGTGAGCAGACATTGAACCAGATTCTGGTAGAAATGGACGGATTTGAGACCGGTACGAATGTGATTGTTCTCGCAGCGACCAATCGTGCCGACGTGCTTGACCCCGCTCTTCTCCGACCTGGCCGCTTTGATCGTCGCACGAATATCATGCTTCCTGAGCGTAAAGATCGTGAAGCGATTCTTAAAGTTCACTTCCGCAATAAGCCTGTGGACGGAACGGTCAATATCGATGCGCTCGCAGCCAAGACAGCCGGTTCATCTGGTGCAGACCTGGCAAATATTGCCAACGAGGCAGCTATTATCGCTGCTCGTCGTAATAGCAAGAAGATCAGTAACGTCGATTTGACAGAAGCATTTGAAAAAGTTGCCATTGGTCCTGAGCGCAAGACCAAAATAATGAGCGAAAAGGAAAAACAACTCACTGCATACCACGAAGCTGGCCATGCGATCGTTGGTCATGTACTGCCCGATTCGGATCCTGTTCATAAGGTGACGATTATTCCTCGCGGCGGTACGGGTGGCGTGACGTGGTTCCTTCCACCGGAAGATAAAAGCTACACGAGCGTGGTTGAGTTTAAGGATATTCTGGCGCGTGCATTAGGCGGCCGTATTGCCGAAAAAATCATCTATGGCGATGATCATATTACAACCGGCGCCGGCTCCGACTTGCGCAAGGCAACTGAAATTGCACGCGATATGGTCATCGAACAAGGAATGGGTACCAAGCTTCGCGATCAGGTCTTCCACGAAGACAATGGCGGCATGGTGTTTGACCGCATTACTCATGAGCGACCATACAGCGACGAAACCGCTAAGGAAATCGATAAAGAAGTCGAAACGCTTATTAAGGAAGCTGCTAAACGTGCTGAGGCCGTTCTAAAGCATAACCGTCCAAGCCTCGATCACCTTGCTAATGCACTTCTTGAAGAAGAAACGATTGAAGAAGAAGGCGTCAAGAAACTTTTAGCTCATACTGTTTTGCCACCGGAGGCAAAGCTATACTAGGGTAGCGGCCAATGGGCAAAGTACGAAGTGCCGTCGCAAGAGCCAATATAAAGCTTACGATCCAGCTTGCCGCTGTACTATTGGCTGGATCAACGCTTCTTTCGAGTGCGCTCGGGTTGTTTCGTGACCGTCTTTTAAACGGTGCTTACCTCGATACATATCCTGTAGGGATCGACGCATATACGGTCGCGTTTACGATCCCCGATTTTATGTTCTTTATTCTTGTTTCGGGCGCGCTGAGCGTGACATTCATCCCTGTCTTTAATCAGCGCCTCGCAACAGGGAACAAAAAGTCTGCCTGGGAACTCAGCGCAAGTATGATCAATTTTATGGCGCTCGCCACGCTTATCGCCAGTGTATTAATTATTATTTTTGCTGAGCAACTTGTTCGCTATGTAGTTGGGCCGGGGCTTGATGAATCCGGACGGAGTCTGGCCATAAGCATGATGCGTGTCATTGCGATCAACCCCTTTCTGTTTGCGATTGCGACGGTTATTGCTAGTATGCAGCAGGCAATCGGGCGCTTCACCTTTTATGCCCTGGCGCCCACGATCTATAACATCGGTATTATCATTGGTACCCTGTTTTTCACGAATGGCATAAATATTTTTGGCTGGCAGATTTTTGACGGTGGAATCATGGGTGTGGCATTGGGCGTCGTGCTTGGATCGATTCTTCAGCTGCTTGTAAGTTCCATTGGACTTATGGGGCTGGGCTTTGATTATCAATTTAAGATATTTTGGAAAAACAAGGGCTTTCGCCAGGTGCTCCGCTTGTTGCCGCCACGCTCGTTAGACCAAGGGGCCGACTATCTGAATAGTCTGGTCGAAACAAACTTGGCCTCACGCATGGCTGCGGGTACGGTACGTTCATATCAGCAGGCGACCGCTCTTCATTTGGTGCCGATCAATCTTATCGGTGTGGCTATTAGTACGGCGGCATTTCCTAAAATGACCGAGCGACTGAGCCAAGGGCGACCAGACCTATTTAAGACTGAACTTCAGGCAATCCTGCGCGTAATTATTTGGTTGGCGTTGCCGGTGGCAATAGTCGCTTTCTTTTGCCGGGGATACCTTGTAAATTTCATCAAAAACGGTGGAGATACGCTTATGGCGGGGTTACTTGGTGCACTTGTCGTGGCCATTTTGTTCCGTTCGATCTATCATATCGCCGCTCGTAGTTTTTATGCCCAGCAAGATACGAAAACTCCACTCTATATCTCAATATTCTCTATCGGTCTCAATATTTTCTTAGCTGTATGGTTTACGACGTCGCTTTCTATGGGGGCGTATGGACTGGCTTGGGCGCAATCGATCGTGGCCGCGGTGGAGGTGGCGATTCTATTTGTGATTATGTCATGGCGCATCAAGGGACTATTTAATGGCGCATTCATACATGCCGTTGCCCGGATGACTGGTGCGACAGCAATGATGGGGGTTGTGACGTACATTACTGTGCAGCTCTTTCAATTGGGTGTGAACGATCAGAGCTTCCTTGCGACCTTCCCTAAGTTTATGGTGATTGTGATTGTGAGCCTCGGCTCGTACGTATTCTTTAGTCGTTTGCTTAAGTTACGTGAAGCCGAGCCGGTAATTGCAAAAGTGCGGTCACTTTTCTTTGGAAGGGTACGCTCCAAGTAGTAATTGGCAGATGAGAAGTGCGGGTCCTGTCATTCGGTCCGCCCCTAAAAATTTTTATCTTTTAGATAAAATATTTTTGGGCGCTGCCCCGCCGAGTGTCACCCGCAACAGTAGTAGCACAACACCTCAGTTAATGCTATAATACACCTCTGAAATCATGACTCAAATCAATATTAGAAATTTTTGCATCATCGCCCATATCGATCACGGAAAATCGACTCTTGCTGACCGCATGATGGAGATAACCGGTACGGTTGAGAAACGCGATATGAAATCCCAACTACTTGATAGCATGGATTTGGAGCGCGAAAAGGGAATCACGATCAAGCTTGCCCCTGTTCGCATGGACTACAAAGGTCACGAACTCAATCTTATTGATACACCGGGGCACGTTGACTTTAGCTATGAAGTATCTCGAAGTCTTGAAGCCTGTGAGGGTGCAATTTTAGTAGTCGATGCCAGCCAGGGAATCCAGGCGCAAACACTGGCGAATGTATACTTGGCGCTAGCCGCAGATCTAACAATCATCCCTGTCCTTAATAAAATCGACCTCCCAGCGGCCGATGTTCCACGGGTATCCGAAGAAATCGTTAATCTCCTTGGATGTAGTGAGGATGATATCTTGAAAATCAGTGCCAAAACAGGTGACGGCGTATCCGAAGTACTCGATGCAGTGATCGATCGGCTAGCTCCTCCGCAAGGTATCGAAGAAGCGCCTACACGTGCTCTCATTTTTGATAGCTACTATGATGATTATCGCGGCGTCATCCTCTATGTGCGCGTGGTTGATGGCGAAATCCCTAAAAACGCACATATTCATATGCTGGCAACCAATGCGAAAGGGCTGGCGCTTGAAGTTGGAGCGCTGAAGCCAAAGATGACACCATCGGACGCTTTGAGGACGGGCGACATAGGCTATATCGTAACAAATCTCAAGTCGACTCGAGAGGCAAAGGTGGGAGATACTGTGAGTCTAGTTATCCATGGTGTGGACTCTCCTTCTGGTGATATTGTACCACTTCCGGGCTATCAAAACGTTAAGCCATTCGTATATGCTGGCTTTTTCCCTGAAAGCAACGAGTATTACCAAGAGTTAAAAGATGCAGTAGAAAAGTTGAGCCTCAGCGATAGCGCGTTGCAGTTTACTCCTGAAAATTCACCCGTTCTAGGGTTTGGCGTACGAATCGGCTTCCTCGGACTTCTTCATATGGAAATTGTTCGAGAGCGACTTGAAAGAGAGTATAGCCTGCGCCTCATTGTTACGAACCCAAGTACAGACTACCAGGTTATCTTGAGCACGGGTGACGAGCTCGATATTAAAAGTGCCTCAGAGCTCCCCGACATGGCAAAAGTAGCTGAAATCAAAGAGCCATGGATAAAAGGCGAGATTGTCGTACCCCGAGAGTTTATTGGTCCGGTGGTGCAGCTTATAGTTGCTCGCCGCGGTTTGCAGCGCAATATCAGCTACCTTGATGACCGCTTGGCACTCATTACTTTTGATGCTCCGCTTGCCAATGTACTGACAAATTTTTATGATCAATTGAAGAGCTCAACCAGCGGTTACGGGAGCTTTAACTACGAACTTACCGGCTATGAAGTTCATGATTTGGTCCGGCTTGATTTTTACGTGGCAGGTGAGATGGTAGATGCACTTTCGCTTATTGTGCACCGTACAGAAGCGCCAAGTGTAGGAAGAGAAGTAGTGGGGAAGTTAAAAGAGGTGATTCCGAGACAGCAATTCCCGGTTCCCCTTCAGGCTGCGATCGGTGGTAAATTTATTGCCCGCGAAGATATCAGTGCATATCGCAAAGATGTTACTGGCTATCTGTATGGCGGTGACGTCAGCCGCAAAAAGAAGTTGCTGGCCAAGCAAAAGCGTGGTAAGGCACGTATGAAACGATTTGGTAAAGTTGATATCCCTGCCGAAGCGTTTACGGTCCTCCTCAAGCAATAGCATAATATCCTTGTTATTTACCTCGAGAGGGACTATTATAAGAATGTTAGATAGTCGAAGAGAGGGAAAATATGGGGTATCAACATTTTGGAGAAATCTTGGGCTTAGGAACACCGGAATTAATCGTTATTCTGGTTATTTTGCTACTGTTGTTTGGTGGTAGTAAACTTCCTCAGCTTGCAAAAAGTATTGGGTCATCGGTGAAAGAAATACGCAAAGGTGTACAAGACGATGCAAAAGACACTGGGACACAAAACAGCCAAGCAAAGAGCAACGAAAAGGCATAATGAGCCTGATCTTCCTCCGGTAAAGAGCTTTTCGGATCATATCAGTGAACTACGACGACGTCTTTTTGCCGTAGTGTTTATTTTCATTGCCGCTTCGGGCATCGCTTATAACTATAACGAAATTATAGTTAAGGCGATAATGAAGCCTCTAGGCGGTGAGAAGCTTATTTATCTGACTCCCGGAGGAGGGTTTAATTTTATTTTCCAGGTATCTCTTTATGCTGGATTGTTGCTTGCCGCGCCTGTTCTTATTCATCAACTGTATGGATTTATCAAGCCTGCGCTTCCCGATCGTGCCAAGCGTTCTGCTAGTAAAGTAGTAGTCGCCGCTTTTGTTTTGATGCTTGCCGGGGTTGCCTTCGGGTACTTTATCGCTATCCCTTCTGCGCTCCATTTCCTCTCAACCTTCGCAGGTAGTGACATTATTCCTAATCTTACGGCTGACTCTTATCTCAATTTCTTCCTGGCTTATGTAGCGGGGCTTGGCGTTTTGTTTGAACTTCCCCTTCTCCTTTTATTTTTTCACTGGATTCACCCACTTACTCCAAGTGGTCTTCTTAAAACAGAGCGTTTTGTCATTTTATTTTCGTTTGTGGTGGCTGCTATCATCACACCGACTCCCGACATGTTTAACCAAGCGATGATAGCTGTACCGCTTATTTTGATTTATCAACTTGGTGCAATTACGGTATGGGTGGCGATTCGGAAAGAACATAAAAAGCTACTATCTACTCGGCAGCAGAAATCGACAGAGAAGACCCCTCGCGAGCCAGAGGTTTCTTTGCAAAAATCACCTCAGCCCTTATCCCTACCTCAAGCTCCGGTGGCTCCAAGTACGGTGCCGCCCGTTCGTCCTCGTCGGTCACTGGATGGTTTCGGCCCTTCTCAACGACGTGTTTCCGTGCCTCAAAGGGCTCAGGCACCTCAGCGAGGTAGTGGTACGCCGAGATCGCATTATCAGCGTGGCTTAAGCGTTGATGGATTTATTTCATAAAATTGATAGGTAAAGTAGCTTAAACCCCCTTGACCCCATGCGTCATTTGCTTATAGAATAATAAGCAGTAGCACTATACGAGAAAATAGACATGAATATACAAAACGATATGCAAAAACTATTGCAAAAAGAAATGGACCGCAAGGATTTTATCAAACATGTGGGAATTGGATTCGCGGCAATCTTGGGAATTACAACCATCTTAAAAACCATCAGCACCATGAGTGGCTCACAAGGCAAGACGGTCGGTTATAGCTCGGGTGTATATGGCGGAAGCGGTAAATCGGATACCCAAGGCCCAAAAAGTTAAATCTGAATTTTGGCTGTAAATTTCAACTGACTAGTATACGCCACCAGTGTGTGGTATAGTTTGCCGTATGGAAAAAGCTCTCCCCCAGTTGCATGATAAAAAAGCGTTTGAAAATGCGCTTTCAAACTATGAAGTTTCCGAGCACGGTCGACACGTACTTGCAGGCACGCCGTTCGTGGCTATGAGTAGTGTGTCAGGGGGCGGCCGTAACACGATTATTCGCCGACTTGTTGAAACGGGAAAGTACGTGTTCGCTGTATCCGACACCACGCGCCCGCCTAAAGTTCGCGACGGCCGTCTGGAAGTGGACGGAGTTGACTATTACTTTCGTGATGAAGCGGCGATGCTTAAAGATATTCAGGCGGGAGAATTTATTGAGGCCGAGATAATTCATAATCAGCAGGTCTCCGGTACTAGTATTCGTGAAATTGAAAAAGCGGCGAGTACGGGTAAGATTCCGATTCATGATTTTGAGTACGGGGGGATTAAAAACGTTATAAAAGCCAAGCCAGATGCAATTATTATCGGACTGGTTCCGCCCAATTACGATGAGTGGATTCGCCGATTGTATAATCGTGAGCCGCTTCATGATCAAGAGTTCTTTAATCGTTTGGTTACTGCGGAGAAAGTACTTGAAAATATGCTTTCTCACGACTACTTTAAGCTTTTGGTTAACGACTCTACCGAGGAATGTGCAGAGGAACTTCGCAATGTAGTTGAGCAAGGCGAGTATACGCCCCAGATGATAGAGCGTGGCAGGCATGTGACAGAAGCGTTGCTCGCCGATGTGCGTAAAGAACTTGTCTTGCGAAACTAGCACTCGGGTTGAAAGAGTGCCAGAAAAAGAGTAAAGTAAAGGCATGACCGAACGTCAAATCGCCATCCTTGTTGCTATTGTCGAACAGTACGCTGAAATCGCGGTACCTGTAGGAAGTGTGACTCTGGCAAAGCTGTTTGGCGTGTCGAGTGCAACCATTCGTAGCGAAATGGTTCGGCTAGAGGAGATGGGGCTGATTACCCAACCGCACACCAGTGCTGGGCGGATTCCAACAGATAAAGGATATAGGTTTTATGTGAACCGGCTCACCGAAACAGAAGACCATAGTTTGCTTGAACTCGATCGCAGTGCGAGAGCGATTGAAGCACGAGTAACTACGCATAGCGACCATGCCGGTCACGCAATCCGCAGCGCGGTAGATAGTTTGGTTGAACTTACTCATAATCTTGGTATTGCCACGATCGGTGATCAGTTATATATGAGCGGTATCGGTAATCTCTTTAGCCAGCCTGAGTTTATGCAAGGGCGCCATACTCAGGCGGTAGCACAGCTCCTGGATAACCTTGAGCCATGGCTACGTGAAGCGGCGCCTAACGAACCCCTGAATGTCTTTATCGGTTCGGAAAATCCAATCGGAAAAACCAGTGGAGCAACGCTTATCATCAGTCGTTTTCGTTCACCGTATTCTGATAGAAGCTATATTGGTGTACTTGGTCCCACTCGCCAAAGCTATGGTAAGGTGATGCGCCTTGTCAGGCACACCGGCGCCATGCTTGAAGAAGTGTTGTAGTATAAACCATTTTTGTAATATACGCCAAAATAATTTATTATTAAGTCAGACCGAAAGTGGCTAGAAAAGAACGGTGGGTGAACGTTGCCCGAGCGAGCGGTGCAAGGACGTTTACAAGCTAGTGGTAGCAAGGAGACCTCACAGTTCTGGACGAAAGTCTATCTGTGGTATGTGTGGCCTGGAATGGCTGTCTTTTTGGCGGCATTGGCCTGGATGTGGTCGGATTCGCTAAGGAACCTCTTTACGACAGGAGGATTCAAGGGGATTGCTGGCTGGCTTTCATGGGGAATTATCCTCGTGGGACTGCGTGTGTTTCTCCTTAGTGTCCGTTTATACAAGGAGGTGGCCGGCCCTTGGAGTCTCAAAGCACGGTTATGGGTGCTCCTGGTTGGCGCAGGAGGGAATCTGGGTGCCAATGCGGTAGCCATCGTGGCCATTGCCACTAATCTTTCAACAGGGAGATTGGCGTGGTCTTCGTGGGACACGCTGTGCTCATGGGTGGCTGTGGTAACGATTGTGGTAGCAGTAGTTATGAAGGTGAGATTCAGGGTAAAGACAACCTACGCCGTAGTAGCGTTGACTATCGGCACTCGTGCGTTTCAGCAGGCGTGTCTTGTGTTGTCTTCGCAGCTCGTTCACATTCCCGCAGGAACACTCCTGGGGCTTACAGGCATTGCTTCGCAGCAGGCGATTCTGAGTTTCATTGAGTATCGGCGGGCGGTTCAAGAGCGGATGGAGAGTCGTACGGAGGCACTTTTGTTGCTGTGGGCGGATGGCTTTAATGTCATTTCTGCTCTCATCCCTCTTGGGGGATGGATTCTTTTACGCTAGTTTTGGTTTAGGGGAGGTGCCTGTATGCACAGTCGCAGGCATCTCCCCGGATCTTCTAGCACTCAATTGCAAAGAGTGCCAATACACGCTACCATAGAGATAAAGACGAAGAAGGAGCGCTATGACAAAGCAAAAAAATGCCGACGAAGCCCAGGCAAGAATTGATGAACTAACGAAGGATCTCCAGCGTACTCGCGCTGATTTTGAGAATTATCGCAAACGTATGGAGGCAGAAAAAACAGCTGCCCGCGAAGCCGGACAAGCGAACGCCATCCTAAAACTCCTTCCTATTATTGATACAATCGAACGAGCCATCGTGTATATCCCTGCTGAATTAAAAGATAATAAATGGGCCCTCGGTATTGCGGGCCTTGCTAAAAACCTTTCTAAATCTCTTGAGGGACTCAACCTCAAGAGAATCGATGCCTCTAAGGGTGCTGCTTTTAACCCTGACCTTCACGAAGCGATCCAGTTTGATGAAGAAGCTACAGGAGACAAAGAGGTTATCGCCGAAGAACTTCAGGCAGGATATCTTCTTGGTAATCGCCCGATTCGTCACGCAATGGTAAAAGTAACACGCCAATAAGATAGAAAAGGGTATCTCCGTAAGGTACACTAGGTAGCAAGTGAAAGCTCACCCCTTCCTCAAAAAGCATCCCACCCGTTCTCTGTTCGCGATAGTTCTATTTATGATGGCAGTAGTACTGCTGCTTATAGCATTTAGTATTATTGCCCTTCGTTCTCCCGGGCTGACGGAAATAACAACAGGAAGAAAGACCAATGTCAGTAAGGCTACTTTTTTAAAAAACTACACCGTACACTATCCTATTTTTCATGATGCGGCTCTCGATGCAATCATTAGCCGGCATACGGAAGAATATATTGCTCATTTTGAGAAAAGACTGGCAGGCAAGAATGACATACGCGATCATCTTACGGTAAACTACGAAGCAAATCATGTCGGTACCATCACAACGAGTATTACATTTATTAGCAAAGAAACAGTTAGCGGCCAACCGGATGTCATCTCGAGTCAGCATCTCGTTCTCGATATGCAGAATAAAAAACAGCTCACGGCGCAAGATGTTATTGCGCAGAATTTAAGTGCGCGGCAGACGTTAGCAAAATTATTGCATGACTATTTCAAGCAAGCAGGTGTCGTATCATCGCCGCTTGAGCTGGTGAATCTTCTTGAGCTACAACTAGCAGATCTTCATGATTTTAGCCTCGATGCCCATTCACTCATTCTTTATCTCAATCCACACCAGCCGAGTATTACTAATGCGGGATTGGCTCCAGTTGCGATTGATAAGTCACTTCTTGGCGGAGTGCTTTACGATACATACACAAAACCAGATTCGGATGTTCAGCCTGCCGATCCACTAGTTGCGTCGTACCATATTCAATCCCCTCCACCAGCTGGTAACATAATTAATCCTGATGGTCGAATGCTTGCTTTAACATTTGATGATGGCCCGGACAATCTCACGCCAAGTGTGCTTGATCGTTTGGACACGTACCAATCACATGCAACATTCTTTGTGCTTGGTCATCTCGTCGATACCTATAAAGCGACGCTTCAGCGAGCTATCCGCGAAGGCAGCGAGATAGGCAATCATAGCTGGAATCACCCAGACCTTCGCTCACTTTCGCCCGCCGAGCTGGAGTGGCAGGTAGGAGCGACACAGGCTGCCATCCAAGTGGCCACAGGCGGATACACACCCCGGCTAATGCGACCTCCCTATGGTGGAACGAACTCTTTAGTGGCCCATTATCTGGAGACGCACGGGTTACGTCAAGCACTGTGGAATGTGGATACGGATGATTGGCGTGACCGTGATGCGGAGGTCATCTACAATCGGATTATGGCCAACGCAGCCGATGGTCGAATAATACTGCTTCATGATATTCATCCTACTTCAGTGCAGGCGGCTCTGCGCGCTATACGCGATTTGAAAGCGCAAGGTTTTCAGTTGGTGACGGCATCTGATCTGTATAGATATAGAGGTATGTAGCCTAGACGCGGGTCCTGTCACTCGGTCCGCCCCTAAAAATTTTTATCTTTAGATAAAACATTTTTGGGCGCTGCCCCGCCGAGTGTCACCCGCAGTATTCTTAAAATATATAAATTAGCACTCTTGACACGAGAGTGCTAATTTATCTACAATGAATGTATTGGCAATCACTATGCCAGACTGCTAGAATGAATACAGACTGAATTAGTAATGTACCCCGGAGGAAATTATGGGAAAAATTATTGGAATCGACCTAGGAACCACCAACAGCGCCTTTGCATACATGGTAGCCGGTAAGCCCGAAGTCATTGCAAACGCTGAAGGTAACCGAACGACGCCAAGCGTTGTCGCGATCAATAAAGGCGGTGAGCGTTTGGTGGGGCAAGTTGCTCAGCGTCAGCGTGTAACGAATGCAAAAAATACTATCTATGGTGTAAAACGTCTCATCGGTCGCAAGTTTAGCGACGACGAAGTGCAAAAAGATCTTGATATCATGCCCTACGAGATTGTCAAAAAAGGCGATGGTGTAGCAGTAAAGATGGGCGATAAAGAATACACGCCTGAAGAAGTGTCGGCTATGATCCTCTCTAAAATTAAGGCAGATGCCGAAGCATTCCTTGGTGAAAAGGTCACCGAAGCCGTTATCACCGTTCCTGCCTACTTTGACGATTCACAGCGGCAGGCGACCAAGGATGCGGGTAAGATCGCTGGCCTTGAGGTAAAGCGTATTATCAACGAGCCAACGGCGGCGGCGCTGGCCTATGGTCTTGATAGCAAAAAAGACGAAAAGATCGCTGTCTTCGACCTTGGCGGCGGTACATTCGATGTTTCTATTCTCGAACTTGGTGATGGTGTTTTTGAAGTTCGTGCTACCAATGGTGACACGCACCTCGGGGGTGAAGACTTCGATAACCGTATCGTCAACCACTTTCTTGACGTCTTCAAAAAGAATGAAGGTATCGATCTTAAGGGTGACAAAGCCGCAATGCAGCGTCTTAAGGACGAAGCTGAAAAGGCAAAGAAAGAACTTTCAAGTACGACGGAAACAGAAATCAATCTTCCATTTATTACCGCGGATGCCGATGGTCCCAAGCACTTCGAGTACAAGCTCACCCGCGCCAAACTAGAAGAGCTTGTTAAAGACCTCATCGACCGTCTTGCCCAGCCTGTTGAAAAAGCATTAAAAGATGCCGATCTTAAGGCAAGTGAAGTCGACGAAATCGTGCTTGTAGGTGGTATGACTCGGATGCCTGCCGTGGTAGAAAAAGTAAAGGCTATCTTTGGCAAAGACCCGCTTAAAGGTGTTAATCCAGATGAAGTGGTTGCCGTTGGTGCTGCGATTCAAGGTGGGGTGCTTCAGGGTGACGTTAAAGACGTACTACTGCTGGACGTGACACCGCTCTCACTTGGTATTGAAACGATGGGTGGCGTTTCGACTAAACTTATCGAGCGCAATACAACTATTCCAACTAGTAAATCCCAAGTCTTTTCTACCGCTGCTGACAGCCAGCCGCAAGTTGAAATTCATGTCCTCCAGGGTGAGCGCGAAATGGCGAATGACAACAAAAGCCTTGGTCGATTTATCCTCGACGGCATCGCCCCAGCACCTCGCGGTGTTCCGCAAATTGAAGTAACCTTCAACCTCGATGCCAATGGAATCCTCAATGTTACCGCAAAAGATAAGGGAACAGGCAAAGAGCAATCCATTACCATCCAAGATAGCGGCAATATGAGCAAAGAGGATATCGAAAAAGCGCAAAGGGAAGCTGAAGCGCATGCTGACGAAGACAAGAAAAAACGCGAAGCGGTAGAAGCTCGCAATACGCTTGAAAATGCCATTTACCAGGCAGAAAAAATGCCCGACGAATTCAAGGATAAAATCTCTGACGACGATAAAAAAGCAATTACCGATGCTGTTGAGGAAGCCAAAAAACATCAGACTTCCGATGAGAAGGAAGAGCTTGAAAAAGCGGCTAAAGAATTGCTTGAAAAAGTCCAAACGATCGGTGCCAAGCTTTACGAAGCTGCGGCTAAAGAAGAAAAGGCCGATACCGACAGCGCGTCAGGTGATAAGAAATCTGATGAGCCGGTTGAAGGCGAAGTAGTCGACGATAAAGAGAAAAAATAATAACTAAAGCGGCGAACATCTCTAAAGCCATGCGAAAGTCGAGCCGCTCATCAGTAATCATGAGCGGTTTCCGAGTTTAGATCTCGCCGTGCTCTACGAGTGTAATGAGCGTGGGGAGATCTCTCGGAGAAATGCCCGATGAAAGCGCAAGGCGGGCGATCCTTCGGATTACTAGAATCGTATCCGGATTGCCATAACGCTCTTTTTTCCGCGCAACTTTATCTTGATACATGAGTTTATCGGCTTCGGCTAAGAGCTCTTCCACCGTCTCCCCTTCGCGATGCATGCGTCCCCCAATAGCAGTGCCGATGCCATAATCGTCGAGTGTTTCGCGAATACGCTCTCGAATAACTGCCAGCTCCTCTTCCGAGTCGATCTTCGACAGCATAACTGTAAATTCATCGCCACTTTTGTGGGCCAAAAATCTATCTTCCGAACGAATCGTTGCCGAAAGCACTTCGGCAATTGTTTGAAGAAACTTGTCCCCATCGGGGTGGCCATCTTCGTCATTTACTTCCTTCATACCATCGATGTCCAACTCTAAAATAGCTACCATGCCGGGCATCTCCAAAACAGCCTGCTCTAGAAATTCATTTAAAGCCAAGCGGTTGGGTAGGTTGGTGAGTGCATCTCGATGTTCTCTGGGAAGGTGATCGTATCCGGGCATGACGATAGTATAAAAATATACATAGCATATGTCAAATATCAAGAGGATATCGCTTGTGTTTATCAAAGAGGCGGTGCTACAGTAAGGGTATGGATTTACAAGCGGAACTTACGAAGATTTTTAAAGGCGACGTCGATACCTCTGCTGAAACACTAGAATTTTATTCACACGATGCAAGTTTGTTTGAGTTACGACCTCAAGTAGTGACATTTCCTAAAGATGTCACGGATATAAAAGCACTCGTATCGTTTGTTGCGGCGCAAAAAAAAGAACACCCGGAACTGAATATTACACCGCGTACCAGAGGAACGTGCATGTCAGGCGGTGCAATAGGCGAATCAATCATCCTGGATGTGAGTAAGTACATGACGACACTGTACGAAGTAACACCTTCAAGTGCGCACGTTCAACCGGGAATGACCTATAAAAACTTTGAAATCGAAACACTCAAGCAGGGCAGCCTTATGCCGAGCTATCCAGCGAGTCGTGAGCTTGCAGGCCTTGGCGGCATGGTAAGTAATAATGCCGGCGGTGAAAAGTCACTTGAGTATGGTAAAACAGATAACTTCGTCACCGAATTAAAAGTTGTTTTGGCCGACGGCAACGAATATGTAGTAAAACCACTGACGCGCACTGAACTCAATGCCAAAATGGAGCAAGACGATTTTGAAGGTAATCTCTATCGTCAAACGTTCGAGCTGCTCGATAAGCATTATGATGAGATAAAGGCAGCAGCGCCAAAAGTAACTAAAGACTCAACCGGCTATCACCTGTGGAATATC
Source organism: Candidatus Saccharimonadales bacterium (assembly GCA_035697325.1). Classification (NCBI taxonomy): domain Bacteria; phylum Candidatus Saccharimonadota; class Candidatus Saccharimonadia; order Saccharimonadales (SeqCode); species Saccharimonadales bacterium (SeqCode). The sequence goes on from DASSDB010000002.1 coordinate 276,792, forward strand.
TGGAATCGTGATACAGGAATATTTGATCTTACGAAGTTATTTGTCGGCTCTCAGGGTACGCTAGGCATTGTTACCGATATCAAATTCCGGCTTGTTCCCCAGCCGAAGCACTCTGGGACGCTTGTATGTTATATGCGCGATATTGCCACGCTTGGTGAAGTAATTCCAGCCGTACTTGCCCATAAGCCCGCAACTTTTGAGAGCTTTGACGACAACACACTTTGGCTAAGCTTTAAGTTCTTCTTTTCTTTTTTGTCTCGTCTTGGCTTGTGGTCGTGGATCAAACTTGCTTTGCAACTTATTCCCGATGGCATCATGCTCGTCAAGGGTATCCCGCAGCTCATCCTTCTTATTGAATTTACCGGAGCTACCCCTGAGGAAGTCACCCAGAAGATTCATAAGGCCAAGCTGGATCTAAGACGATTCCACTTCACCTATATGGAAGAAGATGACACCGAGGCAAAGTCAAAAAAGTTCTGGCTTATGCGCCGGGAAAGCTTCAACCTACTACGCAGCAAAGTAAAAGATAAGCACACGGCACCATTTATCGATGATCTTGTCGTTGCACCTGAGCATCTTACGGAATTTCTTCCAGAGCTGCGTGAGATCATTAAAAAATACAAATTACTTGCGACCGTCGCGGGCCATATGGGTGATGGTAACTTCCATGTTATTCCTCTCATGAAAATCGAAGAACCAAGCGAACGGGCTAAACTAGAGCCTGCTATGAAAGAGGTCAATACGCTGGTTATCAAGTATGGCGGCTCCGTTTCTGGTGAACACAACGACGGGCTCATCCGTGGACCATGGCTCGAGCAAATGTATAGCCCGAGTGTTTTAGGGTATATGAAGGAAATAAAACACCTCTATGATCCGCAAAATATCTTCAATCCGCACAAAAAAACCGACGCAACTTGGGAATACAGCTTCAACCATATCCGCAAGTCCTTTTAAAAAGGAAAAGCGTCCACCGAGCGGTGAGCGCTTTTCGGTGGACGTTCTACTGACGGGAGAGAGCTTCGGCGAGCTGCCTGACTGCGTATCGCTTTTCGGATTCGTGTGCACACCCGATAAAAGGAGCTCCATTATAGAGCCCCTTTAGAGTTATATAACTATAACCGATTAGATTGTTGGTAGTACCGCAACAATAGTATTGTCACTAAGAACGTGGTTCTCGACGGTGTTGCCAGAATTAATTGCAGTGTTGTTAGAGGCAACAGTTGTATTGTTTGAGTTTACGTTGGTTGTATTTGCGGTAACGTTAGTTGTATTTGTGGTGTTGCCTGAGTTTACGGCAGTATTGTTGTTTGAGTTAACGTTAACGGTGTTGTCTTTAATGATAATAGGGTTCTTACTGTTGTCGTTGTAGCTGTCTTTGTTAAAGCTATCCTTGATCTTAACGTTGGTAACTGTGGTTTTTACTTCAGTGTTGGTAATGTTGTTGGTCGTAGTTGTGCTGCTCGTGTTGTTGAATGAATTAGTAACTTTAGCAGATGGAACGTAGTGGAAATAATGCGCGCCCGTTGCAACTGGTGCAGAATCGGCAGCTGCGTTTTGCTGAGGAGCGGGTGCGGTGGCCTCTACGGGTGCTGCGCAAGTACCTGTGGTTTGTGAGGTTGGCGTGTTGTTCTCAACATGCGAAGAAAGTGCGCTTGCAACCTCACCTTTCATAAGTGACATAATGACAAGAGTCGATACAATAACGGCAGCCGTAATAGACGCAAAAATCGTAATCCCCATAAGTAAAAATTGATTGTTCTGGTAAGTAGAATGTTGCATATCAGTCCCTCCGAATGCTTTTCTAAGTTAGTTTTCAAGAACTCCACAGCCCTATATCATCATAGTATCCCTACAAACATTAAATGATTTCAAAAAAATGTTGTAGAATAGTCAACTGTGTAAAGAAAACTAAATAATTCTTGTGACCTCTGTCACTCTTTACAGTTTGGAGATGACTGTTCAATGCCTAAGTGAAAGAGCCCCCGCGCGGGGGCTCTCCTATCACCAGCCGCGTTCGATGCAGCATTCGATGATGATGACACGTTGGTCCTTGTTCGTCCTGGCCTCCGACCCCAGCATGAGGTGCACCAGATCGAATGCCGCTTCATTCGGCGCTGTGAGTGTCAGTCGACGCTCGCAGTGTTGCAGCTTTCGCTCTTCTCGTGCGAGCCATCCCGCCGTATAGGGCATATCCTGAGGATGGAGGGGATAGTCGGTGTCTTCCCGGTTGCCCCAACGCCTCACGAGCCCCATGATACTGATCTCGCCCTGGACTTCGTCCGTGTTCACCCTCAACGCGTACCTGGTATTGAAACCACCTTCCGCGATGAGGGCGAAGTGCAGGGCGTCACAGCCGGGCTTGTGTCGGACTCTCATGAACATCACCTTTCAAGTAATAGGGTCTTTGTGACGCATGTAATTATATCATAATATTAAGGAAAAAACAATACAATTGGCACTCTAGACACGTAAGTGCTAATTCGTTACAATGAATAACAGATGAGCAAACGTGATTATTACGAAATATTAGGGGTGTCTAAATCTGCTAGCGCCGATGAAATCAAAAAAGCTTTTCGTAAGCTGGCCGTTAAATATCACCCAGATAAAGATGGTGGTAATGAAGCTAAGTTCAAGGAAGTCAATGAAGCCTACGAAGTATTGAAAGACCAACAGAAGCGTCAGCGTTATGATCAATTTGGTCATGCTGGTGTGGGCAGCGATAGTGGCGGCACCAGCGGTGGTAATCCGTTTGAAGGGTTTGGGGGATTTGGAGGTCAAAACGTTCACTTCGATTTTGGTGACGGCGGCCTTGGAGATATCTTTGGCCAGTTCTTTGGCGGTGGGCAGAATAAGCGTGGGCCACGAAAAGGCAGGGATGTCGAAACAACGATCACGCTTAGCTTCGAGCAGGCTGTTTTTGGAGTTGAAGAACAAATTGAACTCACTATGGAAGATGAATGCTCGCATTGTCATGGCACGACGGTGGAGCCTGGTCATAGTATGAAAACTTGTCCTACGTGTAAGGGTGCGGGTCAGCAAACTCGTGTCATGAACACGATCTTTGGTCAGATCCAGCAAGCCGTGCCCTGTGAAATGTGTCGCGGCACAGGTAAGGTTCCTGAAAAAGTATGCACTGTATGTCGGGGCAAGGGAACAGAACGCCGTAAACAGACGATCGTTCTAAAGGTGCCCGCTGGTATTGATGACGGAGCAACGATTCGCCTAAGAGAACGAGGAGAAGCCGTGGGCGGCGGTGCAAAAGGTGACCTATATGTTCATGTTCGTGTAAAACCGCACAAAAAATTCACCCGTGAAGGCGATATTATCCTGAGCGAAGAGCACGTTTCTATGGTGGATGCAGCCCTTGGCACCGAAATTGACGTAGAAACGGTGGACGGCATCATCCGCATGAAAGTCCCGGCGGGAACACAAAGCGGTACCGATTTTAAGCTAGGCAGCCATGGTGTAGCTCATCTTCGAGGCAATACGCGAGGCGCGCACATAGTAAGTATTATCGTTGACATCCCTACTAAACTTTCGAAAAAACAACGGGAATTACTTGAGCAATTCGAAGGCGCTAAAAAGAAAAGCCTCTTCTGACTTAACACTCCTGAATGAAGGCGCAGGGGCAGTCTAACTATTGCACTACCCCTGTTAATTATTGACTTTTATACTCTAAAGTGTTATAGTTTTTAAGTTACTAATCAACAATATATAAAACGAGTGAGAATTCTGGTTAAATAATGCTATGGCCCCGAAAGACAAAATAATCGTCGGTCGAAATGAGCCTGTTGACTTTGCGAGATACGCTCGCAAAGTTCCTGCTAAAATTGATACAGGAGCTGATTCGTCCTCCGTATGGGTAAGCAATGTGCGAGTGGATAAAAACGGCGTCCTACGGTTTAGCTTATTTGGAGAGGGATCTCCCTTCTACTCGGGAAAAACCCTTAAGCGTGAGCATTACAAAGTAGCCATGGTACGTAGTGCCAGTGGCCATCAGCAAATACGATACAGAACACAACTCAGTCTTCGTCTTGGGGGTAAACGTATTCGAGCGATGTTTAATCTCTCCGATAGATCGCAAAATAAATTCCCCGTCCTTATCGGAAGGCGGACGCTAAGCGGAAAATTCATCGTTGATGTGACCAAATCTCATTATACCGACCCAGATACAACGATAACGAAAGAATTAAACGGACAACTTAGCGAAGATCCGTACATGTTTTACAAAAAATATTACAAAAAAAGTGGCGTAGCCTTGAGGAAAAAACTATGAATATCGCAATCCTTTCAAACGGACCAGGCAACTACTCAACGAAGCGCCTCAAAGAGGAGGCTATAAAGCGCGGACATACAGTCAGTATTATTAAGTATCGTGATTGTTATGTATCTATCGAGCAAAATAACCCAACCGTAAGCTACAAAGGGCAGGATTTGGCACGGTTTGATGCGATTATTCCCCGCATTGCTTCGTACATGACCCGATATGGCACCGCGGTAGTGCGCCAGCTGGAAGCTCAGGGTATTTATACACTTTCAAGCTCGATCGCTATCAACCGATCACGCGATAAACTTCGCAGCATGCAACTTTTGGCCCGCGCAGGAGTGGGTATTCCAAAAACCGTTTTTTCACGGAACTCAACAGATATTGATGATCTCATTGAAAAAATCGGCGGAACACCCGTCATTATTAAGCTGGCGCGTGGTACGCACGGAAATGGCGTGGTTTTGGCCGAAACGAAAAAAGCGGCAAAATCTGTACTTCAGGCATTTTATCTTTCAAATGACGATGGTACCAACGTCCTATTGCAAGAATTCGTCGAAGAGTCTGCCGGAGTTGATATCCGTACGTTTGTTGTAGGAAGTCGTGTCGTGGCGAGCATGAAGCGCCAGAGTCTCGATGATGACTTTCGCTCAAATCTTCACAAAGGCGGACAGGGAACACCGATCAAACTAACCGATGAAGAGCGCAAAATTGCCGTCAAAGCCGCAAAAGCTATGGGTTTGAATGTTGCCGGAGTCGATATGATGCGCAGCAGTCGCGGTCCGCTTGTACTTGAAGTAAACGCGAGCCCGGGGTTTGGCATTGAACAAGTAACGGGTCGCGATATCGCAGGTCCGATTATCGAATATGTCGAAATGAATGCCAAGCGACGAGCCAAAAAAGACAAAGTCGGCGCGTAATCCTCTTAAACTGATATAATAGTACCCATGAAACAGAGAGTGGGTACTCAAGTATGAGCGTTCGTAAGAATGTGCTTTCCTGGGGGCTGGTAGTTCTTGTCTTGGGGCTTATCGCGGCAGCGGCGTATTATGTTATGGCTCCCCAATTGCGACCCCATGTCACTATTCGTTTAGGTGACGGTGTATTTTTGGCCCAAGTTGCTAAAACGCAGGAGACACGCGAGAAAGGCTTGTCAAACACACCAGGTTTACGGCCAGAAGAGGCAATGCTTTTTGTATATGGCTCGGATGATAAATGGCCAATTTGGATGAAAGACATGAATTATCCGATTGATATTATTTGGCTTGATAAAGATAAAAAAGTCGTTTATATCGTAAAGAACGCACCGCCGGAGAGCTATCCCTATGAAAACTTCACGCCCAAGCAGGAGGCTCGCTACGTTGTAGAGGTGGCTGCCGGTACGGTAGGAAGCAAATCGATTTCGATAGGTACAATCGCGTCATTTGATGAAAATAACATCGAAGGGTGGAACTTATGAGTTTTCTTATTGTCGTAGGAGTTCTTTTTGCGGCATTGTTTTTAGCTGCATATGTGACCAAGCGACGGGTTGGCGTGTTAGGACTTGCACTTGCGGCCGGGTTTATCGTAGCTTCCTTTTGGACGAGTGAGTTGACGCCTATAGTTGCAAAAGCCGGCATAGAAATTATACGTCCGCCTCTTGGAAGTATCGTCGCGACACTTCTCACACTCCTTCCTGCATTCCTTATTTTCTTTAGCGGAGCGAGAGTAAAAGGAATGATACCGCGCCTTATGCATTCTGGTGTTTTTGCGATTCTGGCCATCGCGTTCTTGGTAGAGCCGCTTGGTTCGGCGTTGGTTGTTGATGGAACAGCCAAACCTATCTATGATTTCTTAGAAAGATATCACATGATTCTTATAACTGCCGGATTGGCATTTTCTACCCTCGACCTTCTTATTGGCGCGAAAAAGCCTCACCGCGAAAAAGAGTCCAAACATTGACAAATACCTCTTAAAAATGCTATCTTTACTGGAGCGTACGGCACGTAAAGTAAAATGACGTTAACAAATTATATGGGTCCATAGCTCAGCTGGTTAGAGCACCTGCCTTTTAAGCAGGGTGTCGTGGGTTCAAGCCCCACTGGACCCTCCATGAAATTATAAAATAGTCGCTTTCTAGCGGCTATTTTTGATGCAAAAACATTATGTACTATCACTCATGTAAGAAAGTGTGTTAACTTTCAGTTTGTGGCTTATGCTTATTGGTATAAAATAGGTCCATGAGTAGGATGATTTTTGTAAACTTAGCAGTAAAAGACCTCAATGCATCAATGGATTTCTTCAAAGCGATCGGTTTTGAATTCAACGAACAATTTACAAGTCCTGAAGGTACGGGTATGGTTGTGAACGACCGAGCATATGTAATGCTTTCTGTTGAACCTTTCTTCAAGACATTTATTAAAGGCAAAGAACTCGCCGATACATCCAAGACCGTAGAAGCAACGGTAGCATTCTCGGCTGAAAGTAAAGAAGACGTCGACACGGTGATTGAAAAAGCTATTGCGGCGGGCGGTATCTCGACAGGTGAAGCCATGGATCAGCCAGGTATGTACAGCCGCGGTTTTTATGACCTCGACGGCCATCAGTGGGAGTTCGTTTGGATGGACATGAGCGGTTCAGTGTCGTAATTTTTCAAAGATCAACAGGAATTGATATAGTAGAAGAGCCAGCAACTTCTGCGAAGGGATGAAACGTGTCGAGTATTACTCGTACGGAAGGCGACCTACGCTTGGAGGTCGTTTTTCCTGCCGGTGTCTACCCAAGAGAGCGGAATGCCGGGCTGGGACGGTGGGGCTATCAGGAATCTGAGGTAATGCCTGGTTCCGCCATCATCATCGACCTGCAACTCCGCACAGTGTTGGAAGAGGCGGATGCATCGTTTGAATACACCATATTTCAAGGTGATACCAAGCTTCTTCACGTGTATACGGAGGAAGGGCGGCGCAACTATGAGGGCGGTGAGATCGTGCAAGACGCCCAACCGAAGATAATTCGGTTCTAAGGTCCTGATGTACAGCTTTGGAACTGTGTAACGCGTGCCTGGCTTTTGTTGGTAACTTAAGCCAGGCACCATTAAAATGCTGCTCTAAATTACCATCTGGTTTGGATGCCGCCTTGAAAAAGCTTTTTGTTTGTTATATAATTTGACGCTGTTTATGGCGTCAAGATTTAAAGAACAATTTCATATTATTGATTCAACTCCCGCGGGCGATGACCTACTTGATAAGAATGAAGCCCTTCAGACTGCGATGGAGACATATATCGGGGCTGAAGATGCCCATCTTGAGCGCGTGTCCGGATCACGGCTTCTAGGCGCAGGAAAGTACTCGTTTACTTTTGCGCTTAATAATGAGCTAGCGATAAAAGTTAGTGGTCCGCGTACGAGTCAAATGGCACATGAGAAAAAGAAATCGTTTTGGCCGGAAGACCTTGGCGAACAATTTGCCGTACTTTCAGCACTTCGAAAACATGGTAGGTTAGCACGCGAAAATATTTCGGTGCCGAAGCAGTTTTTTGTTGCACATTCTCCTCATGACAATTTTATTTTAGCCCAAGAATATATGAAGGGCTGGGAACCAATAGTCGCCAGAACTTTGAGAGAATATGGTGACCGAGTTGATGACCCTGCGGCGCATGAAGAAGTAGGAAAGTGGACAGCAATTTTTCGTCGGAGGCTTCAGGCCGGTGTGGAGGATTTTGAACACGTAGATCGATTAAATGATCTTGGGTTGCAGCACGAAGCAGGTATTCATGCGGGCAATGTTCTTATTCCGGTGGGGGCTGAGTTAGGTGAAGAAACGCCGCTTTGTATTATTGACCAGCCAAAGATTAAAATGAATATATAAATCAGTATTGACCAAATAGCAAGAATCGTTTAACATAGCTCAAGTGCTCAATTGTCTACTCAAAGGAGGAGCACGGTGCACGGAATGGAAGAGCAGCGGTTCTGTTCGGCTTGTCGGAACCCCATGGAGAAGGTCAACAACCGCGGGGTGACGGTCGACCAGTGCCGGCGCTGCGGGGGTGTTTTCCTCGACCACGGTGAGCTGGAGATCATCATTTCCACCCTCGCCAGCCAGTCGGGTTTCCGGCCGCAGCCGGTCGAGGTGCTGCGTGCGCGTCCGGCGTACGGTCACACTGGCCACCACGGTGGTCACCGCCACCACCACACCAGCAGTCCGCGCTTGTTCGACGGGATCTTCTCGAGCAGCTGATACTGGCCGAGTGCTCGTCGCGTGAGTTCTGAGTAACATCAGTGCTTGGCTTGAGGGGTACCCTTCAAGCCAAGCACTGCTTAAAACGATTAAAAAAAGAGTCTTCGTGACTCTTTTTCTTTTGGTTCGTTATATACTGTGGCCATGAATTGGTGGATATTGCGGCGCCGCGTGCACATCTCGTGGCTGATTGCTTCGTTGTGTTTTGGCATTGCACTGGGAGTAGTATTTTCCAAGGAAAGTGCCGTTTTATTTTTTGGCTCCTGGATTTGGCTTTGTGTTGCCCTGAGCTTAATCGCACTGTCATTATGGCGAAGCAAGCTCTATGTTATTCCAATTATTATCATCGCGGGGGGTGTCGTGGGATTGTGGCGAGGCGCGATCGTACAGGTCGCATTACAGCCGTATGCAAATTGCATAGGTAAGCAAGTAATACTGCGAGGAGTCGTTGATGAAGACCCTGAAGTCGATGCCAAACAGGCGATGACGCTCCATGTTGCCGTAACCACGATTAACGGTCATTCACTTCCCGGAAAGATATGGATTACTCTACCAGAAAGTCGCGAAATAAAACGAGGTGACGTACCGACACTTAAGGGTATACTCCAGCCTGGTTTCGGGGCTTTTGTGGGAAGTATGTATCGGGCGGATGTACAGTCTGTCATGCGCTCGCACCCCCCGGACTTTGCGATGACCATACGCCAATGGTTTGGAGAGCAAATTCACAAGGTACTTCCTAGCGACCAAGCAGCTCTGGGTATTGGTTTTTTGACCGGACAAAAGCAAGCGATTCCTCCCGAACTTGACGAGGCAATGCGAACAGTCGGCTTGACACACATCGTGGTAGCAAGCGGATACAATCTCACCATTTTAGTGAGGCTGGCAAGAAGAGTATTTAGCCGCATATCAAAATATCTTGCAGGTTTGTTTGGAGCCGGTATGATCGCCGGATTCATGGCAATTACGGGGCTAAGCCCAAGCATGTCACGTGCTGGGCTGGTCTCCGGGTTAAGTTTAGCTGCTTGGTATTATGGTCGTAAGTTCCATCCGCTTGTATTGTTGCCGCTAACGGCTGCCGTGACACTTCTTATTAACCCTGCTTATGGGTGGGGCGATTTGGGCTGGCAGCTGAGTTTTGCAGCCTTTGCTGGTGTGATGATTGTTGCTCCGCTTTTGCAGGCTTATTTTTTTGGGAAGAAGAAGCCAGGAGTGCTTCGCCAGGTTGTTGGTGAAACGATTGCAGCCGAGATGGTAACACTCCCCATTTTGATTGCTGCATTTGGTCAGTTTTCGAACGTGGCACTTCTTGCCAATGTTTTGGTAGTTCCGCTCGTACCGGTGGCTATGGCACTCACGTTTTTGGCAGGAATAACAGTACCGATTTTTGGGTGGCTTGCGGCTGTGGTAGGGTGGACCGCCCATGCCGTATTGACGTATATGATTGCTGTCGTTGATTTTTTGGCAGTGCTGCCTTTTGCGACGACAGAATTAACATTGCCATGGTGGAGTGTGGCGCTGGCATACGGTGCTTTAATTTTAGGATGTTTTTGGATGTGGCGTGTCACGAGGTACGATTTACGAACGGCAAACCTGGTGGAATAACAGATAGGGAAATGGTATAATAATAGTAACGAACAGAATTATGTAACCTGGAGAATATCTATGTCAGGACACAGTAAGTGGTCAACGATCAAACGTGAAAAAGGGGCAAAAGATGCGAAACGCGGTGCTATTTTTACTAAAATTGGTAATCAGATTGCCATTGCGGCGCGCGGTGGCACCGATCCATCAATGAACTCAGCGCTTGCGCTTGCAATCGAAAAAGCAAAACAGGCCAACATGCCAAATGCCAACATTCAACGTGCAATTGATCGTGTAGACGACAAAAATGCTGCCGTGCTTGAAGAGGCTACCTATGAGGGATATGGACCAGGTGGTATCGGCTTAATCGTTGAAGTGGCAACGGATAATAAAAACCGCACATACCCTGAAGTAAGGACTGCTTTTACAAAAAATGGTGGGTCGATGGCCGAGCCGGGAAGCGTAGCGTTTCAGTTTACACGTAAAGGTGTCATTCGGGTGGGAGCGACCGGTGAAGATGCGCTTCTGACCGTCCTTGACGCAGGAGCGGAGGACGCAGTTGAGGAAGGTGATGGAATTACGGTGTATAGTGATCAAAAAGATCTGGCAAAAGTTAGAACCGCGTTAATTGAGGCGGGGCTTGAAGTAAGGGAAGCCGAACTTCAGTATGTGCCGAATGCTCCTGTTGAGATAAGCGATCCTGAGGTTGCTCGGAAGGCTTTCAAGCTGCTTGATGCGCTCGATGACCTTGACGATGTGGTGAATGTCCACACGAACGCTGACATTACTGTTGAACCTGCGCAGTAACATTTACTTAATAATTTGTTAATATCTGTTGCGTATATTGCTAAGCGTATGCGTTATTTGAAGTTAGCGTGGCTTGTCGCGAGTATTACGATTTGTCTTTTGATCGCTCCCAACGTTCATGCAATAATGGTCGGTGAGCCCGTGGTAGATACGCGGACTGATTCACCGGTTATTGTAACAGGGTATGGTATTGATGGTGCACAGGTATCGTACGTGCAATTATTTAATAGCTCGAACGATGTTGTTGATGTAACAAACTGGACCCTCCAGGCGGTGCATTCAACAGGAGCCATGGTGACACTTGCGAGCCTTCATGGGCTCGTGAAACCTGGTGGATACCTTGTGATCGCGGACACAGGCGTCATTTCTACGCCAGATATTGGGTACTCGCGACCGAATCTAAGTGATGCTGCTACGGTTACTTCTTTGCAACTTACAGCTCCAGCGCGCTATCTTGCGCACCAACTAGCAACAAAAGCGGATGTGAGCCATCCATATTGGCGCCGAAATATATCCTCGTCGACGGGCAATTATCTTTCGACATTCAGCTCGTTTACTCCCGATGCCCAGTTCGTACTATATGGAAATGGATTTTACGAGTACTCTGAGACTATGTCTTTGCAAGTAGCGGAAATTATGGCAAATCCACGGAATTGCTCGCCGCTGGATACAGCCGGGGACTGCACAGACTACATAAAGTTCCATAATCCGTCGATGCAAACCGTTGACCTTTCACAAACGCGACTGAGGATCGGTTATTTGGGTCAAACTCCCTCTTCAAGCAATACTTTTCAGCTCCAGGGAACTGTGGGTCCAGGCCAGTATATCGTAATTTCAAGTAGCGCGGATAACCGGCCAATAACTCTTACAAACAGTGGCGGGTTTGTTTGGCTGGAAGATATGTATGGCATCAAAAGGTATGATACTACCGTACTTGAGTACCCCGACGCCAGCGCAGATACGAAGAAAGGGCAGGCGTGGGCGTACGACTTAAGTGATGGCCTCTGGAAATGGACAACGCAGCCGACACCTCGCGATGCGCCGAGCGTGTTTCCGCCCCCTGCCCCTCCAAAAAAGGCAATTCAAACGGCTTCCCTGGCACCTTGCAAAGAAGGACAGTATCGCAGTGAAGAAACGAATCGCTGTCGTTCTGCGGGAAGCGTGACGGCATTGGCTCCCTGTGATGACGATGAAGAGCGTAATCCCGCTACCAACCGTTGTCGAAAAATAGCCACAGCCGCAAGCCAAGGACTGACACCATGCAAGGAGGGGCAGGAGAGAAATCCGGCTACAAACAGATGCCGTAACATTGCAAATAGTGTGCCAGGTGACGCTGCCTTCGCTATCGAGACAGCTCAGGATGCGGGAAAGGCGTTTATAGGATGGTGGGCGCTTGGCGGGGTAGGAGCGGTTGCACTCGGGTATGGAGTATGGGAGTGGCGTGAAGAAGCCCGCATGGCTATTCGAAAAGTCTCGTCGTTTTTTACCTCTCTTAAATAACGTATACTAGAAGATATGTTCAAGGCCTTTTTAATATGCGAATTATAGGAATCGACCCAGGCACGGGGATTTTAGGGTTTGGTGTGATAGACGCGGCGAAAGGGAAGACGGTACTTGTTGAAGCTGGAGTTATAACTACCCCACCGCACACTCCCCTGCCCGACCGTCTTGAAGAAATTTACACGAGCCTGACAGAAATTATTGCGACGACCAAGCCTGAAATCATGGCGATTGAAAAGCTGTTTTTTGCTCAAAATGTTACTACAGCTATGAGCGTTTCACACGCTCGCGGTGTTGCGATGCTGACGGGCAAACAGGCCAAACTGCCAATAGAGGAGTACACACCGCTTCAAATCAAGCAAACGATTACTGGCTATGGCAAGGCGAGTAAAAAACAGGTGCAAGAGATGGTGCGGATTCAGTTGGGATTAAAAGATGTCCCGAAGCCGGATGACTGTGCGGATGCGCTCGCTGCTGCTATTATGTGCGCATTTATGACCAGGGTGTAAAAAAGAAAGCCTCTTGCTTATATCTCTTTGATATAAATCAGGGGCTCACTTGCGAGCGGGAAGCGTACGTTGTGTACGCCTCCCGCTCGCGGGTGTTGCTAGACGAGACCGAGGTGCCGGGCGATCTGCTCCCACGTCATGTTGGTGACGTTGACGGAGTTGCTGTAGCTGCTGTCGTCCACATCCTTGCCCGGGGGCATGATGATGTCGACGACGTTGCTGTAGCTGGTCACCCGGCAGCTGTCAAGCACCACAGTGTTGCGCACGATGGTGTTGTAGCTGTGGATGTTGAGCTGCGAGCAGATCTTGCCCTTCACCTCACGGTTGTAGCTCGTGATGGTGATGTCGGACCTGTACAGTGCGGCGTGCTCGCGGACGAGCGCCTCGTAGTCGACCGCGGACGATCGACCGGCGGAACCGCCGCTCATGGTGACGCCACCGCCGCCGAACTGGCCCAGCATCTGCGTGGCCTGCTCTTCGGACATGCGGCAGACGACACCCTGAGCGACCAGGTCACCCTTGGTGACGGCCCGCTTGTGGTCGTCGATGATCCGGCGGACGCGCGCGGGCAGCCTGTCGTTGAACAGCTGCTCGAAGAACTCCTCCTGGGCGAACTTGTCCAGGTCTCGGGGCATGGCCTCGTGACCGGTGATCAGTGCCCAGTTGAGCGCCTTCAGGATCCCCTCGTCCAGTTCGCTGAGAACCAGGCCGAGGCCGTACTTGTCGGGGTCGCCGACGTAGACGAACTCCAGCGCGACGGGGTCGATCATCACCATGCGGGTGAGATTGAACGCCTCGTCGATGGTGATGGGGTACTGCCCGGCGACCTTGCGGATCGTGCGGCCGAACTTGGAGGCGAGGTTGGTGATGTACTTCACCGTCTCGTCCACGTTCACGCTGCCGTCGGCGTTCGGAACGATGATCTCGTTCGTGCCCTCGGTCTTGTACTGGGCCGCCCTCACGTCTTCGTGGGCCTTGAGGAAGTTGAGCACCTTGGAGGTGTCACCCTTTCCCTCGATCGCCAGCTGGAGCAGTTCCTTGACCGACATCTCGCTGAGCGGGGTCGGCGCCTTCAGGACGAACTCCTGGGGCTCGCTCACTTTAGTCTCCTCGTTGTCGATGATCGTGCTTTTGTTGGAAAACGACTGTCTTCGGTAAAGCAATGCAACTAAATTATTATACTATAATTTAAACATAAAGTCAATATATTATGCTGCGAGGTAATCAACTGCAAACGCTAAGTCTTTAGCACCACGACGAGTGGCGAGGCTACGGTGTGAGGCTTCTTCGATCATGATAAGATCAAGCGCTGATGCGCCAGCTTTTTCTCTGGCGGCAAGGAGCTCATCTGGTTTCATCATCCTATCCTTGCCACCGATTAGTAGCGCGGTCTTTTTTCCCTCTTCGCTTCGCGCCTCGGCTTGTTTTGTAAGGAGAGGGATCATGTCTTCGCTGAGGCCGATGCCGAGTTGAGTAAGGGTATGACAGCTGAGGCGTTTAAGAAGACGGTTTGCGACGTAAGCATTCCAGCGATCGTGAAAGATACTTTGGTCACTTTGAAAAAGGGTGGCGGCTGCGCGGCCAAGCAAGTTCTTTGCACGATTTCGCGGACTATTTCCGATCTGCTCTACATTCAAGCCGAGAGGGCGGAGCAATACGAGTCCGTTTATATCTTCCGGGCGATCAGCTTCGGCATAGATGGCACCGATAGCAGCTTGCGATTCTGCCACAATGTCAGGTATTAGGTAGGTGTCGTCGTGCATTTCTCGCCAGGCCTCAATAATCGCAGGTGGATAGGCTGGGCAAGAGCACGAATAGAGGGCCCTTCGGCGGGTACCTCCCAGTAGGGAAGCGCGCTTGCCACGTCAACTCCTTCTGTTAGTGTGGCTATCCTATGAGGAATGCGCCCGTCCTGGCCAATACCCGGAAGGACGAGCACACCAGGTTGGTTCGGTTCACGTATAACAAGCGGTACACGAATCTCGTGAGGGATATCGAAGCCATCTTTGCGGATAATGACGTCGGTGGAGGTGAAGGGGAGTTTTTCTGTCATGTGCGACTTTTATTTATAAGGTTAGATTGAATGGAGGTCAATTAAGATGATGTGGATAATTTTTTAGTTGGGGAGCTGTTGAAGCCTCCCCCATTGCCCTCCTACTGGATGTAGCGGGCGTAGCTACGGAGATCGAAATCACCGCTTGTCATTGCCAGCCACTGCTCAACGGGGAACAGTGGCCACTCCGAACGGTCGCCTGCCTCTGCGAGGGCGCGTCGATGCTCCCTCTCGGGCGCGTAAAAGAACCGCCGCCCCTGCTGTAAGGCGAGTTGAGCGCAGGTCATTCCGTCCAGATGGTCGGACTCGTGCTGCATGATCCATCCGTCCGTGCCGTCCATCCGAAAAGCCGCCTGTCCGGGCAGCGTGACCATAATCGCCTTCCAGCGTTTCACAGCCACAGCAATACCGGGGATCGAAAAACACGACTCTATCCGTTCGATGGTTCCCTCGCTCTTGATGGGCTCCACAACCGGATCAAAGAACGTGCGGATCGTCTTCTGTAAGTTCTCGCTCTTCAGATCGGGCATGCCGACGTTCATGGCAAGAATTCGCAGACTCCCCAGTGCTGCCTGCTGGAGTTGAGGGTATGCCATCCCGGCAGCCTTCAGGGCACCGTCCGGGTCGACGTACGACTCGAGCAGTTTGATCCCCCGGCGAACATTCTGGTTGTTGTAAGCCGCCTCTTCCGAGATTGCTTTGGCTTTCTTGCGGAGCTGGGGTGCGGACGGCTCGGCGAGACCCGCGCGACGTTTTTGCAAGTACTCTCGTACGAGTCCCGCTGTCGGTCGTTGCCATCCTGACGGGAGCGACGGACCGATTTGTTCGATTTTCGGTATCACGGTAGGAAACCCTTCTCTGTAGAGAGTTGACCTTCGCTACTATATGATATCTTTTGGATTCTGTCTAATCAGACTGCTCAATAATTTTAAGGTACTTATAAGTTGTTTTGGTATAATGTATACACGATGATTCGCCAGGGTAAATATACCAAAAAGGTGACTACCGTTCGTCAGGCGCGCCGCTCGGGTAAAAGAGGATGGCGATGGTTTCGAAAACTATCCAAACCCAAAAAGGTGCTCGTTATTGCCGGGCCAATATTGGCGTTCCTTATCCTAACTCCGCTGCTTACATACCTTTACTACGCAAACGACATTTCCGATCAAGAACGTTTGATGAACCGAAACAACACCGGAGTCGTACTGACCGATAAAAATGGTGAGACATTCTACACCGTGGGTAAGGCAGCACACCGACAGATGGTTCCGCTGACGGATATTTCAGATAACCTGAAGCATGCGGTAATTGCTTCGGAAGACAAGGACTTTTACCAGCATGAGGGCTTTTCTATTACGGGTATTGCGCGTGCTTTCTTTGGCAACATTACGGCCGGTAGTGTGACGGGTGGTGGTTCTACTCTGACACAGCAATTGGCAAAAAACACGTTATTAAGCGAAAATCAGACGTTTCTGCGGAAATATCAGGAGTTATTTATCGCTATTGCGATCGAGCAGCAATACACTAAAGACCAGATTCTCGATATGTACCTTAACTCCGTATTCTTTGGCGAAAATGCATTCGGTATCGAAGATGCGGCCAAAGTGTACTTTGGAAAGGCGCCAAAAGATCTTAATCTGGCTGAAAGCGCTATGCTGATAGGAGTACTGCCAGCGCCAAGTGCATACTCGCCTATTAGTGGTAACCCCGAATACGCCAAAGAGCGTCAAACGACAGTGCTCAGCCGCATGGTGACAAACGGTTATATCACAGAAGCCGAGAAGCAGGCAGCGCTTGCCGAGCAGCTTGCTTATGCACCGCAAACAAATACGAATAACAGCGAAGCACCGCACTTCGCTGAAATGGTAATGCAACAGCTGTATGACAAATATGGCGAAGAAGTGGTAACACGTTCTGGATATCAGGTGAAGACGTCGCTCGATCTTAACTTGCAGCGTCAGCTAAAAACCGACATAGCGAATCAAATGCCATACATTCAGCGAAATGGAGGTTCAAATGCTGGTGCGGTGGCGATAGATCCTACCAATGGCGAAGTACGCGCGCTTGTTGGTAGTGCCGATTGGTCAAACCCGGACTGGGGCAAAGTTAATATGGCGACGACAGCCAGGCAACCAGGCTCAAGTTTTAAGTCGATTTATTACTCCGGTGCGCTTGCCGACGGTGTCATTACTCCGGCTACGGTATTGCACGATAAGCTGACGGATTTCGGTGGTGGCTATAAGCCGCTAAATGCCGATAAGAAGTTCCGCGGAGATGTAACGGTACGCAGCGCCATTAGCCAATCGCTTAACATTCCAAGTGTTGAGGTGTTACAAAAATATGGTGTTTCGAATGCGGTGAAAATGGCAAAACAATTAGGCATTACGACACTCGATGAGAATAAAAACTACGGTCTTTCGCTCGCGCTTGGTTCGGCTGAAGTCCCACTGCTTCAGATGACAAATGCGTACGCCGCTTTTGCCAACCAAGGCCAGCAATATAATACGACGATTATTAATTCTATTAAGAACAAATTTGACGCAACGATATTCAAAGCGGATGAGAAGCCACGCACGGCAATCAGCGCAAGTGGTGCCTTTCTGATCTCAAGTATCCTTTCGGATAACAATGCTCGCGCACCAATCTTTGGGTCTTCTCTTACGATTCCTGGCCGGACCGCAGCAGTAAAAACGGGTACCACCGACGATTCACGTGATGCTTGGACAATAGGCTATACTCCGCAAATGGTAGTTGGTGTTTGGGTGGGTAACAACAATAATGCCGTCATGAAGAACGGTGGCTCCGGGATGGCAGGACCCATCTGGATAAACGCTATGAAGCAGGCATTAAAAGGTGTACCGAACACGCAATTTACCGTACCATCCGGAGTCATTCAGAAGCCGGTGTGTTATGGAAGTTACGGCCTGGCAAGCACGAGCGGCACAAATACATATAATGAGTACTTCCTTTCAAGTGCACTACCAACCACGACATGTAATTCTCAGCAAAAACAGGAAGAGCCGGTGAAAAAAGAAGAAGAACCGACCACAGAGACAGATAATTCAAGTACGGGCGGAACAGGAAGCGGTACTTCAAATGGCAACGGAGGTTCCACTGGTACAGGAAACGGCAGCGGCACCGGCAATGGAAGCGGTGGAACCGGGACAGGAAATGGCTCAGGGACAGGGAGCGGTAGCGGCTCCGGCACTGGCAATGGGGGTGTCGTTACTCCACCGGTCATCAATCCATAAGCCAGTAAGTATGTCATAATAGCAACTATGATTGCACATATTTCTGGTATTGTTTCTGAAAAATTTAACTCATCTGTTATCGTGGATGTTCATGGAGTGGGGTATGAAGTGGCGGTTGCCGCAGGTGATTTTGAACACGCACTTTTAAACGAGTCGGTGAAGTTTTACACGTATCATCACATTCGCGAGCAATCACAGGAACTCTTTGGTTTCAGTAGTTTGGCGGCCAAAAAGCTATTTGAGATGCTCATTACCGTACAAGGTGTCGGGCCAAAGGCAGCACTTTCTATCTTAAGCCTAGGCGATAGCGAAGTGGTGCGTAACGCACTTGCCAACGGAGACGTTGCCTATATTACAAAGGCATCCGGTGTCGGTAAACGTATCGCCGAGCGAGTTGTTGTTGATCTTCAAGATAAAGTTGGCTTGCCCCTAAGGATGAATCCTGGCCAAACCGGCATTTCCCAGCCCATTACGCATGCCGACGAGGCCTTAGAGGCGCTTATGGCGCTTGGTTACAACCTCGCCGATGCAACACGAGCGCTTGAGGGTATCTCTACCGACCTTTCAACGGCCGATAGGGTGACGCAGGCGCTAAAAGGATAGCTATTCCGTTATCTGTAAACTTGGTGAGAAGTTTGTTCGTGCGTGAGGCAGAATATCCTCAAAAGGAAGATAGAAATCATTCTTTCTAGATTTGCTCATCTTGTCACCGTCTGGAGCTAATAATAGAGGTGCAAAGGCCATTTTTACTGTAGGCATTGGTTTGTTGTATATATACTCGAAAAGAGCTTTGCGCACCTCGAAATCGCCCTGAAGGTAGTGATCGGCGCCACTTATGGTGATCTCAAAATCAAGAATTGCCAATCGTGGCGGAAAGAGTTGTTTGTGATAGAGCCAAAAGTCACAGTCGTCGTATGATCGTACTTCATGCTTACCACAATTTTCACAATTTGTCTCAAGTGATCCGTCAGTTAGCAATTGAGTGTTCGTGTTTGCGTCAAGGCATCGTGAGCATAGCGCATTAGCAAAATGCATCGTTTCTCCGAGTGTGGGTTTTCCCGTAGTCTTTAGTAAAAGCTCTTTATGCTCTTTGAAGTGCTCAATAGTATGGAGCAAGACATGTTTCATCAGCGGATGTGGTTTCAAAGATGAATTACGAACAAACGTAATGATAACGTGAGGAAAATCTTTTTTAATTTTACTTACCTCAGTTTCGATATGTGGCTGCCACTTATCTACCATGTTGTTACCGTCTGAATCTACGGCGTGGGCAATAGTTGTATGGAGCGGTTTTGCGTCGAATATATATTTATGGATATCGGGCCCAATAAGTTGATCTTGCTCCCAGTCGTTGATGGAAACAATAAACTCAAAACGGGGTTCAATTCCATGTTTTTTTACGTTTTCGCAGAGAAGATAGGGATACGCCACAATACTTAGCACATTTCCTGCATGAAGAGCGTATGGCCGGATGGCTGTATAAATCTTCTCATCGCCTCGAACCTCTTGGGCGAGTTGTTGAATTCCCTCTAAATACAAATATGCTTTCTCTTTACTCACGGCTTACATTCCTTCTGTATTTTTTGCAAATACCTAACACGAGCTTAACAAATTTAAGCTCGATTTGACATAATATGCCATTCTATCATTTAATGTATATATATGATAGTCCATCTTATTACCTCCAAAAAGAATCTGGATCAAACAATCCCTTATCTTCGCCGTATTACCGCGGCTATTCATGATAAGGAGAGTACGCTTGCTCGTGATTGGATCGAGCCAGCCTATGTGCGTTATTCCAAAGAATCGCAAGGCGTAAAGAGGCCCCCTGTAGATTGGAAAGCTGTCCAGAAAGACAACCTTGAGGCAATCGCGAAAGCAGATGTAGTAATTGCAGAAGCAACAGAGACAGGATTTGGTATTGGATACCAGGTTGCCTACGCGGTACAGCTCAAGAAGCCAGTTCTTATCCTTAGAAACGAAAAGGCAAATACAGACAGCTTTGCGAGTGGAGTTGATAATATCAATGTTCGTTACAAAGAGTACGATGATAAGACTCTTGAAAAACATGTCAATGACTTTCTCGATGAGAATGACATTTCAACCAAAGATATGCGCTTCAACTTCTTTATTGATCGGCCTATCTATAATTATCTTCGCTGGTCTTCTTTAAAGACAGGTAAGACGAAAGCTGAAGTACTTCGAGAACTTGTACAAAGAGAAATCGACAATACCACACAACATTAAGTTGTGGAATTGTCATATCCATGAGCGCGATACCCCCAATTCGTCCTTAAGTGGTATACTAGGGTAGTTATATGGCAGTCGAGCGAATTGTTGATACTAGTGTGCATGAAGACGCGGAGGAAGAGCAGATCGAGGTGAGTCTGCGGCCGCGTTTTTTTGCGGAGTATGTGGGACAAGAGCGGCTCAAGAAGAATTTGAAGCTGGCGATTGAAGCGGCTAAAAAGCGTGGTGAGCCAATTGACCACGTGCTCCTTTATGGACCTCCGGGGCTCGGCAAGACCACTATGGCTTCAGTGATTGCTAACGAGATGGGGACGAATATTCGTGTGACCGCAGGGCCGGCTATTGAACGAGCAGGCGACTTGGCAAGTATTTTAACCAATTTGGCTGATGGTGACGTATTGTTTATCGACGAGATTCACCGGCTTTCTCGCGCGGTTGAAGAAGTGCTGTATAGCGCGATGGAAGATTTTAAACTCGACATCGTCATTGGAAAAGGGCCGGCGGCAAGAAGTGTGCGGCTTGATTTGCCAAAGTTTACGGTGATTGGCGCTACCACACGCACAGGTGCACTGGCGGCGCCACTACGCGATAGGTTTGGGCATATGCATCGGCTGGAGTTTTACACGCCTGATGAAATCGCTGCGGTGATTACCAGGGCGGCCGGGATTTTGGAAAGCAAAATCGATAAACCGGCAGCGCACCTCCTTTCGACACGGGCTCGGTTAACTCCTCGTATAGCCAATCGGCTATTAAAACGTGTGCGCGATTATGCTGATGTGAACGGCGATGGCATTATTGATGCTACGATCACTACACAGGCGCTTGCTATGTTAGAGGTGGATGAGCTTGGTCTTGATCCGGCCGATCGGCGAATGCTCGAGAGTATCATTGAGAATTACGGTGCTAATCCGGTAGGCTTAAATACAATTGCGGCACTGACGGGTGATGAGCCAACGACGATTGAGGATTTTTATGAGCCATATCTCTTACAGATCGGATTTATTGAACGGACGCCGCGTGGCCGCCGCGTGACACCTAAGGCATACCGGCATTTAGGTAAAGAAGCGGGTGAACTGCTCGATAAATTGGTATAATAACAGTATGAATCCGAACTCTAGCCAAGACCAGGCAAACAATCAGGAACCTATTGCATACGATAAGGATGGTCGACCTATTGCCGTATCACCTGCCGCATCCATTGAGCCGACAGATCAATCGCAGCCTGTGCCGCAAGTCGTGTACGTAAGTCGTGCGGTTGAGCCAGTTACTCCGCAGATCCCGCCAGAAATAAAAGCCAAGCATGAAGAATCAGTTAAGCGATATCCCTCACTAAATCTAAGTGGGTCAGAGTATGTGATTAGTGCCGTACGCCGCCACCCTATCGGGTTGATTCTACCACTTGGTGTGACGATTTTTCTTGTGGCCTTTGTTGCATCGCTCATGATTAACTACACCATTATTGTGAATGCAATCGGTATAATTGATCCACCACCTCTAAGTTCAGCGTTATTTATTGGCATGCTTCTTATTATCCTTTTTCTTATTGGGGGATATATTTCGTACTGGGTATATACGAGCAACAGATTCTTTTTAACGAACGAAAGTGTTATTCAAGAGATCCAGACGAGCTTATTTACACGGCATGAGCAAACGGTGAGTCTGACCAATATCGAGGATGCGAGCTTTTTGCAACAAGGCTTTCTTCAGTCGTTGCTTGATTATGGTTCGATTCGATTGAGCACGGAAGGTGACGAAACGACGTATCGGTTTAACTACGTTGCTCATCCAAAACGTGAGATTGCTATTTTGAATAATGCGGTTGAATCCTTTAAAAATGGTCGGCCAGTCGTGGACGACAGCGACAATTAGATAAAGGCTGAATACAGTCTGATACTCATGAGTCAAACGGCTTCACGCCAGGTCTGATAAGGGTCCCGACGCCTTTTCAGACGTGGGTTGCAGATGTTTTCTTCGCGAGAGTATCAGACAACCGCGTACTGAGAGATTTGATAGCTACTTGTTGCGGCTCGTTTTAACGTACTCGGCCTCTTTTTCCATACTGCTGGTGAGCTTATATGATTTGCAAGTGTCGTTATTGCAATTAAGGCCTTCGTAGCGGTAGTTTGCGCCCTCATCACCCATTTTTATGCCACGAGGGTCAGTAAATAACTGTGGATCCATGGCGCGAAGAGTTTTGCTATCGATTTCGGAGGGGTAAAAGCCGTTTTTTTCGTAAAAGACTTCTTCAAGGTTGTAGTACATCGCGTTAATCGCGACTTTACGATCTTCGTCGCGGCGTGCTGCCTCGAGATTACCTTTTTGTAAGAGTAAAAGTAGCGCGGCTGCTCCGACAAAAACGATGGCAACTGCGATTTCGATAACTGTAAATCCCCGCTGGTGTTTCATTGTTCTCTATTATAGCAAATCTTGCCCGCCAGATGTATAATAGAAGTATAGATAAGAGAGGGGATTTTATGGCGAAAAAGGCTGACACATCTGACGCGGCTACAAAACCTGCTGCTAATGAAGGAAAATTAAAGGCATTAGGCCTTGCGATGGATCAGATTACCAAGCAATTTGGTGATGGTTCAATTATGAAACTTGGTGAGGCGCACAAAGTAGATGTGGAACTTATTCCATCCGGTGCTTTAAGCTTAGATATCGCGCTTGGCGGTGGCTATCCAAAGGGTCGTATCATTGAAATTTATGGCCCTGAGAGTTCGGGTAAAACGACACTGACACTTCATGCAATTGCCGAAATTCAAAAGCAGGGCGGTACGGCA